>JAGRGI010000088.1 GCA_020445565.1 Chromatiales bacterium
GTGAACTGGATGCGATGAAAATCGCCCTCGATGCCTTCGGCCAGGGCCTTGACGGCAGTGGTCTTTGCCAAACCCGGCATGCCCTCCACCAGCAAATGGCCGTCGCTGAGCAGACAGACCAGCATGCTGTTGACCAGGCCGGTCTGACCAATCACCCGGCAGGCCAGGTGTTCGCGCAAAGGGTTCAGATGGGTGGCATCCATGGAAATGCACGTACCTCAGGGAGTCCGACCACGATACTGTGGCCAAGTCGAAGGTTGGCCGAAGATCGCCTCAGCCAGCCAGAGAAGCCGGAAACGGTAATCCTAACCTGCGTCGCCTCGTCGCGCCATGGTCAGGTCGTACCAATTTCGCCCTGCCAGATGTGAATCAAGCGCGCCAGGTACGCGATTTGCGTCGCCTGAACAGTCACCTGCGCAAGCAGACCGGCCATGGTAACGACTGGATGTGCACCATCGCAGCGCAACACGGCCACCAACGGTGCTTTCGCAGACAAAATAGGGGTGGTTATGGCGATTGCTCGTCTAGTCCAGCCTGTCGCAAGCCAGAGGCGCCAACGGGCGAAAAACAGGCAAAGAATAGCGTATCGAGGTTCGTTATGCGCCGGCCTTCAAATCCTGCAAGGTTTGCTGGCACGTAATGTGAATATTTATCTCGCCGCCCAGGCTGGCAAGGGCGGCCTTACAATGCGAGAATCCGCCGGCTTTCCAGCCCTATTCCAGCACGTACCTGCTACTATCATCGCAGCACGGTCCACGAGAAAGGCCATCGGACTAACAGAACGGCAGCGCTGCTTCGCGCCACTGCTGCCCTGATCCGAACCGATTCCCCTGAATGCCCTTACACCCTAACGGGGGTTCTACAGCAAAATGAACGACGCCATCCCGCAAGATACCAAACCGGTCGCCTGGCTCACCGACCTCCCCCGACTGGGTATGACCGTGGAGGCGGTAGGGGAGGACTTCCGACGCCACTTCAGCCACACCCTGGGACGGGACAGGGACTGCCGTTCGCCTCACTATCTTTATCAAAGCGCCGCCCTTACCCTGCGTGATCGCCTCATGGAGCGCTGGAAGGCATCCCGTTATGCGGTTTACGCCCCGGACTGCCGGCGCGCCTATTACCTGTCCATGGAATTTCTGATGGGGCGCGCGCTCAGCAATGCCATGCTCAACCTGGGCCTGGAAGACACCCTGACCCAGACGCTGAAAAACCTTGGTATCAAGCTGGAAGACCTGGCCGCTCAGGAGCATGACGCCGGATTGGGCAACGGCGGCCTCGGACGTCTGGCCGCCTGTTTCCTGGATAGCTGTGCAACCCTGCGCCTGCCGGTTACCGGCTACGGACTGCGCTACGAGTACGGGATGTTCCGCCAGGACATCGTCAATGGCGAACAGGTGGAGGAACCGGATCACTGGCTGCGCGACGGCAATCCCTGGGAGCTGGAGCGCCCCGAATACACCCAGAGGGTGCATTTCTACGGTCACAGCGAGACCTACCGCAATGGCCACGGGGAAATCGCCACGCGCTGGGTCGACACGCATGATGTGCTTGCCATCCCCTACGACGTGCCCGTACCCGGCTATCGCAACGACACAGTCGTTACGCTGCGACTCTGGAAAGCGGCCGCCACGGACGAATTCGACCTGGGCGAATTCAATGCCGGCAGTTACCCCGAGTCGGTCGCCTCCAAGAATCAGGCAGAACACATCTCCATGGTGCTTTACCCCAACGATGCCAGCGAGAACGGCAAGGAACTCAGGCTGCGCCAGCAGTACTTCCTCGCTTCCGCCAGCCTCAAGGACGTCATCCGCACCTGGCAGTTGCAGCACGACAACGACTTCAGCAAGTTCGCCCAAATGAATTGTTTCCAGCTCAACGACACTCACCCCAGCGTGGCAGTGGCGGAGCTCATGCGCCTGCTGGTGGACGAGCACGGCTTGAGCTGGGACGATGCCTGGGATACCACCAGCCAGTGCATGGCCTACACAAACCACACCCTACTGCCGGAGGCCCTGGAACGCTGGCCGGCGCGTCTGTTCCGCCAGCTTTTACCGCGCCTGTTGGAGATCATTTACGAGATCAACGCCCGCTTCCTCGATCTGGTCTCGATCCAGTGGCCCGGCGACGTCGACCGGCTGCGGCGCATGTCCATCATCGAGGAAGGCGATGATCCCCAGGTGCGCATGGCCTTTCTGGCCATCGTCGGCAGTTTCTCCGTCAATGGCGTGGCCGCCCTGCATTCGGAGCTGCTCAAAGAAGGTCTGTTCAAGGATTTTTACGACCTATGGCCTGATCGGTTCAACAACAAGACCAATGGCGTAACCCAGCGGCGCTGGCTCGCCGACTGCAACCCGGGACTGAATCGCCTGCTTACGGAGAACATCGGCGGCGAATGGGTGGCCGACCTCGATCAGTTGGAGAAAATCTCCCCCCTGGCCAACGACGCCGAATTCCGTGCCCGCTGGCGGGATGTGAAACGCAACAACAAGAAACGTCTGGCCAACCTTGTGCGCAAGGATTGCGGCATCCACTTCGACCCGGACGCCCTGTTCGACGTGCAGGTCAAGCGCATTCACGAGTACAAACGCCAGCTGCTGAACGTGCTTCACGTGGTGTACCTGTATCACCGCATCAAGTCCGGCGATACGGCCGGTTGGACGCCGCGCTGCGTATTGATCGGCGGCAAGGCGGCACCGGGCTATGCCATGGCCAAGTCCATCATCAAACTGGTGAACAACGTCGCCCGAGTCGTCAATCGCGACCCGCAGGTCGGCAACCGCCTGAAGGTGGCCTTCCTGCCCAACTACCGCGTCACCGCCATGGAGATCATCGCCCCCGGAACGGACCTGTCCGAACAGATCTCCACTGCCGGCAAAGAGGCATCGGGAACCGGTAACATGAAGTTCATGATGAACGGCGCGGTCACCATCGGCACCCTGGACGGCGCCAATATCGAGATTCGTGAAGCGGTGGGAGACAACAACTTCTTCCTGTTCGGCCTTACCGCTGCCGAAGTCGAGCAAACCCGGCCGAACTACAACCCCGAAGCGATCATCCAAGCCGACGAGGGCCTGAAGGCGGTGATGGAGTTACTGCGCTGCGGGCACTTCAACCGTCACGAACCCGGCATCTTCGACGACGTCCTGGGCAGCATCGCCAACCCGCACGACCCCTGGCTTACCGCCGCGGACTTCCGCTCCTATGTGGATGCCCAGGAGCAAGCCGCCAAGGCGTATCAGGACACCGAGAACTGGACTCGCATGAGTATTCTCAATACGGCCTACAGCGGTCGCTTCTCCACGGACCGCACCATGCTCGAATATAACGAGGAGATCTGGAAACTGACCCCGATTCAGCCCATCCTCTGAGCTGTGCAGCTGCGGGCCTATTTGCCGGCCCGCAGCAAGCCGCCAAGGCCCTTTTTCTCCAGGGCTTCGTTGGCGATCGCACGTATCGAGGCGGTGTCCTCCATGGTCATGGCCTCGGTGAAGACCCGACGCGCCTCATCCAGGGTGAAACTGCGCACCACCCACTTGATACGCGGCACACTGGCCACGCTCATACTCAGGTTTTCCAGCCCCATGCCCAGCAGCAGCAAAGCGGCTGCCGGATCGCCGGCCATCTCGCCGCACACACTCACCGGCCTGTTATGCCGTGCACCGGCCTCTACCACGTTGCGGATAGCCAACAGCACCGCAGGATGTACCGAGTCATAGAGCTCCGCCACGCGGGCGTTGTTTCGGTCAACCGCCAACAGATACTGGGTAAGGTCGTTGCTGCCGATGGAGAGAAAATCCACCCGCTTGGCCAAACGATCGGCCTGATACACCGCAGCCGGCACCTCCACCATCACACCCACCGGAGGCAGGGCTACCGAACAGCCCTCTTCGGTGATCTCTCCATGGGCCTGACAGAGCAGTACCATCACCTCATCCAACTGGCTCATCTCGCTGATCATGGGCAGCAACAGGCGCAGATTGCCCAGACCCTCCGATGCCCGCAACATGGCACGCAACTGGGTCAGGAAAATATCCGGATGGTCCAGCGTTATACGGATACCTCGCCAACCCAGGAAAGGGTTATCTTCCTCCACGGGAAAATACGGCAGGGCCTTGTCTCCACCGATATCCAGGGTTCGCAGGGTCACCGGCCGGCCACGGAAGGTTTCGAGGATCTTACGGTAATTTTCGTATTGGTCCTGCTCGCTGGGGAAACGGTCCCGTACCATGAAGGGGAACTCGGTTCGATACAGGCCGATACCGTCCGCTCCAGCGGTCAGTGAGGCAAAATCCGCCAACAGACCGGCATTCAGATGCAATTCAATCCGCTTTCCATCCCTGGTCACCGACGGCAGATCGCGCATATCCTCCAAACCACGCGTCAACTCGCCCTCTTCCTTCTCCAAGCGCCGGTATTCGTGTTGCGCCGCCTTTGAAGGCGAGACGTATACCCTCCCCCGGTATCCGTCGAGAATGATATCGCGGCCGTCCATACGACTTACCGGCAGGTCGTCAACCCCCATGATGGCCACCAAACCCATGGCGCGAGCCAATATGGCCACGTGGGAGGTGCCTGATCCAGTGGTGGAAACCACCCCCACCAGGCGTTCCGCCGGCACCTCGGCTAGCTTGAGGGCGGACAACTCCTCGCCCACCAGGACGGTGCGGGACGGGTATTCCTCCGCGCTACGGCCGGACTCCTTCATACGCACCAGGATTCGGCGGCCGAGATCTCGGATATCCGCGCCCCTTTCCCGCAGGTACTCGTCTTCCATGGCGTCAAAAACCCTGGCATGTTCTTCGATGGTGTCGCGCAGCGCACCGGCGCCCCAGGTCCCGCCCCGAATCCTCTCCAACGTGCGATTCACCAGCGTGTCGCCGGAGAGCATCATCATGTAGGCATCGAACAAGGCCCGATCCTCGGCGGACAGGACAGAGGCAATGTTGTCATTGATGCGCCTGAGATCGGCGCGCACCTGATCAACAGCGCGCAAAAACCGCTCTTCCTCGGCCTGCGGGTCCTCTGCCAATCGATCCGGTATGGCGGACAAATCGGCCTCGGGATACACCACCACGGCCTCGCCGAAGGCGACACCGGGGGCACCGGGCTGCCCCTTGAGCACCCTCTCCACCGGCTCCGGCCCGGTCACAAGACCGGCCAAACCGCCACTGATCTCGGCATGGGTGATGGCGCCCGCCAGCTGGGCGGCCAGAGTGACCAGGGAACTGACCTCATCCTCGCTGAAGCGGTGGGGTTCGCGTTTCTGAACCACCAGGACACCGAGGACATTGCGATGCCGGATGATCGGCACACCGAGAAAACCGTGAAAGGGTTGCTCGCCGGTTTCAGGCACGAAATGATAGGCCTGATGCAGCGGTGCCTCTTCCAGATTGACCGGTTCGGCGCGCCGGCTCACCAGCCCGATAAGCCCCTGCCGCGCGCCCAGCTTAACGCGTCCGACAGAAGACACATCCAGACCGTCTGTGGCCATGAGCACATTGACATTGGAGCCGGGTTCGGTCAGGTAGACGGAACACACGTCCGTCCCCATGGCGACCTTGACACGCTGGACGATGATATCCAAAGCCTGGCGAAGATCGCCGGCCGCATTGACCTCCTGAATGATTCGTCGCAGGGTGGCAAGGATCATGGGGTTGGCAACAACTCCGAAATCTGTTGGGTAAGCGCTCTACCCGGCTATGGAGTAAGCGACAAAAATGCTCCCGGTCCGGCTTTCACACCCGCTCCTGCGGGAAACGGCCAGATACGATGGGAATCTGCCCGAGAACAGAGACCGTAGCGGACAGTAAATGGCTGCACGCCGGCAGCCTTACTTCTTATGTCTGTATTGTCGGCGGCAGCGGTATTCGGCTCCCTGACCAGGCAAGACGCCGCCGGGTTCCGAACCACGCAACTGTCCGATAGTCTCTTGACTGGGCAGTCCTTCCGGGAACAGCAGACAGCCTAGTTCCCTCAAAGCGCGGGAATAGACGTCACGTTTGAAAGAGACCACCTCTCGTACGGGGTACCAATATTGCACCCAACACCAGCGATCGAACTCGGGCTTGCTGTGGCGATCGAGGCGAACCCGATCTTCATTGCCCACCAACCTCAGCAAGAACCAGATCTGCTTCTGGCCGATACACACCGGTTGACAGTGGCGGCGCACAAACCGCTTCGGCAGGCGGTAGCGCAGCCAACTCTTGGTGCAGCCCACGATTTCCACGTCCTCGGGCGACAGACCGACTTCCTCTTCCAGCTCACGGAACATCGCTTCCTGCGGACTTTCACTGCGCCTTATCCCGCCTTGGGGAAACTGCCAAGCGTTCTGCCCCACACGGCGCGCCCAAAACAACTGGCGCTCGCCGTTGGAGAGAATAATCCCGACATTGGGCCGAAAGCCGTCAGAGTCGATCACAACTGCGCCTGATTCTCGTTAGTTTCTCCGTACCCGGAACCCCGATTTTTCCACAGATCGCCCGCGGCGGCAAACGTGGCTTGCCCTAGCCATCAGATTTCGTTGAGAATTTGCGGATCTATTTCGCAAAACTCACGGTACCCGCATGGCCCTGGCCCTTTTCGATCTGGACAATACCCTGCTTGGCGGAGACAGCGACTACGAGTGGGGCCGCTTCCTCGTCAGTCAGGCGCTGGTGGACGCCGAACACTACGAACGGGAGAACCAGCGCTTTTACGATCAATACCGGGCAGGTCGGCTGGACATCCAGGAGTTTCTGCGCTTTTCACTCGCTCCCCTGGCACGCTACCCCCGCGAGGAACTCAATGCCTGGCGCGAGCGATTTCTACATGAGCAAATCGACCCCATCATCCTGCCAGCGGGCCGTGCGCTGCTGGAGCGACACCGCCAACGAGGCGATACCCTGGCGATCATCACCGCCACCAATCGCTTTGTCACCCAACCCATCGCAGAACGCCTCGGGGTAAACAACCTGCTGGCGACCGAGGTACAAGAGCGCGACGGCCGATACACCGGCCTGCCCAGTGGCGTGCCCTGCTTTCGTGAAGGCAAGGTGACCCGGCTGGAACAATGGCTGACGGAGCTTGGAGGCGATCTGCGGGACAGTTGGTTCTACAGCGACTCCCACAATGATCTGCCCTTGCTCGAAAAGGTGGATCACCCAGTGGCGGTAGACCCGGACGACCAACTGACAAAGCTTGCCCACGAACGGGGATGGCCGACCATCAGTCTGCGCTGAGAGATTTCCCCACTAGCAGGGAAGGCGTACCGGAATACGTCCGTTTGCTTGTCGCGCGTCAATGTCGGCGACATTAGTCGAGCGTAGATTGAAATCAAGGGAAATACCGTGCAGTAGCCAGACCGGAAGGCTCTTTCCAGGAGGGAACGAGATGGGTGCGCCAATCAGATTCGATCCGTCGACTTTCGTCGAGTGGTACAGGCAAGAGACACAGCGAACCGCGGAATCCCGGTTCCACCATCGATTGCACGCGCTGCTCCTGGTCAGCATCGGCCACAATGTGAACGATGTGGCTCAGTGGCTCGGGGACAACCCCCGAACCGTAACGCGCTGGATGCGACGTTTCCAACAGCAAGGCCCTGAAGGGCTTTGGGAGGGGAAGCGGCCCGGCAGGCCCAACAAGCTCAGCCGGGAGCAAATGGACGAACTGCGCCAGACCATGAAAAGCAACGGCAATGACGAATGGAACGGGCCGCAACTGGCCGAGTTCATCCATGAACACTTTGATGTCGACCTGAGCGTCCGTCAGTGCCAACGCCTGCTGAGGCGTCTACACGCAACCGCTGGCAAAGCGGGCACCAGCCAAGTGACGGTGTAGATTGCCCGATTTCGGCGCTGAATGCGCCCGACCGCGCAGCATAGCGCGGCCGGGCGCATTCGTTGCCTCCGTCAAACAACGCTTCAGCGCAAGCCCAGCACGTCCTGCATATCGTAGAGCCCGCGTTGGCGATCGGCCAGCCAGGCTGCGGCGCGTGCGGCACCGCCGGCAAAGGTCATGCGGCTGGATGCCTTGTGGGTGATTTCCACCCGCTCGCCGGTTGCGGCAAACATTACCGTATGCTCGCCAACGATGTCGCCAGCGCGTATGGTCTCGAAACCGATGGTAGCGCGATCCCGTTCCCCGGTGTGGCCTTCACGGCCATAGACCGCACATTCCGCCAGATTTCTGCCCAGAGCCTCGGCCACCACTTCGCCCATGCGCAAGGCGGTTCCGGAGGGAGCATCGAGCTTGTGCCGGTGATGGGCTTCGATCACTTCGATATCCACACTGTCTCCCAGCACACGGGCCGCCGTATCCAACAGTTTGAAGCACAGATTGACGCCAACGCTCATATTCGGCGCCATCACCACCGGGATGTCCGCGCTGGCGGAAACGATGCATTGACGCTCTTCCGTGCTGAACCCGGTGGTGCCGATAACGATACCGCGGCGCGCCTGTTGGCAGATATCGACATTGGCCAGGGTCGCACCGGGTACCGTGAAGTCGATGAGTACATCGAACTGCTCGGCAACCGCTGCCAAATCGCCACTGAGCGCCACCCCCAGCCTGCCGACTCCGGCCAGCTCCCCGGCATCGGCGCCAAGCAGGGAACTGTCCCTGCGTTCCAGCGCGGCGCCCAACGTTAGATCCGGATGCTCATGGCAGGCCACGATCAGATTGCGTCCCATGCGGCCGGCGGCCCCGGCGATGGCTACTCGGGTCATAGTTACCTCTAAAAACTGCGGTTACACGTATTGGGTCACGGCCGGGAAGGGTATTCCCGACCGGCTTCCAGGGACAAGCCACCTTGGTATAGATCACGTCGATGGTATTTTGGACACAATTCTGATTAGCAACCCGACTATCTGCTGATATGCTAATGCGCCGTTGGCTGGGGGCGGCAGGCGATCCCGTCAAAGCCGTTCGACCGGTTTGGCCCCACCTCTCAAGTCCAACACCCTACTCGTCAATGTATACAAAGACAAAACAAAGGGTTGAGAGAAAATGACGATGAAGAAAACCGCACTTGCTCTCCTGATGCTCGGATTCACCTCCGCCGAGGCCGGCACCGGCACCGCCTGGGGATACTCCGGCGCCGAGGGTCCAGAGCACTGGGGCAGCCTTTCGCCGGCCTATAGCGCCTGTTCCACCGGCAAGAATCAATCCCCCGTAAATATCAGCGACGCTGTGGAGACGGAGCTTCCGGAGTTGGGAATGGACTACAAATCCGGCGGTACCTCGGTACTGAACAACGGCCACACCATTCAGGTCAACTACGCGCCCGGCAGCCAGTTGGAGGTAAACGGCAGACCCTACACCCTGAAGCAGTTCCACTTCCATTCGCCCAGCGAAAATACCATCGACGGCAAATCCTTCCCCCTGGAAGCCCACTTGGTCCATGCCGATGCAGCGGGCAACCTGGCGGTAGTCGCCGTGATGTTCGAAGAAGGTGCGGAGAACCCGACTTTGAAACAGATCTGGTCGCAAATGCCCCACGAGGCCCACGAAACTGCCGAGATGGCCCATAGTGTGGATGCGGCCTCACTGCTGCCATCCGATCGCGGCTACTACCGTTTCAGCGGATCGCTTACCACCCCGCCCTGCTCCGAGGGCGTAACCTGGTTGGTGATGAAGCACTACGACACCGCCAGCAAACGTCAGATCGAAAAGTTCGAGGAAGTCATGCACCACCCGAACAATCGCCCGGTTCAGGCTGTCAATGCCCGCCTGATCATGCAATAAGGCGATTTCACGTCAGTGGACGCCGGGGGTCACTCACCGTGACCCTCGATGAACTCGTCGAAACGCCTCAACAGAAGCAGCAGATCGTCGGTATCCTGCGTCAAGTCGGGAAACACCTGCTCGCCCAGGGGGGCGATACCGCTGTGTTCCGGCAGTTGCAGCCCACCCTCGATTATCGCCTTCATTCTCGGCAGCAACACCCATTGCAGCCACTCGTGCAGGGCCAGGGTGTCGTAGCAGAACGGCGCATTGCTCGCCAAGGCATCTTCCGGCGGCGACACTGACGACCACAGATCGATGCGCCGTAACTCGTGCTCGATAGCCGACAGCAGACGACTCAGATCATCGGAACCGCTCATGAGAAACCCCGCAGCACCACCTTCCCCTTCGCCTTACCCGCCTGTAAATAATCGTGGGCCTGACCAACCTCGGTGAAATCGAAGACAGTTCCATCCAACAATGGCCGCACCTGCCCCTGTTCCACCAGTTGCGTCAGGGAACGAAGAATTCTGCCGTGCTTTTCGCGGTCCTCATCGTAGAGCAAGGGAATCAGCATGAACACCACGTGCAACGTCAACCCCTTGGCATGCATGATACTGAGATCATACTGGCGGCGGGTAGAGATGGACGAAACCCATCCACCACGCCGAACCGCGGCAAAGGAACGCTCCAGGTTCTCTCCGCCAACCGTATCGAAGACAAAATCAAACCCCTCGCCATTGACCGAAAGGCTGCTCACGTAATCTTCCACCGAAGTTTCGGGGTACAGAACAACATTGTGTGCCCCCAGGGATTCGGCCAGTTCGGTCTTCTCCCTGGTTGAGACCGTGGTCGTTATCGTCGCCCCCAGGGTTCGCGCCAACTGCAAGGCCATGTGGCCGACACCGCCGGTACCACCATGCACCAACACATTCGCACCGGCGATCACCCGGGTACGCTCCAGTCCTTCCCAGGCCGTGATACCCACCAACGGCAGGGCGGCCGCCTGCTCCATGCTGAGATTGGACGGCTTGGGCGCCAACAGGCGGGCATCGGCCAGCATATACTCCGCCAACGCCCCCTGGGTCCCGCTCACGCCACCGGCGCAGCCGTAAACCGCGTCACCCACGGCAAAGTCGCTGACCCCCTCGCCGACTTCGACCACCTCACCCGCCACATCGCCATGAAGCACGGCAGGAAAGTCCGGCGCAATGGGCATGCCGGAGCGAATCTTGTAGTCCACCGGGTTGACGCTGGAGGCTCGAACGCGGATCAGCACATGGCCGGGCCTGGTCTGGGGGCAAGGCCGTTCCGCCTCGTGAAATACCGAAGACGGCCCCTGCCGGTCGATTACCATGGCACGCATATCAGCGTCCTCCCCCGACAATCACCTCGCCCGGATGGTCGCCCACCCGCAGGCGGCCCTGATAGCGCAATACGCTGCCCACCCGCAGACGCCCGTTTTGGCCCGGTACCACATCCGAATCCACCCAGGTCCAGAAATGACCATCACGGGAGTCGATGATGAACACGCGACCACCGCCACTGGCGCCTGCACCGCCGGCCTCGCCACCCACCAGCAACGCCTGATAACGCCCATCCTCTGCGGCCCACGCGGAACCCGCGATCCACACAATCAAAGCCAGCAACACTCTGCCCATGACGCCCCTCCTCCCGCAGCAATCAACCGGACTCTCATGATATACCGATCAGCCGGTGCGTTGGCCTCCGGTAAAGGCCGCGATAGAGCAATTCGGAATTTCAGGCCAAGGGTCTCGGGATTGGCTATGCATGCGGCCATACCGAAGGCACACATTTCGGCTAACCTTGTCGACAAGCCTCGCAGGCGTTCCTTGGCCTCCCCGTGAACTCTGCCTTGGCGACGACAAGTGGACGTTTCAGCACGTGGACACGGTCATGTCAGAAGACAAATATCTGGTTATTTCCATCGACGGCGGCGGCATTCGGGGTTTGATGTCCGCCTTGCTGTTACAGGCACTGCCGGAATCGGTGCTGCGGCGCGCCGATTTCTATGCCGGCACATCCACCGGCTCGGTGCTGGCCCTGGGCCTTGCAGCAGGAATGGACATCGATTCCCTGGTACAACTCTATATTTCGGACTGCGGTAAGTTTTTCTCGCCCTATGATCCGGACAAGGAGAACAACTTTGCACTGAGACTGGTACAGAACATCCTGCAGAAGGCCGAGGATGATCTTGACAGAACTTTGCTCAATAGCCATCCGCTGGTCAAGGGCATTTTGGAACACCTCTCGTCCGTCACCGACAATCTGCTGTTCCCCAAGTACGGCAACGACGACCGCTACACCGTTCTGAAACAACGGTTGCCAAACATGACCTTGGGCGAGATCTGGCAACAGCAGCAAAAACGGGCTCTGGTAACCACCTTCCTGCTCAACCGCCCGAACGGCGACGGCCGTTTCCGCTGGCAACCGGAGATTCTGCACAACCTCCCCAATATTCCCAGCAGCGGTCTGGCGGACAAGCTGACGCTGGCTGAGGCGTCCATGTGCAGCACCTCCGCACCGCTGTATTTTGAGGCGTTTTCGAGCAGTCTGGGCCCCCTGGCGGCGGACGGCGGCATCTTTGCCAACAATCCGGGCAGCATCGGTCTGGCCGCCCTGATGGGGTCGGGGATCGCCGGGCGGCTGGAAAATGTCTATCTGCTGTCCATCGGCACAGGGTTCAATCTGAGTTGCTACCCGGCCCAGCACGGCATTGAGTCGCGCTTTCCCTGGGGCATGCTGGGCTGGCTTTCGCCCAAACAGCACCGCTACACCCCACCGTTCCCCCTGCTGGAATCCATGTTCGATGGCGCCTCGGCCCTGGACGATCGACAATGCTGCCTGATGCTGGGCGCCGACCGCTATCGCCGTGCCAATCTCTACCTCGATCAGGACAACATCCCCCTGGACGCCTGTGATCAGGTGGACGAATTGCGCGAACGCAGCCAGGAATACTTGCGTTCGACGCAATGGCAAGAAATCATAGCCTGGACGCAGCAGCATTTTTCCTGAAGCAGACACACTACCATGAGCGCGTGATGAGGCCGCCCCATCCTCCGGGGTAACCGCCAATGAGCAATCAAGTCGCCAGCGACACCCTGGAAGCCTACCTGCCGGACACCATCCGCGGACGTCTGCTGGACGCCGACGAGCCACTGTCGGGTCCGGCCAACTACCCCCTTCCCGCGGGCATTTTGTTTGCCGACATCTCCGGGTTCACCGCACTGGCCGAGGGATTGGCCAAAGACACACCCAACGGAGCGGAACGGCTAACCGCCATCCTCAATGAATTTTTCGGCCATCTGATCGAAACGGTCGAAACGCAAGGCGGCGACGTGGTGCGTTTCGCTGGCGACGCCCTGCTGGCCGTTTGGGAGACCGAGGATCAGGAATCCGCCCTGGCCCTGGCCGCCTGGCGGGCAGCTCATTGTGCCTTCACCATTCAGAAAACCTTCCATGACTACAAGGCCGACGAGGGTACCCCCCTGCGCCTTCGCATTGCCGTCGGGGCAGGCAATTTGCAGATACTGCATCTGGGTGGCGTCAATGACCGCTGGGAATATCTGATCGCAGGCCAACCGCTGAGCGAGGTCGTGCAGGCCAGCATGGCGGCGCAACCCTCGCAGGTATTGCTGGTCAACGAGCGCTGGATTCGCGCGCCAACCGGTGTGCGCGGCACCCTCGCCGGCGATCAACTCCTGCGGGTCACGCGTACCTTCGCACCGCCGGCGCCCGCTCCGTCGAGCCGCCAGCCGCCAGAAAAGTTCGAATATGAATTCCTACAACGACACCTTCCTTCCGCCATCCTCGAACGGCTGCTGGCGGGCCAGGATGCCTGGCTGGGTGAACTGCGGCCATTGAGCATTTTGTTCGTCAACCTGCCGGAATTGAGTGGCGAGGGGATCGACCCACAGCGCGCCCAAACCACTCTGCGCGCCCTGCAAACCGCCCTGTACCGCTACGAAGGCAGCGTCAACAAATTCACCATCGACGACAAAGGCGTTTCCCTGATCGCCGCACTGGGTCTGCCTCCCCTGGCTCACACCGACGATCCAAAACGCGCCGTACTCGCCGCCTGGCAGATCCACTCCGACTTGAAGGCCCTGGGCCAGCGTTGCGCCATCGGCGTGAGCACCGGTCGCGTCTATTGCGGCGCCGTGGGCTCACAGCAACGACGCGAATACACCATCATGGGCAATGCCGCCAATCTGGCGGCGCGTTTGATGCAACATGCCGGCGACGGGATTCTGTGCGACTACGCCACCGCAGAGATTGCCAGAGAGGCCATGGAATTCACTCCTCCGGAACATATCGAGGTTAAGGGCCGCAACGGCCAGATTCCGGTGCACCGCCCGCTGCGGCCGCGGCCGCGTTCGCTGGCGCAGCGCGCGTCCCCCTCCACCATGGTCGGGAGGGCAACCGAACGCAGTGTGATTCATCATGTTCTCGACCGCCTCACAGAAGGCGGCAGCGGAAGCCTGATCATCGAAGGCGAACCCGGTATCGGCAAATCGGTGCTGGTGCGCTGGCTGATGGAAGAGGTGCGCAGACGCTCGCTACCTCTGTTATACGGTGCCGCCGACGCCATTGAAAGCACCACGGCTTATTATGCCTGGCGCCAGATGCTGGTGCGCCATTTCGACCTGGACGAGATGGAGGACAAGGAGGACATCCGCCGCCGCATCCAGGAACAGCTGCCGGTGGACGACGAACTGCGCGAACGGATTTCCCTGCTCAATGCCATCTACAACGTGGACTTCAAGGAAACCGACGAGATCGCACAAATGAATGCCCAGAGCCGTGCCCGGCTCACCCATGAGATGGTGTTGCACATCCTCGAGTCGACCCACAACGGGCAGGGCATTGTGCTGATCTTCGAGGACGTCCACTGGATGGACAGCGCCTCCTGGGCGCTTACCCAGGTGGCCGAACTGGGTCTGCGACCCATGATACTGGTACTGGTTACCCGCCCCATGGTCCAGCCCCCGCCCGAGTACCGGCATTTTCTGCGCGCCAACCACACCCGGCATCTGGCGCTGGGCAATATCTCCCCCGATGAGGCCGCAATGCTGGTGGCCCGTCGCCTGGGGGCGGCATTTCTGCGCGAGGACGCCGCCGCTCTGATCCGCACCTATGCCGAGGGACACCCCTTCTTCTCCGAGGAACTCGGCTACGCGCTGCGCGACGAAAACCGCATCCGCATTGAAAACGGCGTGGCCATACTGGCGGATGACGGCGACACTGCGCGTCCGCCGGAACTACCGGAAACCATCGAGGCCACCATCATCAGCCGTATCGACCGATTGACGCCGGCGCAGGCCCTGATCGTCAAGGTGGCCAGCGTGATCGGCCGGTCGTTTCCGCTGCATGTCCTATCGGCGATCCACCCGACCTCGCCACTAACCGACGCGGCTCGCCTGCGCTTGGAACTGGGCGAACTGTCGGCCCTGGACCTGATTCTCGCCAGCGAAGACGGCACCGAAGACAGCTACACCTTCAAACATGTCATCACCCAGGAAGTCGCCTACCAGATGCTGCCCCATGCACAGCGCATGGACCTGCACAAGGATATCGCCACCTGGTATGAGGATCACCGGCGCGAAGACCTGAACCGCTACTACTCGTTACTCGCTCACCACTGGGCCCTGGCCGGCGCCCCGGACCGGGCGGTGGACTACCTGGAACAGGCCGCCAATCAAGCCTTGCGCAACTATGCCAATGCCGAGGCGGCCGAATTTCTGCAAGAGGCCCTGCGTCGTCAGGACGAGCTTGAGCCCCCCCCCACGTCTTTGCAACTGGGCCATTGGGAACGGTTGTTGGGCGAGGCCCTGCAAGCGATGGGCCGCTCGGGCGATGCCCTGGAGCACCTGGAGAAGTCGGTGCAAATACTTGGCTGGCCCACACCATCGAATTCGCTCAGGACACGCGCCAGTTTTCTCGGGCAGACCGCACTGCAATTGGGCCATCGTCTGGGGCGCAGCCTGGGGCTGAACAGCCAGGCCACGGACGCCGAGCAACGCCTGGAGGCCGCCCGGACTCTCGAGCGCCTGACCTTCGTCTACTGGCTGTTCGGTAAACGCGCCCTGCTGGCCCACTCCGCCCTGCTGGGTGCCAACCTGGGAGAGAGTGTCGGCGGCGAAAGCCCGCCCGAATTGGGGCGTTTGTACGGCAGTCTGGCGGCCGCGGCCGGCGTAATCCCCATCCACCGGGAGGCACGTTACTACTCAAAACAGGCCCTGGACGTAGCCGTCAAGGTGGACAATCCGATCACTTGGCTTTGGGTACTGCTGACCGTGGGGGTATACGAGGCCGGTACCGGCCAATGGGAATCGGCAGAAAAACGCTTCAGCCGTGGCATGTCGATCGCTGAGCGGGTCGGCGATCAGCGCCGCTGGGCGGAACACGGCACCAATCTGGCTGGAACCCGTCTGGCGCAGGGCAAACTGCCGGAATGCGAAACGCTCTATCACCAGTTGCGCGAATCGGCCCTGTCGCGTGGCGACCCGGAAGCCCGCTGCTGGGCCAACAGCGGTTTGGCGCGCACTTACTTCAGCCAGGGAAAATACGAGCAGGCACGGCGTTTTCTGAACGAGACCGAAGAGATATTTCGCGCCAACGGCGACAGTCTGGACGTGGTCCCCCACCTGGACACGGTTGTGCTGCAAAGCCTGCTGCGCCAGATCGACGGCGATCAGGAGCGCTGTGGCGCCTACCTGTTCCGCGCGGACAATCTGCTGCGGGACATGGGAAAACCGCGCCAATACCGCCTGTTGCTTGCCAGCGGCTTCTTCTTTGAGTCGGCCCTGGGCCACGCCCATCACCGGGGTTTCCGCGACGCAGGCGCCAATCTGCTACTGGATGCGGCACGCAACAACATGGGCAGCTTTGCGGCCATCTTCCCGACCGGCACCCCAAGGCTGTGGATCAGCCGAGCCCTGGAGGCCCTGGGACAGGGCAAGACCAATCTGGCCGCACAACACCTGCACAAGGCCCGCCGCAGCGCCCACGGCTTACGCATGCCCATGGACGAAGCCCGTGCCTGTATGCTGCTCAATCACGTTCAAGCCCGCTACGGCTGGGACAAAAAGGCCCGCGACGCGCTTGCCGGTCTCGGTGTGGATCAGCGCGACTACGTTCTCGATACCATGCTGCCCATGTTCCTCAGATGAGCCGTCACCTCGACCATCGCCCGTAACCACGAGACCTCGTGATACGCCAGCCCCTGCTCACGGCAATAGTCGCGCGTCACCCGGCGGGCCACAGCCAACCGCGACTTGGGAATGGAGGGAAACAGATGATGTTCGATGTGGTTGTTCAAACCGCCGAAATACCAATCCTGCCAGGGGCGTTTGCCCAGGTTACGGGTAGACGCCAACTGCTGAAAGAAATGGCCCGCGCCTTCCTGCTTGTCCCAGACGCGCCGACCGATGTGGTTGACCGGAAAGATGCTGCCCAGGTAGGGACCGATGAACCAACTGGTCAACAGATACTGCACGACGGCCGTTCCGAAACCCAACACCAGCGCAGGCGGCACCAGCCATAACAGCAGATGGGCAAGCAATATCGCCTGCTCTGCCCTGGTGGTCCGCGGTGAACGGCGCAGGGTTTGCAGGCTGTCCCACTTAAGGCTGAGCCCTTGCAGGCTCACCAGCACCCACAACAGCCACCATTGGCGCCGCGCCACCCAGGCGTTCACCGCACTCCCCTTGCTGGCCGCCGCCGGGTACAGGGCAAACAGATCGGTCTCCATGTCCGGGTCCACCCCCTGTCGGTTGCAATGGGGGTGATGCCGCCGGTGAATGGATTGAAAGTGGGTATAGCTCATGCCGGTGAGAAAGCTCATGAAGAACCGGCCGATAGCGGTGGCCAGGGCACGATCGCGGGTAATCGCCCCATGCCCGGCCTCGTGACCGATAAACGCCGCCTGCACACAGGCGAAGCCGGACAACCAAAGTCCCAGTACGCGCAGCGGCCAATCGTCCGCCAACAGCGCGAGGAAATAGCCGGCGAAATAGAGCGTCAGTGTTGTGATCATGCTCATCACGAGCATGAGTGTATCGGGGCGGAAACATCCGGCAGCGTTCAATCGCTCCTTGAGTGCACGGAAATGACGATCACCCGCTTCCTTGGAACAAGGGAAGGATTGCAACCGATCAGTATTAACTTGTGTGTCCATAGCAGATATCAAGCCTCCCGACCTACATGGCTCCGATTCGAGCACTGGCGCAGAGCAAACCCCGGCACCGGCCGCTCACCTGGCGGCACGAAAAACCGTACCCCTCTAGCTGACGAACTTCGTCAAAACAACCGCTTGCGTTTCGACAATCCTGCCATGCCGGTACTTACCCCAATGCGGGAGTGAAACCGACCGTTCCCAAAAAACCCTTTATGCCTGCCGCAGCGAATAGGCGAGCACACCGCCTGTCCGACGGAAACCCACGGCACGCGACCGATCTTCCAATAACAATCAACTAATTACCAAAAAATAAAGCAAAAACCATGGAACACGTCAACTTCCCGACGATCTCCTGGGCCACACGATTCAACCCGATACACAAGTGGCCTTCATTCCTCCTTATGCAAATCCGGCGAAGCCGCGCTGATGCAGTAGCGCATCCCGGTGGGATTGGGAGCATCCTCGGAAAACATGCCCTAGATGGGCGTCGCAACGTACGCACAACACCTCAACCCGGCGCATGCCATGGCGGCGTCCCACTTCGTGCGCACCACATCGGACTTCTGCGGCTCCCAGAAATTTGGCCAACCGGTAGACTAGACGCCGGCCAGGACACGCCTCTAGCTTCGATCGATTTCACAATCCGCCGCGCATTGACGATTCTCAGTCCGGGACCCCCTTGTACCTGACCTGGATCAAGTGCCCGATACCGCAGGCGCTCTAAGCTGCATTCATTAGCTTATTCGTACTTACTTGGGGTCTTCCAGCATCATGCAAGCGGTCAGTCTCATTGTCTTAGGTCTTCTCGGCGCGCTGTTTCTCTACGTGGCGGTGCGCATGTCCATGGCCATCGGGCAAAATCTGCAGCAGGGCATGGCGTTTCGCGAGGCCCTGGCCCTGCGCATGAAGAGCCTGCGACTGGAGAAGATGCTGGGTGCCATCGGGGTGGATTCCAACCGCTATCTGCACACCGAGCCGGTAACCGACATCGCCAGGCAGATGCACAACTGCCAGGGTTGCAAGGCGACGGATACCTGCGATTCCGCCTTGCAGGCACGCCCCAGCCTATCGCTGAACGAGATCGAATTCTGCCCCAACCAACCGGCCCTGGTTCGAATTCGTATGGAGGAGGATGATCCGACCGCCGAACCGAAGCAGGCGGCCTGATCGGTACTACTCGGGTATAACGATAAGGAGCCTGTCTCTGCTTGGGCAGGCTCTAACCGATACGGATAGCCTTGCATTTGGTCGACGGATTTTCGACCTGAATTCTTTCTCTGCGAATTCTCTTCTTGCCTTGGTGCGAGTTTGCGCTTGGTGGTAGCCGGTGACGGTGAGGTCGGGGCTGCATGCCCCAACCTGCCCTGGTGCTGTACCGCTTCCTATCGCGCCGGGGGCGGCGCTCCTACGGGTTTTGCGCTGTGCTGCCCGCCGTCGCGCGGGGGACTTCGGCGAGTTTCCGTAGCAGGGCCACGTTTTCTTCAGAGTCCCATTCCACTGCGCCGGCCTTGGCGTGGCTGATATTGCCATCGCGGTCGACGACGAAGGTGGTGGGGAAAGCGAATACGCGCCAGGCGCGGGTCGCTGCGCCGTCGCTGTCCAGGAGGATGGTGAAGTCGACGCCGAGTTCCTTGAGCCAGGGAAGTATCTCCTTGCGGCTTTCGCCGACGTTGACCGCCAGCAACTGAAAGGGCGTGTCGGCGAGTTTTTGCTCCAGGCGTTGCAGGGAGGGCATTTCGCGCAGACAAGGGCCGCACCAGCTTGCCCAGAAGTTGATGAGGACGACCTTGCCGGCGTGCTCTTTCAGTTCGCTGGGCTTGCCGTCCAGTCCCATCAGGGCCAGGGCGGCCGGTTTCGGATCGCCCCTGAACGGCACCAGATCGGATTCGGCACTGGCCAAGCCGGCAAAGGCAAACAGGAAAAACGCAAGCAGACTGCGACTCATTGCATGTTCTCCAGAGCTGTTCGTAAACGTTGGGGGAATTCTTCCAGCCAGGGGCGTTCGGCGTCCAGCAGCTCGGGGCGCCGAAAGAAGCCGTCACGGACGCCAGGGATTTCCAGGGTTTGGACCCTGGCACCGGCTGCGGCAAGATGTTCCTGAGTCATGGTCAGCCACCAGTAGGCCGGGGAAAGCTGAGGCTGGACCAGGTAAACCGGCAGCGTCAGATCCGCAACGGCGGGGTCGATCTGCGGCATGGCACCGGGTTCCGGGGCCTCGTCGTAGAGGCTGGGCGAGGCCAGCACCAACCCTATCAGGCCGTCGCCTTGTTCGTGATGGGACAGCCAGTACTTCGCACCGCGGATGGCCAGCAGGGCGGCGCGACGCGAACCGTAGACCGCCACCGGTCGCCCGGTGACCTTGCGAGCGGCGGCGATCAGGTCGGATACATCGCTGGGCGGCAGCTCGGACTGGCTGCTCTTTACCCTGGGAAGAAAACGGGCGGCTACCAAGTCCACATACCAGGTTTCGACACCGGCGGCGGCGACTTTTTCGAGATACGCCTGGGTCTGTTCCGGCTCGCCGAAAACGGGCGCCAGCCAGATAAGGACAGGCCCCGATGGCGCCGGACTGCGCACGACTTCAGCCTCGGTGCCATCGCGCAGAGTGACGGTCTGGCCCTGGGCGTGGGCGCCGAGTGCAAACCAGAACAGCAGTGCGAAAACCTTCAATCTCATGTGTTGCTTCCAAAAGTTGTGTGCTTTTGATTTGTGTCCTGACCCGGTGCGTGTTTCGTCGTCGGGTCCGATCGACCACGCGCCTGATGTCACAATCGTTTACAGACAGTTTCAGGCCAGGCGCTATTCCACGAATCCACAAAGACGATGGCTTGCGATACGTGTCCTACACTAGAGAGGTTCGCCTTGCCGACTGAGGCAACCGCAGCCGACGAGCGAAATCACCAGTGGAGGCCAAGCCATGAAGAACGAGTTCGCGGAACTTCCCCATATCCCGCTGCAACCGGGCACCCTGTTCGAGCACCCGCCGACAAACCCGGAACTGGTCCACCTGGACAGCCCGGCCATTGAGGTGATGACGGATTTTCGCTACGTCAAGCCCATCACTGTAACCCCGAATGCGCCCATAGACGAGGCATTGGACAAGATGAAGATCTATGGGGTTCGCCTGTTGCTTGTAACGGACGAGGCGGGCCAGATCGCCGGGCTGATCACGGCGCGGGACATACAGGGCGAGGCGCCGATTCAAGTCGTCAACGACGAGCGCGTGCCACGCTCAAACATCACCGTGGCGCGCATCATGAGCCGTCCGGCGGCGATCGCGGTGCTGGACATGATCAGCGTGCGTGGCGCCGAGGTGGGGCATATCATCGAGATCCTCAATCACCTGCAACGGCAACACATCCTGGTGGTGGAAACGGACGAGCACAGCGGCAATCAGCGGGTGCGGGGGTTGTTTTCCCTTACCCAGATCAGCAAGCAATTGCCGGATGAGCTACAGGAACGTTACCCCTCTACCCACACACTGGCGCAGATCGTGCGGGACGTGACCTGAGCGAAGGAGGCTTTACAGCGCCAGGTCCAACCACACCGGATCGTGGTCCGAAGAACGATGGGGGTCGGACTGGTAGCCGCCCTGACGGGCGTCATAGGCATACCAATCGGGCTCATCGGCGTTAATGTGCCAGATACCCACCGCCGCCACCCGCGCCGCCAGTTCGGGACCGGCCAACAGGTGCATCAGGTAGCCGAACTGCCCACGGTAGGCATCGGTATAAGCCTCTTCGGCCGGCAGTCTGTCGACCAGATCTTGCATTCCTTGCTCTGTCAGGCGCCGCACAGGGTCTTCCTGCGCATGGGCATTGAGATCGCCGACGACCAGCAGCGGCGTGGGATTCCGCCTCCACCAGTGGACCAGTGCCTCGGCAGCGGCCAGGCGGGTCTGATTGCAATTGCCCTGTCCGTCACCCCGATCCGGATCGCCAATCGCCTCACAGTCCGAGCCCTTCGATTTCCAGTGGTTGACGGCCACGGTGAAACCCAGTCCGGCAGCGGCGAAACGCTGAATCAAGATAGGGCGATTGTAGTTGTCGCGTAGTGCCTTGCCTTCCAGCACCTCGGGCTGCCCGGTCGGCTCCAATACTGCCGGGCGATACCACAGGCCGACGGTTATGGCGTCTTCGCCGAGCCGGCCCTGGGGGTTTCTCACCATCCGGTAGCGGCGCTCGGCGGGTAGGCGTTCGTTGACGGCCTCGAGCAGTTCGGCGGCGGCCGAACCCGGCTCCTGCCCGTCGTTTTCCAATTCCATGAGCCCGAGAACATCGGCTTTGAGACCCAGGATGGCGGCCACCAGCTTGTTGCGTTGACGCTCAAGGGCAGCATGGCTGGCCGCGCCTCTGGAGGCACTGAAGTTGCCGGCTTCGCCGTTGAAGTAGTTCTGCACGTTGAAGGCGGCGACACGCAGTCGGCCGGTTGATGGCTCGGCGAGTGCCGCTGGGCGGGGATTTCGCAATTTCAGATCCGGTTCATGCAAAGGCAGCAGCAGAAAGCCGCCAAAGCCTTCCGTAACCACGGCATCGAGACCTTCGATTCGATCGCCAGCCCTTACCCTACCGTCGAAAGGCAAGGGACGGGGATATTTTCGGTGGCTGGCATCGTCCAGCCGGATGACGGCCCGGCGTTGCTCACGACCGCGTTGGGCGGCCGCCTCGCCGGGCGCCATCCCGTGCGTGGGCGCGAACAGCCGCCCGGCTCCCGACAGGCCCAGTTGCCCGTATTCGTCCAGCTCGCGCAGGTCGACGACAGTGTAGGGATGGGAAAAGCGCACGGCCATACCTTCCAGGGCCTCCCAACCGCTGGCGCTGGATACGGGCAAGGCGATCGCTTGCGGATACAGGGCCTTGCCCTTTGCGCAAACCGTCAACCCCCTGACACGCACCAGCTCGGTGAGGCCCTTGTATTCGCGCACGCTGCCCCGCAGGCGAACCCGATCGCCAGGGTGTAATGCCGGTTGTTCATCACGGTAGTAGATGAACAGACCCTCGGAGGTTGCGGGGTCGGCGTCCCTGTCGACCGGGTCTTCGATCAGGTAGAAGCCGCCGATTTTGTGTCTGGCGGCGCGCAGATCGAGGCTGACGAGCGCCTCGACCTCTACCCGTTCGCCCTCCAGCGGGCTCTCGAATCCGCCGCCCTGGATGCGGCTGATCGGGGTTGCCCGATCGCCGCATCCCGCGGCATGGACCAGGGGGATCTTCAGAAGGAGCAGCAGGAAGGCGAAGCGATGCCGCCGGAACTGTTTGAGCGCGGTGAAAGCCTCAGAATTCCACCGCCAGTTGGGCAGTGAAGGTGTTCGCGTCGTCGCCCGTACCTCCGTCATGTTCGTCGTAGTCCTTGTCATGGGCGAATTCGAAACTCAGGGCGGTGTTTTCCGCAATGGCCAGCGAAAGGGTGGCGAGGAAACGCTGTTCCGGCAGCTCCAGGGCCAGAGCCTCGTCGCTTCCCTGCACAGCGACGGCAACCACCGCTGCCTTGCCGCCCAACTCGAAGTTGTAACCGAGCTCGACATTATAGGCACTGGGTTCGGCACCGCCATTACCGAACGGCAGTTCGTCCACCTCGAAGGCATCGGTGGCGCCCAGATACTCGGCAATGAAGGCCCAAGGCCCGGCGTTGATCACGGCGTATACACCGACACCAGGCACGTAGTCTTTGAGGGAGTCGGCACTCCCCAGGGAATCTTGCAGGGTATCGCTGTCACCGATGCTGGTGATGTAGCTGGCGCCCAGGTCGACACTGACGCCCTCCCCTTCCCACAGGTATCCGGCCGCCAACACGGCATTTTCGACCTTGTCGTCGTCGCCGTCGTTGCTGTCACCATTGAACACCGACAGTGCCGCGCGCAGGCCGCCCTGCTCGAACCCGACCTGAATTCCGCTCTCGCGGGTCTCGCCGATCTCCAGGGTGAGCGGGTCGGAGATCATGTGCGACTCGAAGTTGCCGAACGGCTGGTAGAATTGGCCGGCGACCAAGGACCAGGGCGATTGCTCGGCATTCCCGAAGGAGATGAAACCCTCGTCCACTTCCAGGTCGGTGTCGTCCTCTTCATGCAGCAACAGCACATGGGCTCCAACCCAGTCGGTGATCTGCGCATCCACCCCCAGTTCCACCGTGGCCAGGGTAATATCGGAGCTGTCTTCGCCATCATAACCACGGGCGGACGAGGCTTCCACCTCCACCACGCCGCTGATGGTGATGCGATCGGACCAGCTTGGCTCGGTCATAGTCACTTGCCGCTGCGCCAACTGCTCTTGCTGGCGATCAATAATCGTCTCCTGCTCGCGCAGTCTCTGCGATTGGTTCTGAACCTGCCGCTCCAACTGGTCCAGACGCTGCCGTAGCAAGCGAATCTCGTCTTCGATGGCGGTATCTTCACCGGCAATCGCGCTGCTGGCGACGAGCAATGCAGCAAGGGTTCCATTGGCGAGTTTCATTGTTTTTACCTGTTAATACGAATGATTCGTATTTGATTCTATATTCCGCTGACAGAACTGGCAAGCTCCACGAATTCCGGTATCGTGTCCTTCTCGCACCCGGAAAGACCAAGCAGTCATGAGCACTCCAAGGCAATTCCACTTCCAGACTATCGGCGTGATTCGTTCCGTCTTTAAGGAGAAATTCGGCATTCCCCGCCAGAGTGGCCTGATCGGACAGGCCGAGGCCACCCTGGAGATCCTGCCGCCTTACAACCGCCCGGAAGCATTCCGCGGGCTGGAGGTGTTTTCGCATGTCTGGGTGCAGTTTGTGTTTCACGCCAATCGCAGCGGAGACTGGTCACCGACCGTGCGTCCGCCACGTCTGGGGGGCAATCAGCGAGTCGGGGTATTCGCTACCCGCTCCGGATTCCGGCCCAACCCCCTTGGGCTGTCGGTGGTGAAGCTGGCGGGGATCGAGGTAAAAGGGCGTGACATCCGTTTGAAACTCAAGGGCGTGGACCTGATGGACGGAACGCCGGTGGTAGATATCAAGCCTTATCTGCCCTATGCGGACGCAATAAGCGAGGCCCATGGCGGTTTCGCCAATCAAGCCCCCGAGCAGAAACTGAAGATCGAGTTCACGTCCAATGCCGCCTGCCAATTGGCGCAACGGGAGGCCAAGGGGGATACGCTGCTGCGCGAGCTAATAGACGGTGTGCTATCGCAAGACCCGCGCCCGGCTTATCAGCGCGAAACGTCGGGCGACCGGGTCTACGCCTGCCAACTTGCCGACGTAGATCTACGTTGGCGTATGGAGGGCGGCGCGGCAATAGTGCTCTCACTGGAACGCAAGGAAGAGTAGCTCGACGGAGAATTGGCACGTCGAATCGGACGGTTTTTGTCAGCCTAGGCGGAAAGCGGCCGGATAGGTCGATTCTGCGATTATAATGTCGGGCTTTCTCGACCTCTCTCCGGAGCATCTTCATGGCCCAGCCCGATCGCAGCGAGCAACTCATCGCCCTGATGCGGCAACGCATCCTGATTCTGGACGGTGCCATGGGGACCATGATCCAACGCCACAAACTCGGCGAGTCGGATTACCGTGGACAGCGATTTGCGGATTGGCCCAGTGACCTGAAGGGCAACAACGATCTGCTCGCGATCACCCAGCCACAGATCATCGAAGGTATTCACGACGCCTATCTGCAGGCTGGCGCCGACATCCTCGAAACCAATACCTTCAACGCCACGCGCATCGCCATGGCCGACTACGGCATGGAGGACTTATCCCGCGAGATCAATGTGGCTGCAACCCGGCTCGCGCGGCAGGTCGCCGACCGCTGGACCGAGAAGACACCGGACAAGCCCCGCTTCGTCGCCGCGGTGTTGGGGCCAACCAACCGTACCGCCTCCCTGTCGCCGGACGTAAACGATCCGGGCTTCCGCAACATCAGCTTCAGCCAGTTGGTGGACGCCTACTACGAGTCCGTGGACGGTGTGGTGGAAGGAGGCGCCGATCTTCTGTTGGTCGAAACCATCTTCGACACCCTCAACGCCAAAGCCGCTCTGTTCGCCATCGACAAATATTTCGAGGATCACGGCCTGCGCCTGCCGATCATGATCTCGGGGACCATCACCGATCAGTCCGGGCGCACCCTCTCGGGCCAAACCACCGAAGCCTTCTATAACTCGCTGCGGCACGCCAGGCCGCTCTCCATAGGTCTCAATTGCGCCCTGGGCCCTGACCTGCTGCGGCAATACGTGGAGGAGATGTCGCGGGTTTCCGAAACCCATGTGTCGGCCCACCCCAACGCCGGTCTGCCCAACGAGTTCGCCGAGTACGACCTGGGACCGGAGGATATGGCGGTACAGATTGGCGAGTGGGCACAGTCCGGCTTTCTGAACATCGTCGGCGGCTGCTGCGGCACCTCGCCGGATCATATCGCCGCCATCGCCAAGGCCGTGGAAGGCAAGGCGCCCCGAACGCTGCCATCGATTCAGCCCCAATGCCGGCTATCCGGCTTGGAGCCCTGCAACATCGGGCCGGAGTCGCTGTTCGTGAACGTCGGCGAACGCGCCAATGTCACCGGTTCGGCGAAATTCAAGCGGCTGGTCCTGGAGGAAAAATACGAGCAGGCCCTGGATGTCTGCCGCGAGCAGGTAGAGAACGGCGCCCAGATCGTCGACGTGAACATGGACGAGGGCATGTTGGACGGCAAGGCCGCCATGATCCGTTTCCTGAATCTGGTCGCCTCGGAACCGGACATCTCCCGTGTGCCACTGATGATCGACTCGTCGAAGTGGGAAATCCTGGAGGCGGGGCTGCAATGTTCCCAGGGCAAGCCCATCGTCAATTCCATCTCCTTGAAGGAGGGCGAGGAAAAGTTCATCGAACAGGCGCAGTTGTGCCGACGCTACGGCGCCGCCGTCATCGTCATGGCCTTCGACGAAACCGGGCAGGCCGACTCCCTGGCGCGCAAGGTGGAGATCTGCACCCGCGCCTACCGAACACTGACCGAGCAGGTCGGCTTCCCCGCCGAAGACATCATCTTCGACCCCAATATCTTCGCTGTCGCCACTGGCATCAAGGAGCACAACAACTACGGTGTGGACTTCATCGAGGCGACGCGGCGCATCAAGGCCAGCCTGCCCCACGCGCTGGTGTCCGGCGGGGTTTCCAATGTGTCGTTCTCCTTCCGCGGCAACAACCCGGTGCGCGAGG
>JAGRGI010000089.1 GCA_020445565.1 Chromatiales bacterium
CAAGGCGGTGGCCTTCAAGGAGGCCATGGACCCGTCCTTCAAAACCTACCAGGGTCAGGTGATGAAAAACGCCAAGGCGATGGCCGCGGTATTCATGGACCGCGGCTACGACGTGGTATCCAAGGGTACCGACAACCATTTGTTCCTGGTCAGCTTCATCGCTGCGGGCCTCACCGGCAAGGACGTGGATGCCTGGCTGGGTGCCTCCAACATCACCGTCAACAAAAATGCCGTGCCCAAGGACCCGCAGTCGCCCTTCGTGACTTCGGGTATCCGTGTCGGCACCCCGGCCATCACCACGCGGGGATTCGGCGAAGACGAGAGCCGTGCCCTGGCGGGCTGGATGTGCGATGTGATCGATTCCCGCGGCGATCAGGCCACCATCGATCGGGTAAAGTCCCAGGTGTTGGACATCTGCGGCCGCTTTCCGGTGTACGGCCGAGATTAGCTTCTGCGGCGTGGTAAGCCCCTATGCGTTGTCCGTTCTGTGGCGCTCAAGACACCAAAGTGGTGGATTCGCGTCTTGCCAATGAAGGTGATCAGGTTCGACGTCGGCGTCGCTGCACCGAGTGCGGCGAGCGCTTCACCACCTTCGAGGCCGCCGAACTCAGCCTGCCGCGGGTGATCAAGTCCGACGGCACACGGGTGCCCTTTGACGAGACCAAGCTGCGTGGCGGCATGTCGCGGGCACTGGAGAAGCGCAAGGTGACCGCGGGCGCCATCGAGGCGGCGGTGAACCGGATTCGTCGTTCCCTGGTGGCCAAGGGACAGCGTGAGGTGCGCTCGCGGGAGATCGGCGAACTGGTGATGGACGAACTGCGACGTCTCGACCAAGTGGCCTATGTGCGCTTTGCTTCGGTGTACCGCAGTTTTCAGGACGTGGCGCAGTTTCGTGAAGAAATCGACCGCCTGGAGCGGGAGCCGACGCCGGAAGAACAGCGTCGGCAGTTACCGCTGCTGCCGGAGGACAGATGAACCCCACGGCCGGCAACTGGAGTGCCGCGGATCACGCCCACATGGCCCGCGCCCTGCAACTGGCAGAACGCGGCCGTTACAGCACCCACCCCAATCCGCGTGTGGGTTGTGTGCTGGTGAACAACGGCCAAACCGTTGGCGAAGGCTGGCACCGCCGTGCCGGTGAACCCCATGCCGAGGTCAACGCGCTACGCCAGGCCGGGGAGGCCGCCCGTGGCGCCACTGTCTACGTGACTCTGGAGCCCTGTTGCCACCATGGCCGCACGCCACCTTGCAGTCAGGCATTGGTCGATGCCGGCGTGGCACGGGTGGTGGCGGCCATGCGCGATCCCAATCCCCGCGTGGATGGCGGCGGCCTGGAACAGATTCGCTCCGCCGGCATCGTCGTGGAATCAGGTCTTTTGGAGATTCAGGCAAGGCGCCTGAATCGGGGGTTCATCAGCCGTATGGAGCGGGGTCGTCCCTACCTGCGGATCAAGTCCGCCGCCAGCCTGGATGGCCGGACCGCCATGGCCAGTGGTGAAAGCCAATGGGTTACGGGCGCCGATGCCCGTCGCGAGGTGCATCGAATGCGGGCGGAAAGCGCGGCGGTACTGACCGGCAGCGGTACCGTGCTGGCCGACGATCCGTCCATGAACGTGCGGTTGCAACGCGCCGACCTGGCCGGTTTGGATGACGATCTGCCGATGCCCACCCCTGTGCGGGTAGTGCTCGATTCCCGCCTGCGAGTGCCTCCCGGCGCGCGTATGCTGGGTCTGCCGGGGCAAACCCTGATTTACAGCCGGCTGGCGGGAGAGCGGCCGGGTGCCGAGGTGACAGTGGTTGGCGCTGTCGACGGTGGCTTGGATCTGAGCGCGGTGCTGACCGATCTGGGTAAGCGTGAGATCAACGAGGTACTGGTGGAGGCCGGCCCGACCTTGGCGGGCGCCTTGCTGGCGGCGGGTCTGGCGGACGAGCTTGTGCTGTTTCTTGCGCCCCATCTCATGGGGGATGACGCCCGTGGGCTGTTTCATCTGCCCGGCATAGCGCGCATGGACCAGCGCGTGTCCTTGACGATTGACGACATCCGCTGCGTGGGCGCGGATTGGCGAATTACCGCGCTACCGGCGCGCACATAGAGCGGTACGGCATGTTCACCGGAATCATACAGGCGGTGGGAACCATCGCTGCCATGGAACCCCGTGGCGGCGATCTGCGCATGCGGGTCAGGACCGGCAAGCTGGATCTCAGCGACGTGGCCCTGGGCGATAGCATCGCCACCAGCGGTGTTTGTCTGACCGTGGTGGACCTGCCCGGCGATGGCTATTGGGCCGATGTCTCCGGCGAGAGTCTGGCCCGCACCGGCCTGGGGCAGCTCAAACTGGGCAGCCGGGTCAATCTTGAACTGGCCCTGACACCCCAGACCCGCCTTGGCGGACATTTGGTGAGTGGCCATGTCGATGGTGTTGGCACGGTGCTGGAGCGTAGTGAGGATGCCCGCTCGATCCGTTTTCGTATTGAGGCACCGGCTGAACTGGCCAAGTACATCGCCGAAAAGGGTTCTATCTGCGTCGATGGCGTCAGCCTGACGGTCAACGCCGTCGAGGGTGCCCGTTTCGACCTTAACATCGTGCCTCACACCCTTACCGAGACCACGCTGGACGAGTTTGCGCCCGGTCGCAAGGTCAATCTGGAGGTGGATGTGATTGCCCGCTATTTGGAACGCCTGCTGCTCGGCGAAAAGGCGGCACAACCGGGAAAGGGCGGTATCACCACCGCCTTTCTGGCCGAACACGGCTTTTTGAAATCGTAGGCAAAGAGGCCGGCGCAATGGCATTCAACACCACTGAAGAGATCATCAACGATATCCGTCAAGGCAAGATGGTCATCATCGTGGATGACGAAGACCGGGAGAACGAAGGCGATCTCCTCATGGCCGCATCGGCCGTGCGTGCCGAGGACATCAATTTCATGGCCCGCTATGGCCGCGGGCTGATCTGCCTGACCCTTACCGAAGAGCGTTGCCGTCAGTTGCGCCTGCCGCTGATGGTCAATAACAACGAGACGCCCCACGGCACCAACTTCACCATCACCATCGAGGCAGCCGAGGGCGTGACCACCGGCATTTCCGCTGCCGACCGAGCCCAGACCGTGCGTGCCGCCGTGGCGCCGGGTGCCAGACCCGAGGATCTGGTGCAGCCGGGGCATATTTTTCCGCTGATGGCGCGTCCCGGAGGCGTCCTCACCCGTGCCGGGCACACCGAGGCCGGTTGTGATTTCGCCCGCATGGCCGGCTTGGAGGCGGCGGCGGTGATCGTGGAGATACTCAACGATGACGGCAGCATGGCCCGGCGCCCGGATCTGGAACGTTTTGCCGAGGAACACGGCCTGAAGATCGGCACCATCGCCGACCTGATCCATTACCGCATCCAAAACGAAAAGACGGTCGAACGCATCAGCGAATGTCGTTTGCCCACGGCCTACGGCGATTTCCGTCTGCACGCCTTCCAGGACTCCACGGACAATGCCCTGCACCTGGCTCTGACCATGGGCGACATCCGCGACGGCACACCGGTGCTCACCCGCGTGCATGTGGAGAAGACCCTCTGCGATCTGTTCGGGTCCATCCGGGCGGACTGCGGCTGGCCCTTGCAAAAAGCCCTGGAGAAGGTCTCCGAGGAGGGGCGCGGCGTGGTGGTGGTGCTCCGCCAGCAGGAGGAGGCCAGCGAGCTGGTGCGCCTGATTCGCGACTACCAGATGCAGGATTCCGGCGCGCCCGTGCCTGCCGATGCCGGTTGGGATCTGCGCACCTATGGTATCGGGGCGCAAATCCTCAGTGACCTGGGAGTGCACAAGATGCGTGTGTTGAGTGCGCCCAAAAAGGTACACGGCCTGTCCGGTTTCGATCTGGAAGTGGTCGAATATGTATCGCCGGAAATCGACTGAATTCATTTTGAGCCGAGGAAATTCGACCATGACGATCCAAACGACCGAAGGCGATTTGCTGGTCAAGAACGCCCGTTTTTGTCTGGTGGTGGCCCGTTTCAACAGCTTCATTGTGGAGAGTCTGCTGGACGGCGCCGTGGACACACTCAAGCGCCACGGTGCCACCGACGACGATCTGCACATCGTACGTGTGCCCGGCGCGGTGGAGATCCCGCTGGCGGTGCAACGGGTCGCCGCCAGCGGCAACTATGACGCCATTATCGCCCTTGGCGCGGTGATCCGGGGTGGCACGCCGCATTTCGACTACGTGGCGGGTGAATGCGCAAAGGGCCTGGCCAGTGTTTCCATGAAATACGATCTGCCGGTTTCCTTTGGCGTGCTCACCGTCGACAGTATTGAGCAGGCCATCGAGCGTGCCGGTACCAAGGCGGGCAACAAGGGGGGCGAGGCCGCTCTGTCCGCCATTGAGATGGTCAATGTGCTTCGGAACGTTGCCACCGCCTGAGCTGCCGTACGTGGTTCACCCGCCCAATTTGAGTCCCACTCCCTCGGGAGAGGCCGCTCGCACGTTTCGAGGAATTCGTCCGCGATGGGTATAAGCGCTCGTACCAGGGCCCGTCGCCTGACGGTTCAAGCCCTCTATCAATGGCAGATGGCCGGTCAGGCACTGGCGGATATCGAAGCCCAGTTCCTTGAGGAGCAAGATCTGCGGAACACCGAAGTCGGTTATTTTCAGGAACTGCTCCACGAAATACCCCGTAATCTGGCGGAGATGGACGATTATCTGCGCCCCTGCCTGGATCGCGCCCTGGAATCGGTGGACCCGGTGGAACTGGCGGTATTGCGCCTGGGGGTCTTCGAGCTGCGCTATCGCCATGAAATCCCCTACAAGGTGGTGATCAACGAGGCGGTGGAGCTGGCCAAGCGTTATGGCGCCGCCGATGGTCATGCCTTCGTCAATGGCATTTTGGACCGCCTGGCCCCGCAATTGCGCAGTGTGGAAACCGGCGACCGGCCTGCACCGGCTCCGGTCAAACCCAAGGTGGCGCCGACGGTGGTCAAAGCCAAGCCGACGGTGAAGATCACCCACAAACCGAAGGCAGAACCCGTGGCCGAAAAGCCTTCGTCCGATCTCTATAAAGGCCCGGGCCGCGATGGCGACAGTCAGGGGGAAAAATCCCCATGGTCCAGCCGGCCGCGGAGAGAACGCGAAGTCAGGGCTGACGAGGGTGCCGGACCCTGGCCGAAACGCCCCAGGGACGACGCGGGGCCGGAAACCCCGAAAGAAAAACCGGGCATCTGGCCCAGTGCCCCTCCCGGTGATCCTAAGCAGCGTTCCTGATCGGCCGTGTCGGTCTCTGAGTTCCAACTCATTCAGCGCTATTTCAGCTCCTTGGGGCAGTCTCGGGGTGATGTCATCCTAGGCATCGGCGATGATTGTGCCTTGTTGCGTCCCCGCCCCGAGGAAGCCTTGGCCGTATCCATCGATACCCTGGTGGAAGGCGTCCACTTCAGCCCTGGCGACGATCCCGAATCCTTGGGCCACAAGGCCCTGGCGGTCAACCTCAGCGATCTTGCCGCCTGCGGTGCCGAACCGGCCTGGGCCACCTTGGCCATCGCCTTGCCGGGTGTGAATACGGAACGCCTGCAATGGCTGGCGGGATTCGCGAGCGGATTCGATGCCTTGGCCCGTCGCTATGGGGTCTCCCTGGTGGGCGGAGACACCACCCGTGGCGCATTGAGTATCACCGTGCAGGTTCACGGCTTTGTGCCCGATGCCCTGGCTTTGCGGCGGGACGGTGCTCGCGAGGGAGACGGTATCTACTTGAGCGGTATGGTGGGCGATGCGGCCCTCGCATTGCGACGCCGGCAGGGCGTGGACATAGGCGGTGGGGATTTCTCGGATCTGGAGGCCCGACTGCATCGACCGGAACCTCGTCTGGCGCTGGGGAGCCAATTGCGCGGCGTGGCCACAGCCGCCATCGATGTCTCCGATGGTCTGGCAGCGGATCTTGGACATATCCTGGAGCGCAGTGGCGTAGGGGCCACGCTGGATCTGTCCGCTCTACCGCTTTCGCCAATCGTTGCCGCCTTCGTTACCCGCCATGACGACTGGGCCTTGCCCCTGAGTGGCGGTGATGACTACGAACTCTGTTTCACCGCGTCGAACCAACATCGGGCACGCCTGGCACAACTGGGTTGCCACCGAATCGGCCGCGTGACGGCGGAGCCCGGCCTTCGCTGTTTGCGGCCGGATGGCGAAATCTTTGCGCCGCTGGTAAGCGGCTACGAGCATTTCCGCCATGACTGACCCCATCGATACCCGCCGAATCCTGCGAGACCCCGTGCTGTTTGTGGCCTTCGGCTTCGGTTCCGGGCTTTCGCCGCGTGCGCCGGGCACGGTAGGGACATTGGCCGCGATTCTTCCTTATTTGCTCCTCGAAAAACTGAGTCTGGTGCCCTACCTGTTGGTGGTCGCCCTGGCCTTTGTGCTGGGCGTCTGGCTGTGCCAGGAGGCATCGAACCGCCTGGGCGTGCATGACCACGGCGGCATCGTCTGGGATGAATTCGTCGGCCTGTGGATTGCGCTGATTGCCGCGCCTCCCGGCTGGTCCTGGCTGCTGCTGGGGTTCTTGTCGTTTCGGTTCTTCGACATCCTCAAGCCCTGGCCCATAGGCTGGTTGGACCGGCATGTTTCGGGCGGATTGGGCATTATGGTGGATGACGTGGCGGCGGGTATCGCCGCCCTGGCCGTGCTGCAAGGGGTCAGTCGTTTGATTGGCGGCTGAGAGCGCCTGCTTACTCGCTTGCTGCGGGCTGGTCCTGCGCCTGAAAGCGCGCCAGGACGCGCCCTGCGTTCAGTAAGCTGAGTGCCGTGCCTTCAATTTCCACTGCTTCGGCTCCTTCCAGCGCCTCAAAGAACCGCCGCTCCTGCCCGCCGTCGTCAGGGCAGGCCATCTTGGTGGCAGCGATGGGGCCGAATTTTACGGTTTCACCGTCCACCGTCACCGGCCCGAACAGGCGGTTGCAGCCGCTGGAACCCTTGAAATCTCCGGTCCCCAGGATCAGATGCGGCTCCCGGCGCGGACCGGGTTTAATCTCTTTCGCACCGGCCAGTTCGACCAGCCGCCAATAGGTGCCGGTCAACGGCACCGCGTTGTCCGACGATTCGGCGACCTTGGGCACGGGCTCACTCCCGGATGTCGGGTTGGTTTGAGATTCGCAGCCGGCCAACAGGGCGGCAAGACAGAGAAGGCAGGTAAGTACTTTCATGTATCGCGACTCAATGTGACCTCATCAAACGCTGTTTGTCCCGTTGCCAATCCCTTTCTTTGAGGCTGGCGCGCTTGTCGTGTTCCTTCTTGCCTTTGGCCAGCCCCATATCCAGCTTGGCCCGGCCCTTCTTCCAATAGAGCTTCAAGGGCACCAGGGTATACCCCTTGCGCTCCACCGCGCCAATAAGGCGCGAGAGTTCGTGCCGATGCAGCAGCAGCTTGCGGGTGCGGGTGGAGTCAGGCTGTACATGGGTGGAGGCGGACAACAGGGGTGTGATGTGGCAACCGAATAGAAATGCCTCGCCATCCTTAATGAGCACGTAGCTTTCCTTCAACTGCACCCGCTTCTCCCGCAGGCTCTTGACCTCCCAACCCTCCAAGGCCAGCCCGGCCTCGTAGTTGTCTTCAATGAAGTACTCGTGGCGCGCGGACTTGTTTACCGCGATGGTCGCGCTAGGGTCAGCCGATTTCTTGGATTTCGATTTTGCCATGGCACGATTGTAGGGCACGGGACGGGCTGGGGGCTACGGGGTGGAAGTGGCATTTGTCTTCCTTTCGATTCGGGAAAGCCCCAGATAGAGCACATCCATCCCGCATTCCAAAAAGGTTTTCAGTGCATCCTGGGGCGAGCGGACGATGGGTTCATGTCTGTTGAAGGAGGTGTTGAGCAGGATGGGGACGCCGGTCAGTTCCCCGAACTGGCGTAGCAAGCGGTGCAGGCGCGGGTTGTCGCGCTCGCTGACGGTTTGCAGGCGGGCGCTGCCGTCCACGTGGGTGATGGCGGGGATGCGTGCCCGTTGGTGGGGGAGTATCCATACGACGTGTTCCATGAAGCGCACGGGAAAGCTTATGTCGAACCAGTCGGGTGCATCTTCCAGCGTTACTGTCGGGGCGAAGGGGCGAAACAGTTCGCGTTGCTTTATCTTGCGGTTGATGCGTTCGCGGCTGTCGGCCCGGCGGGGATCGGCGAGGATGCTGCGAAACCCCAGCGCGCGGGGGCCGAATTCCATGCCGCCCTGGAACCAGCCGATGACCTTGCCATTGGCGAGGTCGGCCGCGGCCTGGTGCAGGCAATCTGCTTCATCGATGTAGGTTTCCAGGGCGAAGTCCGATCGATTTTGAGCCACTGTCCAGGCTTGGGCTTCATCCGCCAGTTGGTCGTCGGCCCAGGTTTGCCCCAGGTCGGCCCGATGCAGGATGGACCTGCGCTTGCCGGTGATTTTCTGCCAAACCCAAAGGGCAGCGCCCATGGCGCCGCCGGCATCGCCGGGCGCGGGGGGAATATGGATCTCATCGAAAGGGATCTTGGCGAATATCCTGCCATTGGCCACGCTGTTCATGGCGCAGCCGCCGGCCAGGGCCAGACGGCGCGAGCGGGTCTGTTCGTAGCCGTATCCCAACAGGTCGAAAAAGGCCCTTTCGTAGGCATTTTGAACTTCGGCTGCCAGGGCGATATGGCGGTCTTCCAGCGGTTCATCCTGGGCCCGCGCGGGACCCAGGAGTTTTTCCAGGGCCGGCGTGTAGAGGGTGCCGATCTGGGGTGTTCCGCCAGACCAATGGTAGGGTACGGCTTCGCGCGGGTGGCGGAAGAATTCCAGGCCGAGGCGGAACTGTCCGCGTTTGCCGGGTAGGAGAACCTGACGAAGTCGCGGGTCGCCCTCGGGTTCGGCGTAGGCGGCAAGACCCATGAGTTTGTATTCGTCGCCGTAGTCGTGAAACCCCAGATATTGCGTGAGTGCCTGGTAGAAAATTCCCAGACTGTGGGGAAAGAACACCCGCGAACGGATGCGGATGTCCTGCCGCAGGGCATCGGCCCAGGCGGCACCGGCGAAGTCGCCGAAGCCGTCCACCGATACCACCAGGGCGTCGTCGAAGCTGGAAGACAGGTAGGCGCAGGCCAGATGTGCCAGGTGGTGTTCAACCGGGAAGACAGGGGGCAAGATGCCCGAGCCGGGCAGCATATCGGCAAGTTCTTGCGCGAAGCCGACGCGATGCCGGCGATTTTGCCAGCGGTCCAGCAGCAGCTTCGCCTGCGGCCGATGGCGCAGGATGTACAGCATCTTGCGCAGTCGGTGGGCGTGGACATCGCTGTTGATGGCGATGGCGGCCAGGTCGGCGATCTCCAGACCGGCCTTTTCCAGGCACCAGCGGCTTGCCTGCGCCGGCAAGCCCGCTTGGTGCTTCACCCTGGTGAAACGTTCTTCCTCGGCGGCGGCGACCACCTCACCATCGATTACCAGACAGGCAGCGGCGTCGGCGTGGTAGGCGTTGATTCCCAGTACGGCGGTCATCGCGGGAGAGTAACAGCAATTGGGCGCCGCGGAACTACCGGTTCGCTACGCGGGAAAGCGAGGCGACAACGACGCTTGCGCACGCCAGTGTCCAAACAACCACGGGGCCGGTCGGCAAGTCCGATAGGGCTGAAATCAGCAATCCCAGCAGATACCCGCCCAGACCGAGCCCATAGGCACCGAACAGGCTCCGATGATGCCTCGTGGCCAGTGCCGGAATGATCAGGGTGGCGAACACCAGGTACACGCCTACCAGTTGAACCGAGGCGGTGACACTCAAGGCGAACAGGGCATAGAACATGGTCGGCTTGCTCTTGTTCGTGCCCGTGAACCAGGTCAGCAGGATCCCAATCGACAAAATGGCCGGAACCCAAAGGTCGGCATAGGTCACCCAGAGCAATTGGCCGGCCAGCAGATCTTTCAGGCGTTCGCCGCCGTGGGGGTCGTTGGCCAGGAGCAAGAGGGCCGCGGTTACGGCCAGCACAAAGACGACGCCAATCAGGGCTTCAAGCGTCTGGGTCCAATACCGTTCGGCCCATCGCAATCCCATTGCTCCGCTAAGTGCCGCCAGAAAAGCCGCCAGTTGCACCGACCATTCCTGCGGTTCGGGGTTGAGCGCGTAGATCATGATCACCCCGAGCCCCGCCAGTTGGGCGACGGCAAGATCGATGAAAATGATGCCACGGGCCAGAACCTGACGGCCCAGCGGGACGTGGGTGCTGAGCACGACCGCCCCTGCGAGCAGAGGCGGTCCGAGCAGGGCAAGATCCAGTGAGTTCAAGCCCCGTCCCCTGTTGTGAGTCGGCGGATGATCTCGTCGAACAAACCGAATAGATCCTCTGTACCTTTTACCGCTCCCACGGTCTGTGGCAGCACGACCACGTCGGTGCCGGTCTGCTCATGAAGCCAAGTGGATGGTTTGTCGTCGTTCAATGGCGAGACGATGATCCGGTCGGCCTGTAGCTCTTTCAGATCGGCCAAGTGTGAAAGCGTGGGGGGAATGCCGGGTTTGGGTTCCAGTGAACCGACCCGCTGCATGCCGAGCCAATCCAGGAGATAGGTCCACTCGCGGTGGTGCACAATCACGCGTTTGCCTTTCAACGCATGCGCCTGGGCTTCCCAGCGTTGTATTGCCGCCAGCCAGCGTCTGCTGAACGCCTCAACTCTCTGCAGGTAGTGGGCTTTGTTCGCTGGGTCGATGGTCTGGAGGCGCGAGGAAAGGGCTTTGGCGATCTCCAGCACCCTGCGCGGATCGAGCTGTACATGGGGATTGCCGTCGCCGTGGACGTCACCTTCGGCGCGGTCCAGCGCCGCGGGGATCTCCAACCGTTCGACTTGACCTGCGGCTTCAAGATAGCCGGGTTCGCCGGGCATTACCTTGGGGTTGCGCGCCCGGCGTTGAAGCATCGGCATCCAGCCGGTCTCCAGCCCGGCGCCGGTGCAGATTGCCAGGTCTGAAGAACGAAGTTTGGCAATCAGTGACGGGCGGGCCTGAATGTGATGCGGGTCCTGGCCCGCATGCGTAGCGGCGAAGGTATTGGCCCGGTCGCCAGCCAGTTCCTTGGCCAGGGTGGCCCATTCGGGTTCGCAAGCGAATATCTGGACGTTCGCTTGTGCGGTCATCGACAGGGCCAACGAGCCTAGCGTGAACAGTAGGCGGGTGAACGATTTCAACATGGTCGCGGTCTCCTGGCATGCTCAGTAACGGTGTGCGCCATGAGCGCCCAGGTTGGTGATGTACTGCAAGAAGACCTGATCGTCGGTTTCCTCCCGCGAATCGTCGCGCGCGTACTGGAGTCGAAAACGGCTGAACTCGCTGGGTGACCAATCCACCATGGCGGCCCAGCGGTGCGGGTCATGGCTGCCGCTTTGGTAGCCCGATTCGGCCAATATATCGTCGTCGGCCTCGCCGGTGTCATTGGCGATGATGGCGAGATCGTTGTTCGCACTGAGCCGGTCGTAGCGCAGGCCGGCCCGCCAGCGGCGATTGAACTGAAAGACGGTCTGCAGGTACCAGCCATACTGCCGGCCGTCGTAGTCGAATACCGCGTTGCCGGCCTCTTCGGCCAGATCGACTTGGCCATCTTCGTCGCGGAGCAGATATTCGCCCTGTACGATCAAGGCCCTGTCGCCGGACAGGCTCGTTTTCCATATCGCATCGAAGACGGTCAGGCCGGAGTCTCCGCTGAACACCGGGCCATCGCCGCCATGGTCGTGGGAGTGTCCGCCTGACGTTCGTTCGGCCACATCCACATCGAGATGGGCGAGACCGATCTGCCAACTGCTGTCCTGTCCCGCATCCCCGCCGATCTTGGCGAACAGATTACGAACCGCGCCGAAGTCGCCGTCGTTACCGCCGCCGGGATAGCTGTCGCCCCGCAACGCCTCGACACCGATTTCGAGCAGTAGCGTATCGACTGGTGCAAGCCAGCTTGCCCGGATGCCGTCGTCGCGATATTGCCTGGCGAGAAACGCCTGATAGGCAAGGGGGGCGTCGGCAAAGTCCCAGGTGTGTGTGTGGTGTTCGTTGAGGTAGCCGATGGCGGAGTAGAAGCGTCCGAAACGCAGGCCGAGACCGGCGGGCAGCGACAGGGTATCGACAAAGGCTTCTTCGATATCCAGTTCGACTGCGCCATCGTCGGTGTGCAGGCCGAGTGTCGCTTGGCCAAAAAACAGATTGTCGACGTTGGCCGAGGCCGTCAGTTCCGTTTCCCATAAGGACAAGCCTTCGTCCTGCAGGCCGGCCTCGCCCCCCAGAGGCAGGCCCTCCAGATGGAAATCGTCGGGATCTTGCGAATAACTCGCCAAGCCGCCTTGAAGTACCAGGCTGATCGCTGGATTGAAGGCGTTGCTGCCAGTGCCTGGTCTGGTCTGTGCCCGTTGCTCGATGATCGCGACCTCACCCGCGGTGCCCAACGCCTTCTCTTCGGCAGCAGCGGCGCGGGCTTCGGCGCGCTGCACGCGTTCTTCCAGTTCACGCATCTGTTGCTCGTGCTGATGCTTCAGTTGTCGAATCATCTGCTTGAGTTCCGCAATATCGGCCGACTCGGCGATTGCCGCGGTCATAGGGATGTTTAGCGCCATTGCCATAGCGGCGCCGATCAAAGTCTTAGGCATTTTGGTTTCTCCGATGCACTACAAATGGCCTGCCTGGATGGCAGGTGCATGAGTCGTTTTAGGCGATCGAAGAAGCCTCAGGCGGGGCGCGCACGGCGAAGGCGTGGAATTTGGCAGGGCGAACGGGCGGAGTGACCGATTCGCATGGTTGGGGGGGATAATCAGGGGTTTGGGCGAATAGCGTAGCAACGGGGATGTAGCCGGCGTCCAGACCCGTACTCAGTACACAGATCAGGCAAGGGGCTTCGCCCGGTGAATCGCTCGCTGAGTCGTCCATGTGTCCCAACACATGGAACAGCATGAAAAACTGGGCGAGCAGCAACAGCCCGGCAAGCAACAGTGACCGTTGCAGCTTGGGTAGGCAAAACCGGGCTGTGGAATGGAAACGCTTCACGGGTATGGCGTAACAGGGCGGATGTTACACAAGGCTATTCTTTTCGACCCGTTGAGGGTCTCCGATGGCGTTCGATCCTACCATGCAGGGCGGGCTTGATGGAATCGCGCGAGGGCCGGGTGTTTTTGAGAACTTCCTACCGACAAGACGACGATGCCTATCTGGATGCATCGCCTGATTTGGGATCTTTTCGGCGGCCTGCCATGCTTGGAGGAAGGTAAACGTCACCAGGGTTACCAGCAACATACATGGCACATACCGAGGCAGACACCAAGACGCCGCCCTTGACGGCCGGGCTCAGGGCCCGAGTCGGGCGTGCCCTGGCCTGGAATCTGTCCTTCAATCTGGTTCGGGATGTACTGCAATTCGGCGTCACCCTGATCCTTGTCCGCCTGCTCGATCCCGCCGCCTATGGCATGGCGGCCCTGGTCAACGGCGGTATTGCGTTTCTGGCGGTGTTTTCTCTGAATGCCTTTCTTGCCCATGGTCTGCAATTGGAAGAGGGGAGGGAGGTCGACTACCAGTCGCATTTCACGGTTGGAGGCTTTCAGCAGGGCGCGTTGTTTTTGATCGCCCAGCTTGCCGGCCTGGGGCTGTGGTGGTCTGAGGACTATGAGGCGATTGCGCCACTGGTACATTTCTATGCGTTTCGTCTGCTGCTGGATTGGCCCGGCGAACTGCGCCGGGCGATGTTGCAGCGCGGCCTGGATTGGTCCCGGCTGGTTTTTCTGGATACCGCGGGTCTGCTGGCCGGCGCGCTGCTTGGGCTGGTCCTGGCCTGGTCGGGCGCCGGGGTTTATGCCTTGCTGGCACCGGGTTTGGTCACTCCGCTGGCATTGGCGGTGGATCTGTTCCTGCTGGCCCGCTGGCGGCCGGAATTCCGATTCGATGCGTTGGGTCATGCCCCGGCTCTGGCCTTCGGTCTGCGGCGCATGGGTAGCCTGGCTGCCGATCGAGGTCGTACGCTGTTGGAAACGGCGCTGGTGGTACACCTGGCCGGATTTGCGGCCACGGGCCTGTTCGGTCGCGCCAACGCCTTGGCGGCCTTGTTCTGCCAGCGGCTTGCCGTACAGGCCATGGCGGCGATTTACCCCGCTTTCGCCCGGATGGATGCCACGGATCATCGCTATCGCGACCTTGGCTTGCGGGCCTTGCAGGGGGTTTTTTGGCTGGCGCTGCCCATGGGTGTGTTATTGGCCGGTCTGGCGGAGCCGGCGGTTCGGATCGTCTATGGCGCGCAATGGCTTCAGGCCGCTGAACTGTTGCCGCCAGCGGTCGGGCTTAGCGTATTGGCGGCTATGAGTCACGTGGGCTATCTGCTCCTGTTGGGGGCGAATGGACAAGATGACTGCCTTAGGGCGGACCTGCTTCGTTTGCTGCTGGTCGTGCCGGCACTGATCTGGGTGTTGCCCAGGGGACTCGCGATGTATCTCTGGTCCATCGCCGGTCTGGAATTGCTGGTGTTGGCTTACCTGCTGAGAACCTTGTTTGCGCGCAGCCTGCTGAACGGCGGTGACCTGCTTCGTGCCCTGTGGCCGGCCCTGTTTAGCGCGCTGTTGGCCCTGGCTTTGGCGAAGGGATTGTCTGCGCGGGCCGGATTTGAGGGCGGTGCGGAGAGTCTGCTCTACAGCGCCGTTTTCGTGTCGGTCTACGGCCTTGCCCTGTGGTATCTGTTTCCATCGGCCAGCCGTCGCTTTTTGCGTGCCTTGCCCTGGCGTTGGCAACAGTGAAACGGATCGCTGTGCTCGCCAGCCATCCCATCCAAACCCTCAGCCCCTGGCTCAGGGCGCTGGCCCAGCGGGTCGATCTGACGGTCTATTATGCCCGTCGTCTTGATGCCCACAGCCAAGGGAGGGGATTTGGTGAAGATTTTCAATGGGATGTAGACCTGCTAGCGGGTTACCGCTGTGTCTTCGGGATGCGTGCGCTGCTTGATTGCGTTAAGGCACAGGCAGTGGATGCCGTCGTCGTTTGCGGCTGGGCTCGGCGGGAATATTGGATGGCGGTGCTGGCTTGCCGCCGTTCGGGGGTGGCGGTGCTGGTGCGGGGGGACGGCCAGTTGCTCGGTCCACGCGCACGCTGGAAAAAGCGGGTGAAGTCCCTGCTGTGGCCATACATGTTGCGTACCTTCGATGGATTCCTTGTCGTCGGCCGTCACATGCGCGCCTATCTGCGCCGTTATCGGGTCCCCAGCAGCCTCTGTTTCGCCTCGCCCCATTGCATCGATAATCAACGCTTTGCCGCGGCGGCCGAAGTCGCGCGCGGCCATCGCCCGGAGCTGCGGGCACAATGGGATATTCCTGCCGGCGTGCCCTTGGTTCTGTACGTGGGCAAACTTAACGCAAACAAGCGGGTGATGGATATGCTCTATGCCTGTGAGCGCCTGCGGCACAAGGGGATACCGCTGCATGCCGTGATCGTGGGCAACGGCCCTCAGTACAAACACCTGAACCGAAGCGCGGAGATTTCCGGTGTGCCCACGACCTTCACCGGATTTTGCAATCAAAGCGCCTTGCCGGCCTGGTACGACCTGGCCGATGTGCTGGTTCTGCCCTCGGTCTCTGAGTCCTGGGGCCTGGTGGTCAACGAGGCCATGGCCTGTGGCACGCCGGTGGTGGTCACTGAGGCGGTGGCCTGCGCGCCGGATCTGGTAAAGCCGGGCGTCACCGGGGAGGTCGCGGCAGTAGGGGACGTGCACTCGCTGGCCGACGCCATTGGCAGGGTGCTGATGCGGGGCAAGGGCGGCAGCGTCGAGCTGGCGCTGGAGCGGAGAATAGCGAAGTACTCGCCGGAGATTGCCGCCGATGGTCTTGTCGCCGCGCTGAACCGGTTGTTGCCGGAATGATGCCGGGCTTGCGCAATCTGTCCATTGCGCTGTGGATGCTGTTGGTGGCAGCGCTCGCAGTGGCGTTCTTTTCGCCCGATCCGGAACTGGCAATCGGGGCGGCCTTGTTCCCTTTTTTCGTCATTGCCCTGTTGTGGCGACCAGGCGAACCGCCGGTGCTGGTGTTTGCCCTGTTGGTGCAATGGGTACAAGTGGTTACGGGCTTGTTCCTGGCGGGCATCCGGGGTTTGGAGGTGGTCGCCAGCATCGGCCTTCCCGCTGCCGATCAGGCTATTGCCTATGCCTTGAGTGGTTTGTGCGTGGAGGCGATCGGTATCCGCCTGGCACTCGCCGGAATGTTTCCGCCCGCGGTGCACTCGAGTCAGGCGCGTAGCGAGGCTGCCGTGCTTTCTCCTGCCTGGATGGCGGCCGTGTATCTGCTGTTCACGCTGTCCGGCCTGGGAGTGATCACCCTGTTTCAGGGTACCGGGCTCAATACCCTGGCCGTCGGGCTGGTCGATTTGAAATGGGCTTTGTTTTTCGTTTTCGGTTATACGGTGCTCGAACAGCGGCGCGGTTACGCCTTGTTGTTTGCTGTGCTCGGACTGGAATTGTTGCTGGGTTTCAGCGCGTATTTTTCCGAGTTCAAGACGGTGTTGTTCGTTCTCGCCGTTCTCCTTGCAACGCGTGTGCAGCGCCAGCGCCTGGTGCATTGGTTTGGTTTCGCCCTCATCCTTGGGGCTCTGGTTTATCTGCTGGTGGTGTGGTCGGCCGTGAAGCAGGATTATCGCGCCTTCCTTAACCAGGGCAGCGGCGAACAGGTGGTGTTGCCCGATCGGGCGGCGCGCCTCGATTACTTGTCGCGGCTGGTATCCGGGCTTTCGGCGCGTGATCTGGAACGGGGATTGGAGATTCTGCTGGAACGGGTTTCTTACGTGGATTTCTTCGCTCACAGCCTGCAATACGTACCGTTGGTGCGTCCCCATGAGGACGGTCGGTATTGGGGCTCGGTACTGACCCATATTCTTACGCCGCGTTTGTTGTTCCCAGACAAGCCTGCACTGGATGATTCCGATATCACCTATCGCTATACCGGTGTGCCCGTGGCCGGGAAAGAACAGGGAACGTCGGCCAGTATCGGCTATATGGCGGAGAATTACATCGATTTTGGCTGGCCGGGGATGCTGCTTCCGGTATTCCTCATGGGCCTGGTGTATGGTGTCCTGTATCGCTGGCTGCTGGCGGGGGCGCCGTGGAAACTGGCGCGCTTCGGTTTGGCAACGGCGCTGCTGCTGCGCCTGGCCTATTTCGAGCTGTCCATTCACAAGATCTTTGGTGGTCTGATTGTCGCTGGTGTGCTCACTGTCGTGGCCCTTTATCTGGCCGCGCCGCTGCTCCATCCGAGAGAGTCCAGGGGCCGCTGATGCGCGTACTGCATGTGGTGCCCAGCTATTGGCCGGCCTGGCGTTTCGGGGGGCCGGTGCGGGCGATTCACGGACTGTGTTCGGCCCTGGTCGCGGCCGGTGCCGAGGTGGAGGTCTGCACTACCACGGTGAATGGCGATGGTGACACGCCCGGTGGTCTAGCACGGCATGATGGTGTCGCCATTCGCTATTTTCCCTGCCGTTTTTCCCGGCGGATCTATTACAGTCCGCCCATGGCGGCCTACCTTCGGGAGCACCTGGGGGGGTTCGATCTGGTCCACATCCATTCCGCTTGGCTTTGGCCCGGCATGGTGGCGGCCAGGCAGTCCAGGCGTTTGGGTGTGCCCTATGTGTTCGCGCCTCGGGGAATGTTGACCGGCGAACTGATTCGACAGCGCAACCCCTGGGCCAAACGGCTTTGGCTTGCGGTCTGGGGTCGGCGGATTTTGGCCGGTGCGGCGGCCATTGCCGTGGCAAGCGAGGTCGAGGAGCGGGAATTGAAGGATTTGGGTCTGGATCTGGCGCCCACCTGGCGGCTGCCGAATGGGCTGAGCGAGTCCGATTTTACCCTGGCGGAGCAGGCTCGCCAGTTGGAGCGGGGCGAACATGGGCTTTATCTGGGCCGTCTGGCACCAGGCAAGGGCCTTGAGAACCTGTTGGATGCCTGTGCACGGGTTCCCGGTCTGCGCCTGCGGATCGTTGGCGGGGGCGATCTCGGTTTGGAAAACCGGCTGACCCGTCGCTGCGCACAACTCGGCATTGCCGACAGGGTGGAGATCGTGCCCATGGTGTCAGGAGAGCGGGTTTGGAACTGCTTGGCGCGGGCGCGATTTTTGGCCATGCCGTCGCGATTCGAAAGCTTCTCCATGTCTGTGTTGGAGGCCCTGGCCTGTGCCACGCCCGTGGTCGTGGGCAGCAAGGTCGGATTGGCGCAGGCAGTCAATCGGGGTGGTTGCGGCATCGTCTGCGACCCGGATCCACTCGCTCTGGCCGAGGCGATGACCACCTTGCGGCGCGACCCCGGCACCGCCGAGGCCATGGGGCGCAGAGGTTTTGAGTTGGCACGCAGCGAGTTCGGCAACGCGATGATTGCCGAGAGACTGCTGGCGCTCTATCGGGGGCTTGTCAAACGTGGCTGAAATCGCCTACCTGCTCGGTCATTTATCACGTCGTTCCGGCGGTGTGCTGCCCCTCGCAACCAGCCTTGCCGCGCACAGTCGGCATGGGGTGCAGTTGTTCGGTCTGGACGATGGGGATACGGATCTTGTATTGCCCGAAGACACTCGTGCTTTCCGAACCCTGGGGCCGGATCGTTTCGGCTTCGCCCCCGGCCTTTTCAGCGCCGTGCAGGAAGCCGGTCCGGCGCTGGTGCACAATTTCCAGCTCTGGATGTACAGCTCCTGGCTTTGCCAGCGATGGGGGCAGCGCAACCGCAGCCCCTATATCGTCTCTCCCAACGGCATGTTGGATGCCTGGGCACTGGCCCGATCGCCCTGGCGCAAACGCCTGGCCTTACATTTGTACGAGGCCCGGCACTTGGCGGGGACCGCCTGTTTTCATGCCCTCACCCAGGCGGAGTTGCGCTCGATCAGGGCATTGGGTTTGCGCAATCCGGTCGCGGTTATCCCCTCCGGCGTCGAGCCGGCCATGGACGAGCCCGGCCCGCCCCCCTGGAGCGGTCAAATTCCCGCGGGGGCACCGGTACTCCTGTATCTGGGGCGGCTACACCCTAAAAAGGGCCTTAACGAATTGATCTCCGCCTGGAGGCAAGTGAACGCTGGCGATTGGCATTTGGTTGTGGCCGGCTGGGGACCGGCACGCTATGTCCGCCGCCTGAAACAGCGTCTCGCGCCAGTGCCGAACGCATCCTTGCACGGTCCGTGGTTCGGCAGCCAAAAGGCCAACGCCCTGGCCGGCGCCGAGGCTCTGGTTCTACCCTCGTTCAGCGAGGGAATGCCTCAAACTGTTTTGGAAGCCTGGAGCCATGGTCTGCCGGTGCTGATGACCCGCGAATGCAATCTGAATGAAGGCTTCGACCGTGGCGCGGCCATGCCCTTGGATTTGGCCGGGCAAATGAGGGGGCTCGCGGCGTTTTTGCAGATCGGCGAGGCGCAACGACGTGAGATGGGCCGAGCCGGGAAAGCGTTGGTGGCGGAACGATTCCATTGGCCCACGGTGGCCGCTGCGATAGACGGGCTTTATGACTGGGTGTTGTCCGGTGGACCACCGCCTGATTTCGTTAGTACGGACTAGCAGGCCGTTAATTCCGCTTCTCAATCTCTAATTGCTTGCCTGCTCTAATTGCTTGCCTGGTTGCTATCCCCTTCTACCGTTCCTGTCTCAATTCCCCTCAGGTCAAGATCCGCAAGCGCCGGCCGATATATTGGCGAATAGCGTTGCCGCCAATGGCGGCGGTTGGCAACGGCACATTGCTCGTGCGTAGCGACTTCGTTCTCCCGGTCAACGCTGGAGACGTTGGAGAGTTCTCGATGTTATCTGTCTCGTCCACTCAGGAATCGGTGCCGACGGTGTCTGCCGGGACATCGATCTATCACGCGGATATCGTGGTGGTGGATGACGTTCCAGCCAATGTCAAGCTGCTGAGGTATATGTTGGAGCAGGTCGGTTACCGCCACGTGCAGGGGTTTACCGATCCTTTGGAAGCCCTGCGGCGGTTTCGTGATCAGGTGCCGGATTTGGTGCTGTTGGATATGCGCATGCCGGTCATGGACGGTGGTCAATTGCTGGAGCGCCTGCGCGGCATCAGCCGTCCGGAGGAGTACCTGGCGGTATTGGTCATTACGGCCCAGACCGATAGAGAAACCCGTTTGCGCGCCCTGGAGGCCGGAGCCAAGGATTTCGTCACCAAACCTTTCGACCAGGAAGAGGTCCTGCGGCGCATCCGCAATCTGCTGGAAACCCGTTTGTTGCATAAACGCATGGAACAGCAATTGACCACACTGCGGCAGGTGGAGGCGCAGCTGCGCGACAACGAACAACGCTTCGATTTGGCTATGCAGGCATCAGCCGAGGGCCTATGGGATTGGAACACCCGAACCGGCAAGCTGTATATGTCACCTCGCTGGAAGGCCATACTCGGCTACGGCGATGACGAACTGGAAGGGACCCTGGAAGACTGGACCTCACGGGTCCACCCGGAAGACCTCACCCAGGCCATGTCCGACCTCGAAGCCTATATGGACGGCCAGTTGGACAACTACGACAAGACCATTCGGGTGCGTCATCGAAATGGTGAGTACCGTTGGATCAAGAATCGCTGGATCGCCGTGCGCGATGCCGATGGCATGGCGGTTCGTATCGTCGGCACTGCGGACGACGTTAGCGAGGACGTGCGTTTGCGCCGCGAACTGGACGAAAGGGGTCGGGAGAATCGCCAATTGGCCCTGGTGGCGCGCTACACCCACAACGCCGTTGTGGTTACCGACGCCGCGGGCTTGGTGCAGTGGGTTAATCCCGGTTTCGAGCATCTCACCGGGTATAGCCTGGAAGAGACCGTGGGGCGCGTACCGGGAGTCAAGCTCCAAGGCCCGGAAACCGACCCCCGAAGTATTGCCCTGATGCATAAACGCATCAGGGCCCGCGAACCGGTGCAGGTGGACGTGGTGAACTACCACAAATCCGGCCGGCCCTATTGGGTCAGCCTGGATATCCAGCCGGTGCTGGATGCCCAGGGCGAGTTGCTGAATTTCATCGCCATCGAGACCGACATCGACGAGCGAGTCGCCACTCAGCGCGAGTTAGAGCAGGCCCGTACCAAGGCAGAGGCGGCCAATAAGGCAAAGAGTGAATTCCTGGCCAATATGAGCCATGAAATCCGTACTCCGCTGACCGCCATCATCGGCTTTGCCGAGGCCAGTCTGGACGGCACTCAGGGCGCTGAGAATCTCGCTGAATCCCTGCGGGCCATCGTCGACAACGGCCGCCACCTGCGTTCGCTGATCGACGACATTCTCGACCTTTCCAAGATCGAGGCCGATCGACTGGAACTGGAAACCACCCAGGTCAATTTGCTGGAATTGTTCGGTGGATGCAATTCCGCCATACGCTCGCAAGCGGCGGCAAAGGGGTTGGGGCTGGAATTCCACTATATGCCACCCTTGCCACGGACCATACGAACTGACCAGACCCGGCTGAAGCAGATTCTTTACAACCTGTACAGCAACGCCATCAAATTCACGGAACAGGGCGAAGTGCGCATGGTGTTGAGCTGTGAACCGGAAAAACAACAACTGATGTGCACGGTGTTCGATCCCGGGATCGGCATGACGCTGGAACAACAGGCGCGGGTGTTCGAACCTTTCGTGCAGGCCGATGCTTCGACCACCCGCCGGTTCGGCGGCACCGGGCTGGGCTTGAGTATCTCCCGCCGTCTCGCTCAACGATTGGGTGGCGACATCCAGGTAGCCAGCGAGACGGGGGTGGGCAGCATCTTTATCGTCACCGTGGACACCGGCCCGTTGGACGACGTGGAGCTGTTGCGCGACGTGTCGATACTGCCAGGAGAGCTGGCCTCAGCAACGGCGCGCGCGCAGGTGCCGCGTGTGAGCGGCCGAATATTGTTGGCGGAGGACAACCCCTACAATCAGCAACTCATCTCCCTGTATGCCGCCAAGACCGGTGCCGAAGTCGAGGTGGTGGAGAATGGCGAACAGGCGGTGGAACAGGCTCTGACCGGGAATTTCGATCTGATTCTGATGGACCTGCAAATGCCTGTGATGGGCGGTCTGGAGGCGGTGCAGTTGCTGCGCATGACCCTCTACGAGGGTCCCATCGTCGCCCTTACCGCTCACTCCATGAACGGCGACCGGGACAAGGCTTTGGATGCCGGATGCAGTGACTTTCTCACCAAACCGGTGGACTGGCAGGCTCTTTATAAGGTCATCGCAACTTATCTACCGATGACTGAAACTGATTCGGACGCCAGCATCGCACCGGAAGACCCGGAGCTGAGTGAACTTATCGGACGTTTCGTGGCCAGCCTGCCCGGTACATTGAAGGAAATGGAACAGGCCGTTGAGCAGGGCGATTTTCAACGGCTGAGTTCCCTCGCTCATCAGCTTAAGGGAGTCGCTGGCGGTTTGGGTCACCCGGAGCTGGGCAGTGCGGGCGCGGATTTGGAAAAAGCCGCCCGAGACCAGGAAAGTCAGCATATTCCCTCGTTGCTTGCCCAATTGCGCGCCTGCGTGGCAAATGTCCGAACCCGCTGAACGGAGAACACCATCGTGCGCCGTCTTACCACGGAACTCTTCCACTTCGGCGAACCCCTGCCCATGCCGGTCTACAACAAGGACGGGCAGCTCCTTGCCGGTGCCGGCCTCACACTGAACGATGAGGATCTGTACCGCGAATTACTCGACTTCGGCTTTGTCGAGGGTGATGAGCCGAGATCCGAGCCGGTTCAACGCGCTCCCGACCCTCGCCAGTTGTTGGCCGAGGTAGGTGTGCTCATTGCCGACGACACCCCCCTGTTGCTGGATATGTTGGAGAAAAGCCTGCGCAATCTCGGTGTGCAACGCATCCTGCGGGCCGAGGACGGCGAACTGGCCCTGGCCAGGATAGGGCGCTACCGACCGGATATGGTGTTTCTGGACATTGATATGCCCAGACGGGACGGCCTGTCTACCTTGAAGGAACTGCGCGGGGAGTTTCCAGACCTGTTCGTCTGCATGCTCAGCGCTCACAGCTCGGTGCAAAACGTGCGCACCGCCCTGGCGGCCGGGGCCTCAGGTTTCCTGGTCAAACCGTTTCAACAGACGCGATTGGAATCGGTCGTGAACCAGTTTCTGAAACAGCGGCTAGCCGGTTGACGGACGTCGGAACCGCCGTGGGCGCAGAAAGCCACTGGATGACGCTATGTGCCCTGCCCAGTTTCGGGTTCCAGGGGGTCACAGGCACGGAAGCGATTTCAAGTGTCGTGTGCCGTTCATGGTGTCGTGTTTGAGCGAGCGCTGCATCGCGTCAGGCGATCGTAGGAATAGTGGACCCCGATCTCACTGGGGCCGTCCCAATCTCTTCGCTTGACAATAGTAGGTCAACTGTCCTAGTGTTTCCAAAACTAGGGCTGGTGTCCTACTATTGTCGCTGGATTTTGTCCGGCAGGGGGTATTCATGACGGCAAATCTGTTCGACTCATTTCAACTGGCAGACCTGTTACTGGCCAATAGGATGGTTATGGCGCCAATGACCAGAAACCGGGCAGATGCCAATGGCGTTGCTACTGCGATAATGGCGACGCACTACCGGCAACGGGCTGACGCAGGGCTGATCGTTACTGAATCTTCGCCTGTTTCGCCGCAGGCTGTTGGATACCCTTTCACGCCAGGGCTTTACCAGGATGCTCATGTTGAAGGGTGGCGATGTGTCAGCGACGCGGTTCACGAAGAAGGGGGACGTATCTTTGTCCAGCTTCAACATTGCGGCCGAATCTCGCATCCCAGTTTTCAGCCGGAGAAGGGCCTGCCCGTCGCCCCCTCAGCCATCCAACCCGAAGGCCAGGCTGTAACCCATACCGGTATGCAGGCTTTCGTGACACCACGCCCCCTTGAACCACATGAAATTCCTGATCTTGTGGCACAGTTCAGGGAGAGTGCCGAACTGGCCAAGCAAGCAGGATTCGATGGCGTGGAAATCCACGGAGCCAATGGTTACATCATTGATCAATTCTTGCGCGATGGAAGCAACAAACGCACTGATGCTTACGGCGGAAACGTCCAGAATCGCATGCGTCTTCTCAATGATATTTTGGATGAAATATCCACGGTGTGGCCGGGACATCGTATCGGTGTGCGTTTGAGTCCGGAAAACCGTTTCAACTCCATGTCGGATACCGATCCACAAAAACATTTCGAGTATTTTGCTGAGCAATTGGGTTCGCGCGGCCTGGCATATCTCCATGTACTTGAAGGTGACATGATGACCAAGGTCAGCACCGTCAATTATCCACAGCTTCGTTCAAGATTCGATGGGGCCTATATCGCTAATAACGGATACGACTTGGAACGTGCTCAACTTGCCTTAGCAAACAACAATGCAGACCTGGTGGCTTTCGGGGTTCCATTTCTGGCGAACCCGGATTTGGTGCGCCGTTATCAGGAGAACCTGCCCTTGAACGAGGCGGATATCAACACCTTTCATGGCGGCGGTGAAACGGGGTATACCGACTATCCGTTCTATGGTCAGGCGCAAGTTGCCTAGAGACAAAACAGTATGGGGCACGGTGCCACACGAAAGCAGATTGTAGCGGCTGCCGACGATTTATTTTACCGGCAGGGTTTCGATCATACATCCTTCGCCGACATTGCCAAGGCGGTTAATATATCGCGCGGCAATTTTTATCATCACTTCAAGACCAAGGATGACATCCTTGATGCCGTCATCAGAAACCGGCTGGACAGGACCGAGCACATGCTGGTGGACTGGGAAACGAGTGGTGCGACGCCGAAAGACCGTATCAAGAGCTACATTAAAATTCTGCTCACAAACTGGTCATTGATCAAGGACTATGGCTGTCCAGTGGGTACATTGTGTACGGAGCTCGCCAAGTTGAACCACACGTCGAGAGCCGAGGCCAATAAGGTTTTTACACTCTTTCGGGTGTGGCTGCGAAATCAGTTCACCCAGCTTGGCCATATGCAGGAAGCGGATGTGCTTGCGTTGCATGTGTTGTCCTGGAGCCAGGGAGTGGCGACGTTGGGTAATGCCTTCGATGACTACAACTATGTGAAGCGGGAGGTGGAGAAAATGTGCGATTGGCTCGATGCCTTATCTGTCAAGGCAGAGAAAGCCCAATGACTTGTTGAAAAAAGCGAGGACTTAGACATGTTCATCATGTTGCTCAAATTCGCTGATAATAGGGCAGAGGCAGGAAAACATGCGGATGTTCAACGGCGTGTCCCGTTCGGCGAAGAATCGCTCCAGCGCGATGCGCGTGCCCGAGCCGCGTTCGCGGGTCAGGAACTTCTCTTTGCCAAGCGTCTTGAACGGAATGCGCTTACGTCCGGTGGGCGGGTGCGACGAGGGGGCCAGCACGACGAGAGGGTTGTCCATGAATGGCTCGGCTTCCACATCGATGTCGTCCGGCGAATGCCCATGATGTAGAGATCGTCCTCGTTGTGCGATAGGCGTTCGAACAGCCGGTATATCGACGTCTACCTCACGCGCCTGCTGCAGCGTGTCTGGCCAGCGCCAAACAACGCGAATGTATTACGCATGAGCACCAGTAACGCCATCGCACTCAGGATCGCCGACAGAGCTGATTATGCCACCGTGCGGGGAAAGGCGGACAGCCGCGCGCCCATCAGCGTCGAGCGCCCGCACGCATGCCGTTGAGCAGGCGCCGCGAGTTGGACAGGCTGATCGATACGGCTTGTGCCCGCATCGCCCCGCTTTGGCCGCTCAAACATTTTGTCGCGGTGAACCCGTTCTGATGTGGGACATCCTGCCCTACCAGGAAAAATACAGCACGGCGCTGGCCGCACAGTGGCGCGATATGCTCGAAGCCAGCATGCGGTCGCCTTCGGCGAAACGCCCGGCCGCGGCCGAGATCGACCGTATCATGCTGAACGCAATGGAGAACGGTTTTCAGCGTGAGGTGATTGCGTCGCTCAGCCGAACACCGGCACAGCAGGGCAACCCTGGCCCGTCGGCACGTCCCTCGGTACAGGCAGCGTTCTGTATCGACGTGCGTTCCGAGGTGTTTCGCCGTTCTTTGGAAACCGTCTCGTCGAAGGTTCAGACACTGGATTTCGCCGGCTTTTTCGGCATCTTTGTCGAGTATGTCCCACTGGGCGCCGATGTCGGCCGGTCCCACGTGCCGGTGTTGTTCAACCCGGAAAACCGTGTGCACGAACGGCTGAAAGCGGATGAGCGGGCAAACCGCAGGGTGCGCGACCGACGTCGCAATCGTCTGGCCCTGTTCAAGGCCTGGAAGGGATTCAAGCTGTCTGCATCCTCGACATTTTCTTTCGTCAAGGCCGTTGGCTTGATGTATGCCCCCAAGCTGGTGAGTGACAGTTTCGGTTGGAGCCGGCCAGTCCCCGATCTGGCTATCCACGGCCTGGACAAGAGGGAGGTGGACCGTTTTGCGCCGGATATCGGCTCGCACGCTCACTGTTGCGGCCACGGGGCCGAACAAGGTATTCCCGAAAGCGAATGGCTCGATCACGCCGAACGCATCCTGCGGGCGATGAGTATGACCGGCACTTTCGCTCGTCTGGTGCTTCTGGCGGGGCATGGCAGCAGTTCGGTGAACTGACCCGTATGCAGCGCGCGGGCCTGATGGGGATCGACCAGAGGCCGGGCCGTGCGGCCGGCGGGGATGTCTTTCGCCGCGCGAATGTCTGGTCGCAGGTACGGCCGGAATGGGCCCTGGCCAACAACGGCGCCTTCATTGCCGCGCCGAGGTGCCGATCTGGATGGCCGTGCGTTTCTGCACGATTACGACTGGCGGGACGATGCTGATTTCTGCGTCCTTGGCCTGATCATGACCGCACCGATGGTGGTCGCCAACTGGATCAATATGCAGTACTACGGTTCGCTGGTCGACAATCAGACCTTCGGCAGCGGCAACAGGGTGCTGTACAACATCGTCGGTGGATCCATCGGCGTGTTCGAAGGCAATGGGGGCGATCTGCGCGTCGGACTGCCGATGCAATCACTGCACAATGGCAAACGCTGGATGCACGAACCGGTCCGACTGAGCGTATTCATCGAGGCGCCGGACAAGGCGATGGATGACATCATCGCGCGTCACGGTACAGTACGGCACCTCGTTGATAACGGCTGGCTGCACCTGTTCCGGATCGCTGATGAAGGTGAAGTGTATCGCCGCGTCGGCGAGAATGACTGGCTGCTTGAGCCTTCGAGCAGTCGGTAGCGATTGGATAGGGAACGCACGAATATCTCCGTGTCACTTGACTGTGCCCTCCTGGCGCAGACTTTCCCTACCCAAACGCCCGCCGCACTGCTTTAAGCCGTCGTTTTAATGCTTGTGTTCCGCCGGATAATACGGCGCCAGGGCCTCGATACTTTCCGTTAGCGTTGTCGCGAACTTTTCATCGGCATTCTGTTTGGCCTGCATGGCAGCGACGATGACGGCGTGGTGTTTCACCAATCTGTCTTTGTAATCTTCCTGTTTCGCCTTGACCCGTTGCGTGAGGAAGTAGTCGCTGATCGCGGAGATCACGTTCTGGGCGTGCTTCTCTTTGTTCATCACCCAACGCACCAGCTGATTCTGGGATTGGGCGTCGGTCTTGCCGGCCAGTTCGTTGATCAGTTTGATCGACTTGGCAACGGTGGCCGCGTCTTCCAGCATGCTCTGGACGCGGGCGTGGTCGTCATAGATGCCACAGGGGATCTGGCAATGGGCATGGGCCGACTGCATGGAAAACAGGGCCAGGTAAACAAGGGAAATCAGACCGATGGTCAGGTTTTTCATTACCCACCTCTAGGGGATGTAGCGCGGATGTGTGGTTGAAAGGTAGTAACCGCCATTGGCGCTGTCAACGCATGGGTTTGAGCGAGGTGGTCGTGGACGCGGATAAGGTGCTTGCCCATCAGAATACCTGGCCCGGCAATTAAAAACCCTGCCAGGATTTGACTTCCTGGCAGGGTTGGCAGAGGGGCTTTCCTATGGCGAGCGAATCAGATGCGCACCACGCCACCGTCGAACAGAGGCACGGTCATGGTGAAATTCTCACCATAGGTGAGCCGCTGCTCTTCGAGTATCCCCAGGGCGATCTGCTCGCCCATTCGAAGGGATTCGATGTAGTCGGTGTAGTAGTGCACGCCGGCCCAGTTGCGACCGATGGCGATATTGGCGGCCAGCTTGTTGAGTTCGCCTTCCACCGTCAGCGGCTTGCACACGGTCAAGGGAACCAATTCGCTGCCGTCGGCATTGGGTTCGAAGGCGTAGGGAAGTTCCCAGCCGTGGTCGAAAAAGGCCTTGAGAACGGTCACGCAGGCCCCGGCGACCGTTGCATGGCCGGCGCCATAGGCAGGGTGCATGGGCGAACCTTCAGGGAAGGCCATCGGCAGCAGGTAGCGTGCCTTTTTCCCGGAGCTGTCGCTCTTGCGATCATCGAAGGTCTTGTTCTGACACTTGTTGTGCTTCGCAATCTCTTCCAGGATTCCTGAACATTCCAAGGCGTCGGCCAGCGGCTTGGCCGGGTCCATGATGCCGTCGGGATTGATGGTGGACTTCAGCCGGTCGACCATGCCGGCCAGGGCCTCGGGACGCAGGCGCCGGTGGTTGTTGAATTTCTGGTACCGCACCGCTTTTAGCGCACGGGTGGCGACTTCGGTGACCAGGGTCAGGATGTGCGGATCGCCGAAATGGGCGAAGCCTTGCTGGTGGTCGCCGATATCCGGCGCGCCGAAGGGCAATCCAGGATCTTTCGGCGCCTTCAGCCCGAGCAGAATCAGGCAGGCGTTCAGATAGGCCTCGTAGAGGGCGTCATGGTGAACGTAGGTGGCCAGATCCCTGGGGGTGGTCATGAAACGGAAGCCGCCGGCGTAGTGGCCGCATTTGTCCTTCCTGGACGGGCAATAGCTCTCCAGTTCCCGTAGATCGGCACCGTTCTGTACGTCCAGCCACGCCTCGAAGGTGGTCATATAGTCCTTGCAGGGCGTGGCGATCTGCACCCGTTGGTCCGCGCGGATTGCACCGTAGTTGATATAGCCTGCCTCAGGGCCATAGGCACCGCCACGGGCGCCGTTTCCCACCAGCAGAAACTGGGACAGATACGGTCCGACGTCCACACCGGCGGTTACGCCACGGAAGAGGTGTTGGCGGTCCACCTGGCTGCGGTGGCGGGCGCGCTCCTCGTCGGTGAGTTCGCAGCATGCCTGTTTGAACCAGTTGACCCCGCCATCGCAACGGTTTTCGTAGGCGACGTCGCTCTTGCAGTCGTACTGGCCGGGGAGCTTTACGCGGATGTCGCAGAGCATGTCCGCGGCTTTTTCGGGGCTGATCTCCCGTGGCTTGCAGTCGCAGCCACAGTGTTTATCCGAAGGAGTCTCGCATTGCGGGCCGAGACAGGGATCGCGCAGTTGGGAGAAGTGGATGTCGCGCATCAGTGCCATGAGATAGACCTCCCCCATCTCGGCGGCCAGCTCAGGCGAGTCCAGGGTGGGGGCGGGTGGCATGGTGACGGCCAGCGCGTCCGGCCCCTCCAAGTCTTCAACCAGGCCGCCGGCGGAACTCTCCCAGGCGCGCACGTCGGCACCGGGGTCACCGTCTTTGCCCGTGGCGTTCTGGGCGATCTGCGATTTCCAGATGGTATTACGCAGGACGCCGGGGTTGATCTCCTGCGTGCTCAGTAAACCGGGGTAGTCCGCAGACTTGCCAGGTCCCAGCGGGGTCTTTTCGAAATCCTCGAAGCGGCCGGACTGTATCCCCAGCACGAACTGCCGGTAGTCCGCCGGGCTGAGGAGCAGGCCGGTGATCTCGTTGTGGGGCAGTCCCTTGGTGAAATTGGCGATGTGGCTGGGGCGATTGCTGGCGCGGTACTTAAACTCCTCGCCGTTGTTGCGATGACGCGGGTGAGGCCGGTCGTATGCCCGTTGAGCTGCGTCCACACGCGTCTGGTAAGCGGTCTTGCGTCGATAGTCAGACATTTAAATGCTCTCCTTTGGTCTGGGTCGGGCCGCTTGCTGTTGGCTATGCGGTTGGTCGCGGCGTCGGCCCAATTTGCCGTTGAAATCGCAGTGGCGTGTTCTGATCCGTGGTCCGTTGTGTGCGCTTCCCTGCGCTACGATGAAACACCTTGTCTCCCCTGCTGGATTGTCCCCCGAGCCATGAAAATCGGGAAAATCTGCCCGATGTTTCGCATTACGCCATAAATAAAATCCTGGATGCGTACAACACCGGAGTTATCCCATGAGGCAGTCAGTTTTCCGTATGAATGTGCTAATACTAGGAACTTGATCGGCTATCGATCGCCCGTTGAGCTGACCCAGGCTGTCATATTCGCAGCGTTGGCATTGCCGATCTGAATCGCCAGCAAGGGTTCGCCTGGGAAGGTTTTCAGCAAGCGCGCCAGTGCGTCCTGCTCGCCTGTCGATTCCGGCCGAACCACGGGTTGATGCCATTGCTCCGCCGCCGCCAGATTGGCCAAAGCCACGCAGTGGGATAACAGATCCTGAGATTGTGTCTCCAGCGTAGGGTGATGGTGTGAACAGGCGGTGACGATATCCGCGGGGAACTGCCAGTTCTCGAGCAGTGCGCCGCCGAGATCTGCGTGGTCGAACTTCAGCAGCTCCCGCTCCGCTTCGATGGTGGAGCATTGCATGGCGTCACTCATCAAAATGATTTCCCTGGCGTAGTGGGGTAGCTGGTCGCAGATGACCAGTACGCCCACATCATGCACCAGGCCGGCGAGAAACGCGGAATCCGCATCAAGGCCCTCCACGGGCAGGGCGAGTTCTCTGGCCACGGAGGCGCAATGCAGGCTGTGCCGCCAGAAGCGGCTCAAGGAGATAAAGGCCGGATTCAGGTCCCGAAATGCCTCCATGACTGCCGCCCCAAGCACCAGATTGCGCAGTTTGCGCAGACCTACCAAGCTGACGGCTTGTTGCAAACTGCTGATTTTCCTGCGGGCGCTGTAGTAGGCGCTGTTAGCCAACTGAAGCAGACGGCTGGCAAGGGCGGTGTCGGTGCCCAGGGCGTCGGCAATCTCCTCGGCCCCGCTTACCGGCGAGTCCAGAACTGAAAGGATGGTGATAAATGCCTGAGGAAGGGTCGCCAGCCTTGGGGATTGGGATATGAGGTCCTGCGGGGTCATGCGACTAACGCTTGCACCTTGAGCCGTGTCGTGACGAGTGCCGGTGAGGTTTCACAAACGATTGTTGACGCATAGTGTAGGGCATTGACCCGTGCTGAGTGTCGTGTGCCCGGACGGATCGGGCAGGGTGGCGAAAGGGATATTCCGAACCCGTGGACGGGGAAATTATCCTGTGGGTTTCAGGATACCGCGTCAGCGGCCGATTAGGCAGTGGCAGTGTTGTAGCGCTACGGGCGTCGGAGTATTTTGTGTTGGCGAATCCTGTTCTGGCACTTTGCAAAACAACGACACGGTTCTTTGGTGGAGCCTTGACAGCGAGGTGCGCGAGACATATTCGTATAGACTGTAGTCACACAATAAAACAACAACTTAACTGCCCGTGGTTGTTTAGTATTTCCAGGTGCTAGGGTGAGAGGGGGTACGGTGGTAGGTCGCATCATCAATGGAGACGCAACGGAAACCTGGGAGCGGCCTGGTAACGGGGCGGGGCAGTCCGGCTATCCATTGTCTGTCGTTGCCAAGCAGAATCAGCAAAGGGGTGCTGAGGGCTTTGGGGGCATCCATCTTATCCTGCGCAGTCAAGGTTTGGTGGAATCCCTGGTTCCCATGCTGGCGACGGCCCGCATGGGGCCGGTTCGGGTTCATCGGACCGGAGACGAATTCACCCGCTTTCTCATACAGGCGGCAAGCAGCGGTGAGCTTCTGCCCGCGGCGGTGATGATTTCGGCCGACTTGGCCGGGGTGGATTCGGTTGCTTTGTGCCAGGAGTTGATCGACCCGGTCAATCTGGCCAGTTCGCCGGCGGTTGTGGTGGTGGCCGGAGACTGCAAGCTCAGTGAGGCGGACCTGGACACATTGACGTCCAACGGTGTCGCGGAGATCGTTCTGGGCGAGGTGAACGCCCCGATACTGCTGTCGGCCGTCGCACGCTCCCTGGCGGTACATTCCGAGCGGGTTGCCTGCGCGCGCATTACTGCCACTTTCCGGCAAGATCCCGCTGAGAAGCAGATCATGGAGTCAAAGCTGCGCTATCTGGTGTCGCAGGATGAGTTGACGGGTCTGTTGAATCGCAAGCGGCTCTATCAAGCCTTGGAAGTCACTGCCACGCAGGCGGGCAGCGCGGGCCTGGGCGCTGCTCTGTTCCTGATCAACCTGGATCAGTTCCAGCGGGTGAATGAAATATACGGATATTCTGTGGGAGACCGCTTGCTTGCCCAAGTGGCGCGTTACCTTTCGGCGGTAGCTGGAGAAGCCAGGGCCATTGCAAGAACCGGCTCCGACCAGTTCGCGTTGGTACTGGACAAGATCGAACTGGCCGACGCCCAGAAACTGGCGGAACGCTGGCTCAGCGGTATACGCAACCTCCGTCTGGACAACGACACCCGTTTTCCAGTGACCACTGCCAGTATCGGCATCGCCCTGTTTGGCGAAGGGGGAACATCGAACCGCTCCCAGGATATTCTCTCGCGGGCAGAGCAGGCGTGCTATCTGGCCAAGCGCCAGGGAGGCAACACGCTCGCTGTCTTTCGTGAGGACGCTCCCGAGATTCGCTTGCGCAAGCACGATCAACGTCTGTTGCCGGAGATTCGCCGGGCCCTGGCGGAGGATCGTTTTCATTTCATGTTTCAGCCGGTGTTCGATGCCGACAGCGGCCTGCCCGCGTACCACGAGGTGCTGTTGCGCCTGGGGTACAATGGGAGCAGTGAGGTGTCTCCCCAGGTGCTGGTGCCGGCGGCCGAACGTCTTGGTTTGGCTCGGGCCCTGGATCTATGGGTACTGGATCGGGTCATCGATTATCTATCGGACAAAGTCGTGACCCATCAGGAGCTGCGACTCAGTGTCAATCTTTCCGGTCAGGCCCTGCAAGACGGGTCGGTTTATACCTTGGTCAAGAACAAGCTGGAGTTGAATAATCTGGATCCGTCGAGATTGCTGTTCGAGTTGAAGGAAACATCCTGCATGGCGGAATTTGCCAAGACGCGGGAGAACATCGCCAAACTGAGCGCCATGGGCTGCCAATTCGCCATTGACGATTTTGGCTCCGGTTTCAGTTCCTATAATTACATCAAGAACTTACCGGCTCACATATTGAAGATAGATGGTGCGTTCATCGCCAACATCGCCAACGATCCCACCGATCGCAAGCTGGTGGCCGCGATGGTGGAGCTGGGGCATTCCCTGGGGAAGGTGATGGTTGCCGAGTGGGTCCAGGACCCGCAATCCTTCGCCATCGTCAAGGAGCTGGGTGTCGACTATTGCCAGGGCAATTTCCTCGGCCGGGCACAGACCAATCCCATCCATCGCTGAAAAAGAGTATTCTGCTGGAAACCGAGGGTGGTCGACGTATGCGCCGGCAACCCGGCTTACGATAAACTTGAGGTTGTTCGCCCCCGCGGGGGGCCGCGTTGCGGTGGCATGAGGGCGACAAACCTAGCGGGAACACCTGTTTGCGGGAACAGGTTCGACAAGACGGGCATTGAAATGCCTCGGGTTGTACTACGCACAAGGGCAAAGCGGCGCGATTTCTTCCCCTGATAGGGTCGTGACGCTGCTGGTGTGCGGATCGGGTGGTTGTTACCTCGTCAGGAAGGGGGGTACACGCGGTTTTCTTACGACGCCGGTTGTGTCGTATGGTCATTTTCGGGTTGGCGAATGTCGAATGAAAACTCTCCCTTACAGACGAATTCCACTATTGCATATTTGGCGGTGGGCCGCTCGCTTCGGGTGATTGCCTCCAATGACGCGGCCAGGGATCTGTTCGGCTGCTCGGATGATCGCCTCCTCGGGCAGTCGATCTATCAATTGGTTCCTTCCCTGGCCCAGCCAGATGGCGGCGGGCACTTGGTGTGGCAGGGCGGTCCTGGCATGCTCGCAAAGGGGCGGGCGGTATCCTGCCGCACCTGTGCCGGTGAGGCGTTTACCGCTGCCTGTGACGTCGAGCGCTTCAGTGTCGGTGAGCGTGGCTTCATTGGTGTCAGCCTGCACAGGGAACCGCCTCGACGCGAGCCGGCTGTCGCACCGGCAGAACCCGTTCCGCCGCTTGAAGAACCCGAAGTCGCGAGCTACGTCGCCAAGGTAAAGAGCTATTCGCCTGACAAAGGCGTGCTGGGAACACTGGGGGAGCAGACGGGGGCCTGCGGTGTCGTGGTGCTGAGACACGTGTCCAATGGCGCGCCCAGGGGTGGGCGTTTGCAACTTCACGACCGCTGGAGTGCGGAGCCTCCCTGTGTGCCTGAGAACTCGAATGCCGAAGGCTCAGACGTCTGGACCCAGACCGCTCCTCGCCCGGAATGGATGCTGCAATGGGAAACGGGATACAGCATTCGGGTAAAACGGACCGAACTCGGAGGGAAAGAAAGCGAGATTTACGCCCGCTATGGTGTGGAGACCTTCCTGGCCTACCCCCTGTTCCAGGAGGATGAATGGTGGGGCGTGGTGCGTATCGACTTTGCGTCCAGATCCCAGCCTATTCCCAAAACCGTGGTAGAGGTCGTCGATCTGGCGGTGCCGTTGATACAGCGCTGGGTGCTTCGCGAACTGGAGTCCACGTCCGCAAAGGGAATGGCGAAGGAGCAGTTTCGCACCTTGTTCGATTCATCCCCGGACCTGCACCTGGTGGTCGGGGATGACAAACGTGTCGAGCTGGTCAACGCATCCGGGGCGAACCGGATCGGTTACAGCGTCGAGGATTTGGTGGGCGAGGCGTTTCTTCGGCTGGTCCATGAGGGTGATCTGGATTCGGTGAAGAGCTGGCTCTGTGCCGCCAACAGCAAGCCGGTCGATAAGGAATTTCGAATCCTCAGGCAGGATGGTTACCCACTATGGGTCCATGCCAAGGTGGACAGTGGAAGAACTGCGTCGCGTAACAATGGCAGTCTGCATCTGGTCTGCCGCGACGTGACGGATCGCTACCTGAGCGAGGCTCATGCGCTACGCAGCAACCGTCGCTACGAACATATCTTTCGCCATACCGCGGTTTCCCTCTGGGATCTGGATGTCAGCCAGTTGCGCGAACGTATCCACGAACTGGAAAAGTCCCTAAAGGTGCCATTGTCTGTCTACCTCGCCAAAAATACCCACATCGTGGCTGAATTGATCGAGAGCGTAAAAATCGCCGAGGTCAATGAGGCCACCCTGATGCTCACTGAGGCTGATTCCCGCGATGCGCTGGTGAATCAGTTTGTTTCACTGTTTCAGGGCGACAATTTCGCCGCCTGGCGGGAGTTTATTATCGCCCTGGCCAGGGGTAACAACCGCTTCGACACAGAAACGGTGATCATCACCCTCAAGGGGCGCAGATTCTTTGTGATATTTCAGGCGTCTATTCCTCCCGAATTCGATCATGGCGTCAACGTCTGCCTGGCCTTGACCAATATCTCCGAGCGCCGCCGCCTGGAACGGCAACTGATGCACAGTGCCGAACACGACTATCTCACCAGTCTGCCGAACCGATCCTTGTTCCGGGATCGCCTGGACGTGGGGCTTTCCAAGGCGCGCCGTTCGAATCGCCGTCTTGCGCTGTTGTATTTGGATCTGGACCGGTTCAAGCCTATCAATGACGAACTGGGGCATGAGGCGGGCGACCAATTGCTCAAGGAGACGGCCAGCAGGTTACGAAGCTGTGTGAGGGAAAGCGATACGGTGGCGCGCTACGGCGGTGACGAATTCATCGTGCTATTGGATGACATCGACGAGGAGCGCGATGCCGAGCAGGTGGCGGAGAAGATACTTGAAGCCCTTGGCCGGCCGGTTACCCTTGAAGGCCGGGAAGTGGGCATTCCGGCAAGCATAGGTATTTCTTTCTTTCCTGAAGACGGCAAGACGCAGGATCAATTGATCCGGCGCGCCGATGCCGCCATGTTTGCTGCCAAGCGGGCCAACCTGCGGTTCTGTCTGTACAAGGATTTGGAACACGAGGCCTGCCGGGACGGCTCGGTGTCCGAGTTGACCGTAACGGAAGCAGAGCCGGTGGACGAGGCCGTGCCGTAGCCGGTCCTCCAACGACAGGCTTGCCCGCTTTCAGTGGGCAAGCCTGTGTGCACCGGTCAGGCGGCTACGACTGGAATCACCTTGGCCGCTTCCTTTTGATATTCCTCGATCTGATCGAAATTCATATAGCGGTAGATGTCTTCCGCCATGGTATCGATGTCCTTGATATGGGCCAGATATTCCTCGTGAGTCGGAATCTTTCCAAGGATCGAGGCGATGGCCGCCAGCTCTGCCGACGCCAGGAACACATTGGCGCCGTTACCCAGTCGATTGGGGAAGTTGCGGGTCGAGGTGGACACCACGGTCGCGCCGTCATGCACCCGCGCCTGATTGCCCATGCACAGTGAACAGCCAGGCATCTCCATGCGTGCTCCGGCCCGGCCGAAGATGCCGTAGTAGCCTTCCTCGGTGAGCAGGTGCTGGTCCATGCGGGTCGGCGGGGCAATCCACAGACGGGTGGGGATGTCGTGTTTGCCGTCCAACAGCTTGCCGGCGGCACGGAAATGACCGATGTTGGTCATGCAGGAACCGAGAAAGACTTCGTCGATCCTGGTCTCGGCGACCGCGGAGAGCGGTTTGATGTCGTCCGGGTCGTTCGGGCAGGCCAGCAGCGGTTCCTTGATCTCATTCAGGTCGATATCGATGATCGCCGCGTACTCGGCATCGGCGTCCGCTTCGAGCAGTTGTGGGTTTGCCAGCCAGTCTTCCATCGCCTTGATGCGGCGCTCCAGGGTGCGGGCATCCTGGTAGCCATTGGCGATCATCCACTTGAGCAGGGTGACGTTGCTGTTCAGGTACTCGATGATCGGTGCCTTGTCGAGTTTGATGCTGCAACCGCCGGCAGATCGCTCGGCGGAGGCGTCGGAGAGCTCGAAAGCCTGTTCCACCTTCAGGTTCGGCAACCCCTCGATTTCCAGAACGCGGCCGGAGAAGATGTTCTTCTTACCCTTCTTGGCCACCGTGAGCAAACCCTGCTGAATCGCGGCATAAGGAATCGCGTTGACCAGATCGCGCAGCGTGACGCCTTCCTGCATCTTGCCCTTGAAGCGGATCAGCACCGACTCCGGCATGTCGAGCGGCATGAC
>JAGRGI010000090.1 GCA_020445565.1 Chromatiales bacterium
TGGGTTTGTAGGGCAGGTAGAGGTCCTCCAACCGCGTCTTGGTATCGGCGGTCAGGATCTCGTTTTCCAGCTCAGGTGTCAGTTTTTCCTGCTCTCTGATGCTCTTGAGGATGGTTTCGCGACGTTCCTCCAGCTCACGCAGGTAGCGCAGGCGTTCCTCCAGGTGGCGCAACTGAATGTCATCCAGGCCGCCGGTGACCTCCTTTCGGTAACGGGCGATAAAGGGCACCGTGGCGCCTTCGTCCAGCAGCGCGACGGCCGCCTGTACCTGACGCGGGTTGACCTTGAGTTCCGAAGCGATGCGATCCTGGATCGACGTCATGGGCATAACACCGGGAGAGTGCGCCCGCCATGGCGCGCGCGCATTGGTAGGGAGCGATGGGCGAATCAGCCGCGGCCTGCCAGACCGCGGAACCGGTTGTAGCGCTGGCGCTGATTCTTGCCCGAAAGATAGGCCGGTACCACGGCCTCGATATCCGTGGGGCTGACACCCAGGGCCGCCAGACCGTCATCCTTGCACACACTGTCCATTTGCAGCGAGAGATAGTTGTCCCGCGTAAAGGGTTTGCCGGGGGCGAACTCGAAAACCCGCGCCTGGAACTTGGAAAGACCCTGGCCCAGGCCCGCCACGAGCCGCTTCAGGCCCAGGCAGCGGGCGGTGTATTCAACCAGTTCCTTGAGGGTGAAGGTGCGTGGCCCGCAGAGGTCGTAGTGCTTGCCGAAACTGGCCGGGTTCTCCAGCGCCGCTTCGAAGGCGCTGGCCACATCGCCGATATAGACCGGCGACAGCTTGCTGTTGGGGCAGGCCAGCGGGAATACCGCCGGGCTGAGTCTCAACAACTGCGCGAAGCGGTTGAAGAAGCTGTCGTCGGGGCCGAAGATCACCGACGGACGAAAACTGGTGATGGCAATCTCGGCGCTGCCGGCGATGAAGGTCTGGTTTTCCGCTAGGCCCTTGGAGCGCAGATATTCGCTCGTGCCGTGGGCCTCGTCGGCGTTCAGCGCGCTCATGTGCAGCAGGCGCTTCACCTTGGCCTTGCGGCAGGCCTCGACCACGGTCTTGGCCAGTTCCACATGCACCTTGCGAAAGGTGACGCCGCGGCGGGGAAACTCATTGAGAACGCCCACCAGGTTGATCACCGCATCGTGCTCGGCAAACTGGGCCTGGAGCGTGGCCTGATCGTGGATGTCCGCGCGAACGAGGCGAACGCCGGGGGTGACCAGCAGGTTGCGATTGCGCTGCGGATGGCGGGTGATGACGGTGACTTCCTTGCCGGACGCGGCCAGCCGCTGGACGATATGGCCGCCAACGAAGCCAGTGCCGCCCAATACACAGATCTTGTTCACCTTCATAGCTCGGAAGTCCGTTACGCCCTTGGGGTTGTTCAGCGAGCCGGAATTGTACCGGCTCGGGAGGAAATGCCAAACCGAAAGCATAGCCCCGGATCAAGGCGAGTGTGTGTTTGTTGATTGGTTGCGTGTTTGCTCGCTGATTGTGTAGTGCCGGCCTGCGTCCTGACGGTGTGCCGGCAGTCGAGCTTTTCCGTGAATACGAAGCGTAGCGAGAGGAGGCGGATCGCTGTCCCTCATTTATTGGAAAATAGGCCAAAATTGCGTTTCCGCAGGGGTTTTGCGGCCGCCCGGTTAAACAATGCATCCATTGCTCTGCCCTGAAGGTGCGAAACGTTTATGACCTCCACCATTGGCATATTGCTCGGTGGCCTCGCCATCTTCCTGATGGGCTTGGGTCTGTTGGGTACCCTGCTGGGCGTGCGCGGTGGTCTGGCGGGATTCTCCAGCACCGAAATCGGTCTGGTGATGGGTGGTTACTACCTGGGTTACATTCTTGGCACCCTTTTGGGGCCAACCCTGGTGCGCCGGGTCGGTCATATACGCGCCTTTGTTTTCTTTGCAGCCCTGGCCACCGCCGCGGCCCTGGCCTGCGGATTATGGGTGTATCCCTGGGCCTGGCTGCCGCTGCGCGTATTGAATGGCAGCGCGGTCGTGGGTGTCTACATGGTCGTGGAGAGCTGGCTGAATTCGCAGACCGAAAACCGGGACCGGGGCCGTGTGTTCGGCATTTATATGATGACCACCCTGCTTGCCTTGGCGCTGGGCCAGTTCCTTACGCTTGCGGCGGACCCGGTGGCCCTGGACTTATTCGTCGTGGCGGCTCTGTTGTTGGTGATCAGTGTTTTGCCGATTGCTGCCACTCGCCTGCGTGAACCCTTGCTGGAAACCGGCACAGCCTTCGGCCTGCGGCGTCTGCTGACGATTTCCCCGTTGGGGACGGCCGGTGCCCTGGGTTCCGGACTTTTGACCGGCGTGTTTTGGGGCATGACCCCGGCGTTCGCCCATGCGCTGGCGATGCCGTCCGTCGATATCGCTTGGCTCATGTTTCTGACAATACTCGGAGGCGTGTTGCTGCAATGGCCGGTCGGGTTATTGTCTGATCGAATGGATCGGCGTGTCGTGCTGGTCACGGTCATCGGTCTTACGGCACTGGCGGCTTCCGTGGTGACCGCTATCGTCATGGGTGGTACGCACGGTCTGCTGACGATGGGCTTCGTTTACGGTGGATTGATGTTTCCCATCTACAGTTTGGCCGTTTCCCATACCAACGATCATCTGCAGGCCGGTGAAGTTTTAGGCGCTACCCGTGGCCTGTTGATGGTGTACGGAGTAGGGGCCATTGCCGGTCCGTTTTTGGCGGGAACCGCTATGGACCTGTTTGGTCCGCCGGCGGTGCCTGGTTTGGCTGCCTTTTCGGCATTCGCGCTGCTGCTCTACGGTTTGTACCGGATGACGCGCCGCCGACCACCGGCCACTGGGCAACAGGGAGCAAATGTTCCCCTGGTCCGCACCACGCCCGTGGTGCTGGAGATGTACCCAGGCTCGGAGTCGGCCGATACCAAGCCAGAGGCGACACCTCGAATCTGAACTCTGGAGTCCCTCCATCGGGTTTTCGGTACTGTGGAATTAAAGGTGACGATTGGGGTAGACCCCAATACGTGGACTACGGGTTAATAAGGTAGGCGATTGCATTTCTTAGTGCCCGATCCGAGGGTCGTCCTGGATCCATCCCTGGAGGATCGACTGCCTCACCCTTACGACAGAAGCCCTAAGATCGGATACCACGGAACGCCTATCAGAAAAGTGGAACCCTGACTTCCGCCGCGAACTCAGCACGAGTTTGAGGCTGACCGACTCTTTGCCGAGCAGATCCCGAAACCTCGGATTGCGTCACCCAAAATCTTGTTGTTCATAAAGCTTCCGACCTTGTCGCCGAAAACATCGAAACGATGCGTGCACATGCCAATGGGTATCATAATATGATAATTAAGCTACTGCGGAATATTACGATACGGCGCAGAATAGCGTTGGGTTTCCTGTCCGCACTGATCCTCCTCCTTGCATTGGCAGTCATACAGCTGACCAGCTATCGGGAGGTCACGGCCACCATTCGGAATGTGGTGCACCATAGCCAGCCTGAAGCTCTTGCTATCAAGGGAGAAAGCGCGGCACTTCGCGATGCTATAGGAAAACTCGGTTTCTACACCTCTACCGCCGACCCCTCCTTGGCTTCGGACTTTGGTGCGATTCTGGATGGATTGCGCCTTCGGGTCGACGCGCTAATGCACATACAGCTGTTTGCCGACGACCTGAGGGCGAAGGAGATCCTCAACAGCGTTTCGGAGCAGATCAAGAAACTACGCGAGTCTGGAGATCATGTTGTCCGGTTGGTTACGGATCGGGAGGCGAACTATCCGGGCGTCGCGTTCGCCAATCGGAACATCAACCCAATCACGCGAAGCTTGACCCAATTGTCTGCCGATCTGTTGAGATCGGAAATAAACGACGGCGAACAGGGTGACGGGCATACTGAGCGGACGAACGTGTACTCTGAACTGCGAAGCGCCGTTGCCAACATGATTCTAGACATTCGTACCTATCTCGCTTTCCGGACCGATGGGCCTCTTGAGAACGTCTATTCCTATTATTCTCGCGCAAGGGATTTGATAGGCCGCAGCGCTTCCTGGTCCGATAAATTCACCTTTGAACAGGAGGCGTTCACCCAGGATATGACGGTTAACCTCAATGCCCTGGAGCCGCACTTGCAACAGCTGTTCGCGACTCATGGCTCGGAAAAATGGCGAACCGACAGTTGGCTATTGCAGCAGGAGATAATTCCCCTGGTATTGAATCTTGAGAGTGAGTTGGATGAGTTGGTGACCATGGTGGAAACCAATATACGGAAAGCCAGCGACAATCTATTGAGTCAAGCTGAAAGTGCTTCGGCGATCGTCGCTCTGATTGGGGGTTTTGGATTGCTGGCTGGTATCGTCGTGGCCGTACTAATTGTCGCTTCCATCGCGCGACCCATAAATGAATGCCAGCAAGCCATGGTTCAAGTTGCCGAAGGCAAAGGTGATCTAACCAAGGGATTGGCCGCAGACGGTAACGACGAGATGAGTGAACTCGCATTCAGTTTCAACAAGTTCGTCAGTCATATTCGTCACGTAATCAAGCAGACGGTGGTGACCGCAAACCGTGTTACGTCCGGCGTCGCCTCCACTAACAACGCCGTCGGCAATATTTCTGATCGCATCCGACTCCAACAGAGTCAACTCGATCAAGTCGCATCGGCAATCACACAAATGTCTGTATCGGTGCAGCAGGTGGCCCGGAGCGCCTCCCAGGCAGACGAAGCGGCGCAAAGCGCCCTGCGGGAGGCCCGGACCGGGAAGACGATAGTTTCCGATACGGCTGGCGGTATCAACTGCCTGGCCGATAGGCTCAGTGGAGCGACCGATCTAATGCGCCGGTTGGACAGCGATACTCAGTCAATACGAGGTGTAGTGGATGTGATCCGCGGGATCGCGGACCAAACCAACCTCCTGGCGCTGAATGCCGCCATAGAAGCAGCCCGCGCCGGAGAAAGTGGCCGGGGGTTCGCCGTGGTTGCCGACGAAGTCCGTACGCTTGCCAAACGCACCCATGCCTCCACGATCGAGATCGAAGAAATGACTTCACGATTGGGACAAAGTGCAGGGGACGCTGTGCACTTGATGGATGCCGGCCGGCAAATGACCAAGTCGAACCTGGATAATGCGCGTACGGCAATCGACGCCCTTTCACGCATTGAGGAAGCGGTGACAACCATATCCTCCCTGAATGGGCAAATCGCCGTGGCCGTTGAGGAGCAGAGTTCGGTTGCGCAACACATTCATCGGTCAGCCGAAGAGGTTAGTCAGGCCGGTCGCGAGATAGCGTTGGAAACCAATCGGGCCCGGCAAAACTCTGCCGCATTGGGAGACTTGATAACCGAACTGCAACGCCTTGTCAGCCATTTTCGTGTGGACGGCGATTCTGACTTGGACATTGAGAAGGCTAAGGGAGTGCATCTTGCTTGGCTCGCCCGCGTGAACAGCTTCCTGAATGGCGTCGGTTCGCTATCGGCGGATGAAGTAACCTCACATCAAGAATGCATGCTGGGAAAATGGTATTACGGGCAAGGCATGGAGAGGTACGGCAGTCTCCAGGCGATGCAGGATTTAGAACAACCGCACCGAAGGCTTCACGAGGTCATTAGAGAAATTGTCGCTGTCAAGCACGGAAAAAGTTCAGGTGATACCACTAGGCTTTTCGAAGAGTTGAGCGTTCTGTCAGAGAAAATAGTGCAGAAATTGGATGCATTGGAGATGCAATTGGCAGCGAATTCAGAACATCGACTCATCCGGGGTGTGCAATCCGGTATTGGTCAAGGCTGATTGATTTAACTCCGTATTTCATCTATTCCGCCGAGTCCGATTTTCAAGGACAACTGATCGAGGACGACGACGATGACTTCCTGCCCAGGCTGGGTGGGCGGGAATTTGTTGCCGAAGACATTCCCAACATACTGATTCGCTTGCGCATCAATCCTGGATATATTGTGGCTGGTGTGGATTGCGTAACGTATCGCTTCGTGAACGCCATTGGTGTGGAAAGTGACTTGGCGGAGGTCGGCTGCGAATGTCTGGTGACCCGCCGTGCCCTGTTTCGAGCAGTTTTGCTAAAACTGTTCAGGCAGCGGCGCGAGATTCGCTACGAATTTCCGGAATTTCTCCTTGTGCTTCGCCACATTATCGGCCTCACCATGGAACTGTATATAGAGATTTCCCTTTGGTGTTTCGGTGACGGCGGCGATGAGTATCCGGTCCGGCTTGTACTCGCCCATCGGTCCCATGCCTACACCGCGGGCGTAGTCGCCGCGAAGCTCCACCCATGTCACCGGGAAACCGCCCTGGGTCTGAAAATGGTCCACCATTGCTTCCACCGGCTTACCGTCCACGGGGCGGAACTGGCCCTGCCAACGGGCAATATTCGCTTCCGCCGAGCCGCCCTGACCAGGACCGAAGTAGTAGACAATCATTTCCACAGGGTCTGCGCCGGGAACCATCACCTGGGCAGCGCGCATGCTGCTGCTGGGTGTGTTGGGCTGCCAGTCTTCGGGAATCTGCGAGCGAAAGCCGAGGAACTCGAGATTCCGTTGGGCGTCAGATGCTGCCGCGTTGCCGTTGAGCAACGCGCAGAGAGCGAACAGGAGCGGTACGAGCGGCAAACGCATTGGCTACCTCCTAGCGAATGACCATCATCAGGCCAGATTGTAAGCGCGTCAGGGCCTTGTCCAAAATCGGAATGGCTTTGTCGTAGTCGCCATGGGAAGCGAGCCCCTGCGCGTCCCGCACCATGCCCTGGGCGCCTTGGGTAATCGATTCGATCATCTTTCGCGTTCCGGGTTGTTCCACGCGCTGTACCAGGACGGCGATGGCCTGCTGCTGGCTTTGGATTTTTTCCTGATAGTAGGCGAATTCGTCCGCGGGCGTCACAAAGTCCAGGGACCGGACCAGGGTTTGGCCGTTGCGCAGCTCTTCCAATCCCGTGCGCAGGTCTCGATAGGCCTCATCGAGAGAGTGGCGTGCCGATTTGTAATCAGCTTTGCCGGCCGCAGCTCCGGCTCGTTCCAGGCGTCGCTCGGTTTGGTTTTCCAACCCATGGGTATCCACTGCTGGATTCTCAGCGGCGACGGTTAGGTAGGCGGTACGCAGGGCAAGCACGCTTTCCATCTGACGTTCAAAGTCGGCTTTCGCCTTGGCGAGTATCTCATCGCCACTGACCATTCGGGCCGCTTCGAAGGCGTTTCGGTTGGCCAGGTCCAGCTGCTCCTTTGTTCCCTGGATGTCGCCAGACCGGCTGGCAGTGCGCGCCGCGTTGAGATGACCGCGGGCCTGTTCGAGTTTTTGCTTGGCCGCCGCCGAGTCGCTTTGCTCGATCTTGCGTACCAGCGAGGACTGGCTCAACAGACGTTCTGTGGAAAAGATCCGCGGGTCATCGGCCAGTGCCGGGGCGGAAAGGGCTGGTACCAGCCCGAGCAGCAATGCAAGGGTGCTTCGCATTGGATTCATCCTCGATGGGTTCAGGTGAACGTGCTACCACCAGGCTTTTGGTGACCCCGGATGGACCACCGAATGGCATCGCTCACAGGCAAAAATGGAAAAGGCGACGCGATCATGGCATTGGCCGCAGGCGTGCCCTTTCATGATGTCGTCCATGGAGACCTGATTGGCGCCGCTTTTGCGAACGAACAGGGAGGGGTGGCAGTTTTCGCAGGCCAGCCATTCGGTGTGGGCCTTGTGGGGGAATTTCACCCAGGGCATTTCCCGTGTTGATTTCATGATGACGTCCAGGTCCAACACCTTCATTTTTCCCTCCCGATCCCGCTGTGCGCGTGGCGCGATCATGCCTTTCTGCAGGGCCTGGACCCAATCGATGTTGCCCTGTCCGTCGGCGGGGAAACGGTTCATTGCCTCAGAGGAGGTTTGCAATAGCCGATATGCCGGACTTTGTGGGTCGTAGATATCGGCTTTTTTGCCGAAACGTGGTTTGTTCGGCGTGGGTTTCCTCGGCGCTACCTTCGGCTTGGGTGGGGGTTTACGTACCGGTTCGGGTTCCGCCGGTTTTGACGTCGTTGCTTCAGGTGGGCTGGCAACGGGGGGTGGGACTTCCCTGTCGCTGCCTGCTTTCGTCTTCTCACGCGACACCGCTTCGGTTGGCACTGGCTGCGTCGGCGACCTGATTACTGGCACTGGTCTGACCGGAGCGGGTTTTACCTGTACCGGTTTGCGCACCATATTCTCTTCGCTGCAAGCCGAAATCAGCAGTAAGGAAAAGGCGGCGGTGACGACGGGATACCTCACTGGTCCCGTGCCCGTTTACCGAACCAGCCGGTGGTTTCCGCCAGACTGATGGGACGGAATACATCGATTTTGCGGAAAAACTGATCGACCAGGTAGACCCTGCCGTCCTCGTCCACGTCGATACCGGCGGGCAGCATGAACTTGGCCGGTTCCAGCGTGGTGGAACGGTCGCCCACGAACAGCATCAGATTGCCGTCGGGGTCGAAGATCTGGAAATTGCCGAAGGCGGCATCGACTACGTAGATGTTGCCTTCGGGGTCCGAACCGATACCCTTGGGCCGGGAAAACTGCCCCAGATGCCGCCCTGGCTGACCCCATTTGCGCACGAACCTGCCTTCCTGGTCGAAAACCTGCACGCGAAAATTTCCGCCGTCGGTCACATACAGCAGCCCGTTCTTTCCCAGGCGAACATCGCGGGGAAGATTGAGTTCGCCGTCCGCCTTGCCGCGTTTTCCGATGGTGCGGATGAGCTCGCCACTGTTGGCGTCCACCACGCCCAGGCGATGATCGTCGGTTTCCACGCCGCCGGTATCGATCACGAAAAGCCTGTCGCCGGAGGGGCTGACATCGATTCCTGCCGGCCGAGCGGCCCAGCCGGACAGGTCCACGGACCGCAGGTAATTTCCGTCGGCATCGTAGATTTGAATGGCGCGCTTGGTGCCGTCGCAGACGTACACCGTGCCCTTGGCGTCGATGGCAATGCCCAAGGGTTTATGCACATCGCCTTCGTCGCCCCGATCCGCAAACAGGAAGCTTTTCTGCTTGGCAAAGTCCAGAACGAATATGGCGCGTTGCACGGTGTCGGTGACGTACAGACGCCCCTGGTGGGTGGCGACGTCGAAAGGTTTTGCGAAGGCGATGCCGTCACGTTCCGTGGTGCCGGTAAAGAAACGACGCAAGCGGTCTTCCTCTGTGACGTTGCGGACCGCATTGGTACCGAAAATCGTTGCCTCATAGGCGAAACGGGGCGGATCCGGCGGTTTGGGGAATACGATGGGGCCGGCCTTCTCCACCTTTGGTGGCGCCGCGCCACAGGCATACAGTGACAGCAGCGTTGCCGCCAGAGCAAGCCGAAGGAGGATTGCTGGCATGTTTGCTGCTAATCTGCGACGAACGATTCCTGCCATCGACGAATTCGAGGTGGTCACTGACGATGCGCTGGTTACTCTTGGCTGGGCTGTTGCTCGCATCCGAAGCCTCCCTATCCGGCCCGGACGGCCGGGCGATATATAATTTTCATTGTTACTTCTGCCATGGCTATTCCGGTGACGGAAACACCGTGGCGGCTGCCATGTTGAGTTCGCGGCCTCGCGATTTCACCGCCAGCGATTCGAACGTCCTCAGCGTGCAGAGGATGCGTCAGGCGCTCACCGAAGGGATTTCCGGTTCGGCCATGGGTCCCTTCTCCGACCGGTTGAGCGCCGAAGAGATTGAGGCGGTCATCGCCTTCGTGCGTGATGAGTTCATGTTGAAGGCCAGGGAAAACACCCGTTATCACACCGCTGAAAACGGCTGGCCGGACCATCAACGTTACGTGGCCGCTTTTCCATTTGTGCTGGGACAGATTCCACTGGATGCCGACGAGCAGCTCAGCCCGGAACAGCGGGCCGGCAAAAGGCTGTATCTGAGCGCCTGTGTCAGTTGCCATGATGTCGGCCGCGCGGGGGGCGGAGCTGCACCTACCTGGGAGAGTGAGGCCGTCTCGTACCCACGCACCGGCTTTCAGACCGGCGACTTTCTTGAACCCCTGGACGCGATGAGCGGGGCGACGCCCTATGCGCGCCACGATCAAATTCCCGAAGTCATCGGTATGACCGGCACGGAAAAAACCGGACAATCCGTGTTTCAGGGCAATTGCGCCTTTTGTCACGCCGCTGACGGTACAGGAAAGAATTGGATCGGTACCTTCGTGCAGCCTCATCCCAGGGATCTGACGCGCACCCCCATTCCCGCGCAACGCCTGCGGCAGGCCATCCGCGACGGGTTGCCAGGAACCTCCATGCCCGCCTGGCGTGACGTCTTGTCGGCCGATCAAATCGACGCCCTGGTCGCCTATATCCAACGTGCCTTTCATGGTGAGGGGCCACTCAACGATCGGCAACGATGAAGGCCCGGTAGACATATTCGGCGATATCGGCGATTTCCTGTGGCGCCAGCACCGTGTCCCAGGCCGGCATCTCCGAACCCCTCACGCCCTTGGCGATCCCTTGGTACAAGCGGCCAAGGTCCAGGCCGTGGCGCGAGGCCGGGTGTCGGAAGTCCCTTGGCTTTGGCAGGATGAAATAGGCCCTGGGACCCTTGCCGTCACCCGCCACGCCGTGGCAGGTCGCGCAGTTTTGCAGATAGCGCGCCTTGCCCATTTCGGCGTCGCCATGGAGCCCGCCCGGCATTGGTGGTTGGGCTGCGAGAATCGGCCTGACCGGTTCGTTCCTGGCGTCGAGTCCCATGAAGGTTCCCCGCACGTAATCCACCACCGTGCCGATCTGAGTGCCGTCCAACTGGGTTTCGAACCCCGGCATGGCGGTGTTGGCCTTGCCGTAACTTACCGTGCGGATCATGTAATCCCGGCTCAAGGTTTTCGAATCCGGCGCGGTAAAGTCTCTTGGACGCGGACTCATATTTGTAAAGGTCCATTTCGCCCCACGGCCGTCGTCACCATGGCAAACAGAACAGTTCTCCGCGTACAGCTTTCTTGCCGCTCCCGCATCCACCGTGGCAACCGGACGCATCAGGTGTTCGCGCACGTAGTCCACTACCGCGGCAATTTCGGTTGGTTTGAGCTGGGTGGCCCAGCCCGCCATGGCGGTTCCCGGTTTGCCCGCCGATACCACCGCGATCATCCGCTCTCGGGTCAACTCGACGGCCGCCTGAGGTGTGGTGAAGTCTCGGGGAGGTGGAACCATGCTGCCGCGCGCGCGGCTTTGCCCGTCACCGTGGTCGCCGTGACATACGGAGCAATGATCGTGATAGATCTTGGCCGGCTTTGCCGGCATTTCCGTGGCAAAAGAGCCGCAGGCGGCGAACAGGGTCAACAGTCCCAAGGGCAAGACCTTACGATGGTTTCTCACGGCAGCTCCACCACATTGACGGGGGAGGGAGCCGGTGGCTCCCAAGATCGTTTTTGAATTGGTGGGGATACAAGAAGTGAGCCAGACGGATCGGACTCAATAGATGCTGCTCTTTGCTCACTGTATCCCTTACGTTCCTGCTGCTATTAACGCGTCATATGCGAAGAAGACTTATGCGAAAGGAATATTTTTAAGCCAAAGACACTCAGGATTTTCCCAAAATCAGGAATCGTTTCCCGGAAATGAAAAATAAAAATACCAAGTTGAATACTCGGAAAAGCCGAATATAGGCGAGAAAAAATCAGGGTTTTCGCTTTCTTTCTGGGGTTGGCCCCTAACTTGCTCCTGCTCCATCCGACGTTGTTTGTGTCGCGTCACGAAAAGCCTGATGGCGACCCGCACGGGTCAGAGCAAGCATCGAGTAACAAGAAACCGGGAGAACGCGAAAATGAAATTACGGCGGATCTGTACGGGAGCCCCGGTGGTGGGGATGGTGTTTCTTTCGGCTTCGGCCGTCGCGGACATCCAGGGAAGTAAGCATGACCTGAGTACCGGCATCCCTGAGGCCAACGGGGAAGTTTGCGTATTCTGCCATACCCCACACGGCTCCGACACCAACGCGTCCGCGCCGCTGTGGAACAAGGCCCTCCCCAGCACGACGTATACGCGCTACTCATCTTTGGGGACGGCAAACCTGGATGGGACGGAGGTCGCGGTCGGGTCCGTTTCCCTTGCCTGCCTTTCCTGCCACGACGGCACCCAGGCAGTGGACGTGGTCATCAACAAACCCGGAACGGGTGGCTACAACGCCGCAGGCTCCGAATTGAGCACGGCCACCGGCAGCAACCTCTCCGGTACGCCCATTCCCAACCTCGGTTCCGACCTGCGGGACGACCACCCGATCAGTATCGACTACGCCGGCGGCGCCTGCCGAGGCAGCTTGGCCGATTGCGATCCCCAGACCGCCGCCACCGGCGACCCGGATTTCTCGCCGGCCCAGTACGCCAGCATCAACGGCCAGAACCAATGGTGGGTAGACGTCGCCAGTTACGCCACCGACGCCGCGGGTGTGAATATCGAGTCCGGTACCGCGGACGTTCGCGAAAAGACCGATATGCTGCTGTACACCCGCGACTTCAGTGGCACCGAGGGGCCGTCGGTTGAATGCGCAAGCTGCCACGATCCACACGAGGCCACGGCCCGTCCGGTCAGCTTCCTGCGCATCGCCAATGCCGGCAGCGGTGTATGTTTGGCGTGCCACATCAAATGACAACTCTCATTCACTGGCTCCATTGACGAGTTTTGGCCGGGCACCCCCGCCCGGCCGTTTTTTTCCCGAAGGATTGGTGGTTTTGGAACAAGGCGGTGATGAAAATGAACAGAAGTAGAAAGAATTGCCTGGCAGCCGGTCTGTTGCTCGCTTTCGGTTTGAACGGTAGCTGTTTCGCCGAACGAGAGTCAGCGGCGTTTGCCCTGGTCAATGGTGAAGCGATCGAATGGCAGACCTATCAGACGGCGTTGCGCGCCGCGGGTCGCCAAAAGTTCTATCACGGCAAGGCGCCGGAGGCCGAGCTGACAGCCTTTCGCAGGCAGGTTGGCGAACGCCTGGTCGACGAACGGCTGATGCTGCAGGAAGCCGCCAAGCGCGGGATCGCAGCCGACCCCGCATGGGTGGAGGCCGAATTTCAAAAATTCGCTCGCCGCTATGCCGCGAGCCCTGAATGGGGTGCGCCGGACGGCGAGGTACAGACACGCATCCGTGAGGGTTTGCAGGCGCGCAGCCGAATCGCGCGTCTGGAGGAAAGAATGCGCGAGGTGGCTGAGCCCAGCGAGCGAGAATTGCGTCAGTACTACGAGCGCAATGCCGATAAGTTCACCTCGCCGGAACAGGTAAAGGTCAGCTCCATACTGCTCAAGGTTGATCCCTGGGAACCCTCTTCGGTCTGGGATGTGCGCCAATCGGAAGCGCAAACCCTGCACCTCGCAGTCACACGACGTGGCGCCTCCTTCGATGAACTGGCGGCCCGCTACGATCGTCTCGAAAAGGGCGATCTTGGTTACCTTCATCGCGGCATGCTGGGGCAAACAGCTCAGGATGCCATCGACAAACTCCAGGAAGGAGAAATCTCCGCCGTGGTGACCCTGCTCGAAGGTGTCGCCATCTTTCGTCTGGACGAGCGCAAGCCGGCTACGCTCAATCCCCTCTCCGAGGTGCGCGAGCGGGCGCTCGGGCTGTTACAGCGGGAGCGTGGCGAACAGGCCCGGCTGCGTGCCATGGACGAACTGCGCAAGGGCTCGCGCATCGAGTTTTCGGACCCTGATTATTTTCGGCCGCAGAGTCAGGCCAACGCCACCGCGAGCCTGGCACCGTCGAAACCATGAGGCGGAGACCGTGACACTATCGGAAAGCATCGGTGCGTTGGTTCCTCGCAGTGCTGTTGATGGTGGGGCTGTCAATGCCGGCGTTTGCACAGTTTGAATTCCCGCCGGTCAGGTACAGCGGTCAGTTGTTGTCCTCCTACCGCTATCGGCAGCCCTCCGAAGGAGAAGACTCGCTGCAGATCGCCAATACCGCGGAGATTATCGGCGATAGCTATATCTGGAAACCCTGGTTCGGCCTGTGGCGTGCCCGCGGTGCGCTGTCCAGGGTTAGCAATGACGCGGACAGCGAAACGACTGCCAATCTGGTGGGGGCGGAGCTGACTGCCAACCTGTTTCATCGCAGCCATTTTCCGTTGAATGCCTTTCTGTTGTTGCAGGAAAGCAGCGTCGATCTCGATGATGACGAGCTTCAGGAAACCATCAACGACGTGCAACTGTTACGCGTCGGTGCCACCCAACAGTACCAACCGCTGGAGGGAGATCAGTTCTATTCCGCATCTATCGAGCACAACGTCCAGCGCGATCGCACCAGCGAATCCAGGGATACCTTTTCGCTGCTGCAACTCACCGGACAACGTCGCTGGGTGGAACATTCCCTGGCGGGGGTGTTCAACCTCAACCGTTTCACCAACAGTGTCGTAGACGGCGAGAGCCTGCTCGGACAGTTCACCCTGTCACACGATTACCGCCCCTCGTCCTATCTGTCGATGAACAACAACGCTTTTATGGTGTTGTCCGAGGGTTCCACCAACCTGGATGAAACCGAGGCGCAAAGCCTGGGGCTGTCTTCGCAGACCAACTGGCGTCATCGGACCATGCCGTTGACGGCGCGCGGTGAGGTTTCCTATGCCAAGGACAAGAGCAGTTCCCTGTTGGGTAGCGACAGGGACAGGGATCGGGTGCGCCTGCGCGGCGGTACGCGTTATGAGTTCAGTGACCAATTGAGTGTCGCCGCCGACGCCGGCTACGAACAACGTTTCGGTGACGAGGATCTCACCGACAGCTTCCAGACTCTTTCCGCCATCTACAACTCCCTGCCCATTCCCTGGCGGGAATACCAATACAGTTACAACGGCAGCATCGGACTCGGGGCAAGGCAGGCGACAGACGATGAGGGCGCGGAAACAGCCAGCCTCAACGTGGGCCACGCCCTCAACCGAAACTGGGTCGTGGGCGACGAAACGCCCGTGGCCCTGATCTTCAATGCCGGACAGGAGCTTCGGGTCGAGGCCGACAGCAAGGATGGCCAGCTCAATCAATTGTTCCACCGCGCCACCCTGGCTGCGTCCTACGCAAGTCAGAGCGGTAACGCCTACACCCAATTGTCGACCTTTGACGTGCGCTCTTCGGGGCGCGACGACACACATTTCTTCCTCGTCGACCTGGTAGGAACCTTCCAACACACCCTGACGCGCTACCGCAACGTCAACGCCACCCTGACCTTGCATCACAGCTCTGTCGAGCGGGACGCAGAGCGTGTCGTGAACGACGGCGCCACGGCCGAGGTGTTCTATCGCGACAGCCGCCTGTTCTCGGTACGCCGTTTGCGCTTCGAAACACGGTTGCGCTCCCAGTCCGAGTCGCTTTCCTGGTTTGACGTGTCGGGCGAAACCGGCGAACTGAGCTGGGAGAACCGCCTGGACTACAGCATCGGTTTGTTGGAGGTGCGCATACGCACGATTTTCACCCGTGCCAGCGACACCAGCGACGCGATCTACGCCTTGAGCATTGCCCGACGTTTCTAAAACGATGTCGCGGCCCAGCAGGAGAGAAGAGCAATGTTGAAAAAGCGAACCAACCTCAGACGGCGATTGGCGTGGATGATTTCGGCGGGGGCTTTGGCCGTTCTGTCCGGCCAGGCAGGCGCCGAGTATGGCGATGTGGTGATCAACAATTACTCCGATCAGGCGGGTATGCGACCGGCGGTGTTTCCGCACTGGTTTCACCGCATCCGCTTTCGCTGCAAGGTTTGTCACGCGGATCTGGGGTTCAAATTTCAGGCCGGCGGTAACGACATCACCATGTTGAAGATCATCGATGGCGAATACTGCGGTGCCTGCCACAACGGCGACGTCGCCTGGTCGGTGGAGAACTGCGACTTGTGTCACTCGGGCAAACCGGGCACCAAGACCCAGGTTCACGAAAGCACCTTGCAGAAACTGGTCGCTCCGGCGGGCAAGTAGGAGGGCAGGATCATGCATGGGTATTCGAAGATTCTTCCCTTCGTATTGTCGAGCGTGGCCATCGTTGCCGTGCCAGAAATTGCCGCCCAGACCGAGCGTGGCGCCGAGGTCGTCAAGATCTCCTGCACCTCCTGCCACGGCCCCGGTATCCTGGGGGCTCCCAAGCTCGGTGTGGCGGAGGACTGGAAGGAACGTCGCGCCAAGGGTCTGGACGAGCTGGTGAAGCGTACCATCGAGGGGTTCAACCAGATGCCGCCACGCGGCGGCAACGTCAACCTCAGCGACGCGGACCTGCGCGCGGCGGTGGAATTCATCCTGGCCGGACTGGACAAACACGCCGAAACGCCCGCCCCCGCGGTAGCGGAACGTCCCGCCACGGTGGTAGAAGCCAAGCCGGCTCCGAAGCCTACTCAACGCAAGCAGCCCGTCAATAACTTCAACCGGCTGATGAAACCGGCCTCCAAACGCAACCCGCCGCCAGCCGCGGACGGTATTCATGACCCGCAAAACGCCGGCACGACCATACTTCAGCACCCCAAGGAGGCGTTTTCCCCCATGCCCAAGTCGAATTCGGGCAACCGGGTCGACTGGGTCAAGGCCCTGGATGCCGGCGACCTCAATCCGCGTTTTGTCCTGGACGACCCGAGCAAGACCGCCGTGACGCTGGATCTCAACATCGTGCGCGAGGTCAAGGGCTCGATGCCCGACGTGGTCTACCCCCACAAGCAACACACCGAATGGCTTGACTGCTCCAATTGCCACCCGGCGATCTTCATACCCAAGAAGGGGGCCAACAACATCAGCATGGCGGCCATTCTATTGGGTGAGAAATGCGGGGTTTGTCACGGCAAGGTGGCCTTTCCTGTAGCGGAGTGCCGCAAGTGCCACTCGAAGAATAAACCCAAACAGTGATCCCCAGTGGTGCCGAGACCCATTCAACTCGCCGGTATGGTGCTCGCCCTGTGCGTCCCGGTGGTATCGGGGGCTCCGGCAGGCGGGGCCCCCCAACGTCCTGGCGTGCTCGAACAAAAGCTGCTGCTTGCCGAACGCCTGCTGCAACGTCTGCCGCCGGCGGTTCGCAGCGTTCACTGGGAAACCCTCACGGGCCTGCGCCAACGCCTCGCCGAAGGTGAGCAATCCGCCCTGCTGGCGGAGGTGGACGTGCTGTTGGCGACGCTGGGGCGCAGCTACCGCGAGCGCGGGCAGGGAAAGTCCGATCAGGAACCGGTCTACAAGGAGCGCTACCAGACGCGCCTGGCCGAATTCGAGGCGTTTCGCGAGGCACTCGAAGAGGTGGCGGCGGAAAAGGTCGAGTCGGCTCGCAAGGTGCTGGATCGTGACGATCTCGAGCGGCGCGTCGCCGCCGCCCGTGCTCTGGCCGAGCAGGCACGCTATGCCGAGGCGCACACCATTCTCGACGGCGCTTATCACAAGCTGGTTTTCGCACTCACCCGGCTCCGCGACAAGGAGACCGTGGAGTACCGTCTGAAATTTTCTAACGCGGAGGAGGAATATCTCTACGAACGCAGGCGTTATCAATCACAGAGGATGTTGATTCAGGTGGTCATGGCCGAGCGCGTCCGCACCAGCCCCACCGCGGAAAAAATGCGGTCTTTGATGGGCGAGGCGGAAAAAAAACACCAGCACGCGGGGGAGCTGGCGAAGTCGGGCAACATGGACGCGGCCCTGGTAGAAGAAGAATTGGCCGTGGAGGCGCTGGCCAGCGCTTTACGGTTGGCAGGTTTCTTCTTTTGAAGCCGTTCGAGAATATCGCGATGCGTATCTACTTCCTGTTGGCAGGATTGATGTCCCTTGGGCCGATGCTGGTGTTGGTAGGTCTGTCCGGCCACCAGCCCGCCTGGGCCAGAGATCCGGTGGTATCCCAGCAGCCCGACGCCGTTCTGGGCCGCCTGGAGAACGTCAGTCGGTTGGTGATCACATCGACCGGCTCGCGCCGGGTCCAGGAAAGCGGCGATGCCGAGGCTATCGCGCTGCGGCGCAAGGCCATGGCATCCCTGGACGCGGCCCGCGCGAGCTACGATCGCGGCGACATGGCGGCTACCAATGCCAGCCTGCAACGGGCGACGGAGGAGATGTTCCGTGCCATCCGCCGCATCGGCACGGGACAGGATGGCGAGGAGAAAAAACGCCGCGAATACGAATCCATGGCCAAGAGCGTGGATGTGCTGCTGGCGGCCGTCGAGCGTGTTGCGAACGAGAAAGGCGGGCAACGCATGGCCTTGCGCCGGGCGGCGGCCATCCGCGCCCGCGGCCAGGAGTCGGATCGGCTGGCGAAGGCCGGAAAGCTCGGCGAGGCCAGGCTCTTGCTTGACAGGGCCTACCAGGAAGCGCGAACCGAACTGGAGAAATTGCGTCACGGAGAGACCCTGGTCCGTTCGCTTTCGTTTGCCAGCAAGAAGGACGAATACCACTACGAATTGGATCGTAACGACACCCATCGGCTGCTGCTCAAGATCCTTTCCGAAGACAAAAAAACCGACGCCTATACACAAAAGCGCATCGACGGTTTCGTCAGCGAATCGGATGCCTTGCGCGGCCGCGCCGAACGCGAAGCCGGTGGCGGCGCCTACGATGCCGCGGTCCGAAGCCTGGAGGAATCCACCAAGGCGCTGCAACGGGCGATTCGCTCCGCTGGCGTATTCATTCCGGGATGAGGGAGGGTGAATGAAACTACCTAAACCACGGCTGAGCCTGGCGCTGTTGTCGGCCCTTCTCGCAGGTACGGTCGGCGCCCAGTGGCTGCCTCTGGGCAAGGATCAGGTACATGATCCGCAAAGTCCGGTGATCGACATTCTTCAGGCTCCGGGTGAGGCCCTGTCCCAGTTGCCGCCGGACGATGCCGGCAACCATGTGCGATGGGTGGATGCGCTGCGCGGCGGCTATATCCAGCCGCGCAGCACGATCTTCGACAACACGCAGGTGCGACTGCTGGACCAGGATATCGTCATGCGCAATACCGGTTCCGCGGCCTATGTGCGCTTTCCCCATCGCGTGCATACCGAATGGTTGGATTGCAGCAATTGCCACGATTACCTGTTTCAACGCAAGGCCGGCGCCACGCGCATGAACATGCTCGGCATCCTGTCGGGCGAGGCTTGCGGGCGTTGCCACGGCGCGGTGGCCTTTCCGCTCACCGATTGCAAGCGTTGCCATAGCGTCCCCGCCGACGGGCAGGTCGGGCAATGAAGCGGGTGTGGGGCGTGGCCTTTGCGTTGTTGCTCCCGGCGGGTGCCGCCGCGGAGTACGGCGATGTCGTGCTCAATCGCTATTCCGACGACGCCGGCATGCGACCGGTGGTGTTTCCCCACTGGTTTCACCGCATGCGTTTTCGCTGCAAGGTTTGCCACCACGAGCTGGGATTCGAGATGCGCGTGGGCGCCAACGACGTCACCATGGAGGGCATCATCCAGGGGCGTTACTGCGGCATGTGTCACAACGGCGACGTGGCTTGGTCGGCGGAAAACTGCGATTTGTGCCACAGCGGCCTGCCCGGTCTCAAAACCCATATCGTCGGTGGTCATCGCACCGGCGGGCCGGGGCGCTGGTAAGTGCTCATGCGCCTGCCGATCCTCATCGTGATTGTTGCGCTGCAAGCCTGCGCCACGGGGCCTCGCACTTTCCGTATCGCCGGCCTGCCCCCGGCGAACGCGACGACCGAGGTGGCGGTGTGGCCCAAGGGCGACAACGTGCCGCGTTTCGTCTACGTGGGCCAGCTCACCGGCGAGGACAACTTCGAAGGCGATGCCAGCATGAGCGGGGGCGAGTTCTTCGCCTGGCTGGTCGGCCTGGGCCAGGAACAGCGCGAGCCCATGCTGTTGCGCCGACCTCAGGGGGTGGCCGAAGACCAGGCCGGACGTGTCTGGGTCGCCGACGTGGGTCGGCAGGCAGTGTTCTTGTTCGATCCGGCTGCTGGCGAGCTGCGTGTGCACACTCAGGCTGGGGGCGGTGTGTCGTTCGTTTCGCCCGTGGGGTTGGTGCCCCTGGCGAATGGCGAGATTTTGGTCGCCGATGCCGATCTGGCGCAGGTGGTCCGCCTGTCCTCGGAGGGTACTCCCCTGAACCGTTTTGGCGAGGGGGTGCTGCTGCGGCCAACGGGTATCGCCGTGGACGAAACCGGCGGCCGGATCTACGTGGCCGATACCCGGGCCAACGCCATCCAGGTGTTCGATAACGTGGGCAATCCGCTGTATCGCTTCGGCGGTCAAGGTGCCGGCCTGGCACAGCTGAATGCACCCACCTATCTGACGATCAGCGACGGGCAGGTATTCGTCACCGACACGCTCAACGCCCGCGTCGAGGTCTTCGATCTGGACGGCCATTTCCTGCGCAGCTTCGGCGAACGCGGTTTGTACATCGGCAACCTGACACGCCCCAAGGGAATCGCCGCCTCCGACGATGGCTTGATCTACCTGGTGGAGTCCTATTACGACTATCTGCTGGTGTTCGATCCCCAAGGGCATTTCCTTCTGCCCATCGGCGGCAGTGGCAGTGGGCCGGGGGAGTTCTCCCTCCCCAGCGGCGTCTGGGCAGGGCGCGGAGGTCGTGTCTATCTGTCGGATATGCTCAACGCCCGTGTGGCGGTTTTCCAGTTTCTGGGGGGCACGCCATGAGGGGCGTCCTGTCCATGCTCTCGCTGGCTGTGCTGTTGACCTGGCCCGCCGAGGCCGCGCGCATCTCCGATGTGCGCAATACCAAGCACAACCTCTCGGTCAGCGGTCCGGGGCCGGTAAAGGCCGTCAGCGAAAATCAGGTCTGCGTGTTTTGCCATACGCCCCATGGGGCCGAGAATATTCCCGCGGCGCCGCTCTGGAACCGGCAATTGTCCGGTGCTACCTACACGCCATACACCTCTGAGTCCATCGATGCCAACGATATCGCCGCCACACCGGGCGGCAGTTCCAAACTCTGCCTTTCCTGCCACGATGGCACCCTGGCGATCGGCGTTGTCAACGTGGCCAACGGTAACCTGAATGTCAGCTTCGATATGCAGGGCACGCATACCGGTGGAACCATGCCCGTAGGCGAAGGAGAGCTGACTGGATTCACCCGTCGGCTGGGTACCGATCTGCGCAACGATCACCCCATCTCGCTGACCTACGATGCCTCCCTGGCGGTGGCGGACGGTGAGTTGCGCAACCCCGCCGCGGTACCCCATATCGCCACGCGGGCACCGGGAGTGAAGCCCTCGGTTCCCCTGGAGGCCGGTAAGCTGGAATGTGTCAGTTGCCACGACCCGCATATTCGCGACACCGATCCCAATGTCAGCATCAAATTCTTGCGGCTGCACCGTTTCCAACAGGCGGCGCCGGTGGGTGGGCAATTCAACGAGAACGACGACATCGTCTGTCTGGCCTGCCATGACAAGCTCGGGCCGGTCTGGGCCCGCTCCGCCCATGCCGATCCGGCCGTGGCCAATGAGACCTACAAGGCCGGGCCGGCGCAGCTACGGGAGTTTCCGGCAAATACCGCGGTGTGGGAGGCGTCCTGCCTGAATTGCCACGATACCCACACGGTGCAGGGGTCGCGGCGCCTGTTGCGTGAGGGTACCGATGCCCTGGGTTCGCTGACGCTGCCCCGCAGCGGCGGTGAGCCGGCCATCGAGTCCACCTGCTATCAATGCCATACCACCGGCGCGGAGTCGGTGCTCAACAGCAACACCGAGGTGCCCAACATCCGCACCGATTTTCAGTTGCCACGCCACATGCCCATCACCAGCGACGAACAGTTGGCAGGCCAGGAAATCCACGACATCGTCGATGCCGATTTCGTCGAGCCGCAAAGTCGGCTGGGCAAGATCGACAACACCCAGCGTCATGTGGAATGCACCGACTGTCACAATCCCCATCGCCTGCAACGCAACCGTTTGTTCAATGCAACCGGGGGCACGGTGGCGGGCACCCATGATCACGACGGTGTTACCCACAGCAACATTGCCTCCGGGGTGCTGCGTGGCGGCTGGGGTGTGGAGCCCAACTACGGCAGCACCAGCTTCTTCGATCTGCCGACCAGTTACACCGTCAAGCGCGGCGACGGCGGCGATGGCGCCAGCGTCTCCGCGGCCAGCCCCTGGGTGACGCGGGAATACCAGATCTGTCTGAAATGCCATTCCGACTATGGCTATAGCGACAACAATATCCTGCCGGTTGGCAACCGGCCGGAATTGGGCGACTCCGGCGGTACCACCAGCCCAGGCGTAAACGGCCTCTCGCAGTACACCAACCAGGCACGCGAGGTTCAGGCGCCGATCACTCACCAGGGCGAAGGTACCAAACCGAACAGTGGCGCGGGGGCGGCTTTCGCGGACAACAATCACCGTTCCTGGCATCCCGTGGTGGGCGCCACCGGCCGCAGCGGCGTGCTGCGCAACGACGGTCGCGAGTCCATCGCCGGCAATTGGGAGCCCCCCTTCGACAATGGCGTGGGCGTGCAGACCATGTATTGCAGCGATTGTCACGGATCGTCCACCGGACCCGGCACCGTGGTGCCGCTGGGCGGCGAGAACGGCAACCCCTGGGGGCCCCATGGATCGACCCACGATTTTCTTTTAAAGGGTGAATGGACCAAGGACACTGGCACCGGACGGCCCAACGATCTGTGCTTCAAGTGCCACGACTACGATGTCTACGCCGGCGGAGACCGCAGCGTGGACAGCGGGTTTGGCCGTGGCGACAACCTGCACGGTCTTCACTTCGAAAAGATCGACGGCAATCGCGTGAAGTGCATGTGGTGCCATGTGGCGGTGCCGCACGGCTGGAAGAACAAGGGCTTGCTGGTCAATCTCAACGATGTGGGGCCGGAGGCGGGCCTGCCGCCGGGAACGGAGGTCACCATCGGCTCCGATGCACAGGTCTACAACCAGGAACCCTACTACTGGAACGCCAAGCTCAAGATTCGCAATTTCGCCGTGGCTGGGGACTGGCGCGACGACAATTGCGGCTCGGCCAGCGGCAATCCGGATGTGGGCAAGGATTGGATGAGGGCGGTATGTCAGAATCCACCCTAGGCCGCTTGCCGGCAATTGTGGTGTCCTCGCGGCTCACCCTGGCGGGTTCACTGCTGCTCGGTGCGGGATTGGTCTGGCAGCAGATTCGGCCCGAGGCAGGTGCCTGGGCCGTGACCCTGTCCCTGCTGGTTCTGGGAACGAATCTGCTCGCCGCGCTGCTATGGGACAAACGCCTGCGCGGGCATCCGGCACTTTTCCTGTTTCATGTCGGACTGTTGTTGATCGGCGTCCTGGCCGGCTGGGGTCAGCTCGCGGAATTCAAGGGCCGGCTCGTGCTGGCCGAGGGGCAGCAGTTTCACCCCTCCCTGGTGGAGACCGTGGAGCATGGTCCCATGCACCCGTCGTTGCCTCAGGAGGGGAGATTTCGCCAGGGGGCGGTGGCGGTGGACTACCGCGCCGGAATGCACCGCGGCCGTACCCACAGCCAGTTACGCTTTGCCGACGGGCGGGATGTTCACGTGGGCGACGATATTCCGCTGCTGGTGGATGGTTATCGTTTCTACACCACATCCAACAAGGGGTTCGCGGCCTACCTGGAGTGGACATCCAGCGATGGCACGGTCGAACTGGGCGTGGTGCACCTGCCCTCCTACCCGATACGGGAGATGACCCAGTTCAACCGCTGGCGGACGCCCGCTGGAGAAGATCTGGAGTTTTCCCTGGACCTGCCGGTCATCGAGCGCGGCCAGGACTGGCGTCTCTCGCGGGACGTTGCGCGGGAAACACCCTTGCTGATTCGCGCAGCAGGGAAGACCTGGCAACTGGCCCCCGGCGAGCGTCTGGCCATGGGCGGCGGTTCGCTGTGCTTCATGGATGTCGGTCTCTGGCTGGGTTACCGCGTCCACCACGATCCGGCTCTGCCCTGGCTGTTCAGCGCCGCGCTGATTACCCTGGCGACGCTGGCCTGGTTTCTGGTCTCCACCTGGACGAGGGAACGTGCCCGTCAGGCATCGTCGCAGCAGGTGCTGCGTCGAAGCTGGGCAAAGGCGGTGGGCCTATGATGGGTTCCGAAGCCATCTGGGCGATCGTCGGCAGCGGCTTTTATGCCCTCGGCACGGGGCTGGCCTTCAAGACCGACAGTCCCTGGGTGGGGCGCATGGTGCTGAACGGCGCGATTTTCGTCGCCCTCGCCATCGGCTTGCGCTGGCACGCGGTGGGGCATGGCCCCTTTCTGACGCTGTACGAGATCCTGCTCAGCAGCCTGTTCAGTCTGGGCCTGATCTACGGTATCGCGCATCTGTTGTCTCCCGCCGTGCGGTCTGCCTGTCCGACGGTTTGCGGTGTTCTTCTGCTGTTGGGGGTCTGGCTGCTGATCGCCGAGCCCCGTCCCACACCGCTACCCGCCACTTACGAAAACCCCTGGTTGTGGTTGCACGTACTCGTGGGGAAGTTGTTCCTGGGCTGTTCACTGATCGCCGCCGGGCTTGCCCTGGCGGCGGCCGCGGCGACCGGCGAGGAGCGCGGGCGGCGCGATGAGGCTGCATGGCAATGGCTGCTCGCCGCCCTGGTGTTCCACAGCGCCATGTTGGTCGCCGGGGCCGTTTGGGCGCAGGACGCCTGGGGGCGCTACTGGGCCTGGGACCCCTTGGAGACCTGGGCCTTCGGTACTTGGTTGTTCATGGTGGCGGTGCTGCATGCCCGCCGCAGCGTGCCGCTGTCTGCGCGACTCGGACGCCTATTGATCGTCGCGGTTTTCGTGCTCGCCTTTCTCACCTTTTTCGGTGTGCCCTTCGTCAGTCTGGCGCCCCACAAGGGGGCCGTATGAGGGTGCGGCGGCGAAGTCGGTGGGTCGTCGGTCTGCTCGGCGCGGTGGTGCTCTCGGGCCTGCTGGTGCAATGGTTGCCGCAACGCACTCGCGATAGGGTTGCCGATCCCGTTCCTGTTTTTTCGGCCATGGCGTCGGCGCCCTTGGGTGATGAGGAGCGCCTGGCCGAAATCGACAGACTCTTTTCCCTGGCGGTTGACGATTTGCAAGCCGGCCGGGCGGAGCAGGCGCTGTCCGCATTGGAGCAAGTGTTGGTATTGGCCCCAAGCCTGGTGGATGCCCATGTCAACGCCGGATTTGCCCTGATCGACCTGGCACGTTTTGACGCTGCGCAGGAGCATTTCCGGCTTGCTACCCGGCTGAAGCCGCTGCAAGCGAACGCCTACTACGGTCAAGCGCTGGCCTACGAGGCTGAAGCGGATCTGGAGCTGGCACTCGGCGCCATGCGTACCTACGTGCATCTGAGCGAGGCGGATTCCGCCCATACCCGGCGCGCCTGGTCGGCGATCTGGGAATGGCAGGCGCGCCTGGCCGAACGCAGCGGACAGGGAGGCTGATGGCCGTGTCCAAGCCCATGCGACACTTTCTGGCGGTGAGTCTGGTCGGGCTCTGGGTCGTGCTGCTGAGTCTGATCTTCGTCTATCGCCAGATCAACAATCACAATCTGCACAACCATTTCGACGCCCACAACCGGGTGGTGGCGATCATGGTGCGCGATGCCCTCTTGCAGACGGGCTTGCACACACTGCTCGACCCCGCCGTCGGCATCAAGGAAAAGACCGCCATCTTCACCGACATCGACGGTGCCTTGCGCAGTCTGCTGCGGCGGGTACCGGTGCTTAAGGTAAAGATCTACGACCTCAACGGATTGACCGTCTATTCCACCGACTGGGCACAGATCGGGGAAGACGCCAGTGGCAACGTGGGGGTGATTACCGCGTTGGCCGGCGATTCCCGCTCGGACGTCGTCTATCGCGACCAGCTCAATTCCTTTGACGGCGTGGTGGAGCATCGCGACATACACCAACAATACGTCCCCATACTCGACCCGCGTAACGACGCCGTGGAAGGGGCCTTCGAGATCTACAGCGATGTCACACCCTTACTGGTGCGGCGGCGGGAACAGGGGCTGTTCCTGATACTGGTGCTGACCGTGATCATGCTGAGTTTCTTCGTGGCGCAATACCTGGTGTTTCGTCGCACCGATCAGAAGCTGACCGAAGAAAGTGCAGGGCGCGAGGCGCACCTTCGCGAGCTGGAAGCGATCAAGGCGGATCTCGAACGCCAGGTGCGCGAGCGTACCGCCGAGATTGAAAAAGGTCGCACGTTCCTGCAATCGATCATCGACGGAATCGGCAGTCCCTTGCTGGTGATCCGGCCGGATCTCACCGTGTCGTTGATGAACAAGGCGGCGCGGGACAACAAACCCAGGGATTGGCCGGCCGATCAGGTTCTGCATTGTTACCAGCTTTCCCATCGCCGCGATGAACCCTGCTCCGGTGAGGATCATCCCTGCTCCTTCGCTGCCGTGTTGCAGCATCGGCGCATGGCCAGGGTGAGACATACCCACTACGACGCTGACGGCAATCCACGGATCGTCGATCTGCTTTCCACGCCCTTGTTCGAGCCCAATGGCGATCTGCACGGCGTCATCGAACTCGAACACGACGTCACTGAAATGGTGCGTATGCAGGCGGGTCTATCCGAGAGCGAGGCCCGTTTGCAGGCGATCATGGACCATGTTCCGGATGCCATATTCACGCTGGCTCACGATGGCTCCGTGCGTACCGCCAACCGGGCAGCGGTCACCATGTTTGGGGACGACGGACGGTCTCTGGTAGGCGAGAGCTTCCGCGGCTATTTTCGCAACGGCAGCGCATCGGCGGTGTTTCAAGGCCCGGCGAGCACCCCCGACCCCGGCAGTTCGGAGGAAGTGGAGATGTTTCACGCCGATCGCAATGCCTTCCCGGCGGAAGTCTGGGTGGGTGACATCGTCTCGGCGCAAGAGCAGGGCTATATCGCGGTGGTGCGCGATATCAGCCAGCGCAGAAAGGCCATGGAGGAACTGGAAAAGACCCGCCAGCAATATTTCCACCAGGAAAAAATGGCGGCGATCGGTCACTTGGCGGCCGGCATTCTGCATGAAGTCGGCAACCCGATCTATGCCATCACCGGTGCCGTTTCCGAGCTGCACCGGATCTGCCTTTCCGACGAGTTCGTCGATCATGGCGCCAGCAACGACATCGTTCGCAGCACGGAAATGATCGATCAACAGATCAACCGGCTGTCGAAGATTACCCGCGACATCGCCGACTTCGCCTCACCGCGACCTGGGGAGCGGGAACTGCTGGATCTGAACGGCCTGCTGCAAAGCACGGCGCGGCTGCTTTCCTACGACCGGCGTTTTCGCAATGTCAACCTGGGCCTGAAACTGGACCCCGGCCTGCCGGCCATCGTCGGCATCGCCGACCAATTGGTGCAATTGGTGATGAACCTGCTGATCAATGCCATGGATGCCTGCCGCGCCAAAGCCAATGGTACCTCGGAGATTCAACTGAGTAGCCGTCGGGACGGCGAGGGGGTGGCGGTAACGGTCAGCGATAACGGTATCGGCATGTCTGTGGATGTGATTGCGCGTTCCACGGAGCCGTTTTTTACAACAAAAACCACGGGTAGCGGAACCGGTCTGGGGTTGTCTCTTTGTGACAGCATTGCCAATGCCCATTGCGGCAGGCTTGCCATTCAAAGCGTGGTGGGCGAGGGCACCACGGTGGTGTTGTGGTTGCCCATCGACTGTGAAAAAGAAGAACAGAAAATTCGCCAGGAAGGCCGGGGGAAACAGCCGTGAAAAGTCTCAAGGTCCTGATCGTTGACGACGAACTGGCCATACGTCAACTCCTGTCCGTTCAGTTGGAACGCATAGGCCATCAGACCGCCGACGTTGGGGACGGGGCGGGCGCGCTCAAGGCCCTGTCGGCCTCCGATTATGACGTTTGTCTGTGCGACATCCGTCTGCCGGATATCGAGGGAATCGAGGTATTGCGATCCGCCCGTGGGCAGGGCGTCGATACCACCTTTTTGATGATGACCGCCTTCGGTTCCGTCAGCAGTTGCATCGAGGCGATGAAGCTCGGCGCCTTCGACTATCTCATCAAACCCCTGCGACCGGATGACGTGGCGCACCGGCTCAAACAGATCATCGATATGGACAATTTGCGCTCCGAGAATCGACGCCTTCGCAGTCTGGTGTCGGAGAGGAGTCTGGACAACCTGGGTAGCGAGTCCGCCGCCATGATGCGCATCGAACGCATGGTCGCCAAGGTCGCGCGTACCGACGGAACGGTGTTGATCACCGGTGAAAGCGGCACCGGCAAGAGCCATCTGGCGCGCCGAATCCACAAACTCAGCGAGCGCGCCGACCGTTCGTTTGTGCAGATCAATTGCGGTGCCATTCCTGAGAATCTTCTGGAGAGCGAATTCTTCGGTCATATGAAGGGGGCCTTCACCGGTGCGGACCGTTCAAAAAAAGGGCTGTTCCATGAGGCCAATGGCGGCACCCTGTTTCTGGACGAGGTGTTTGAATTGCCCCTCGCGCTCCAGGTGAAACTGCTGCACGCCATCGAAGAAAAGGAGATCCGCCCGGTGGGCTCGGAACAGGCCCGAAAGGTGGATGTGCGCATCCTCGCCGCCACCAATCAGGATGTGGAAAAGAAGGTGGCGGAAGGCGGATTTCGCGAGGATCTTTTCTACCGGCTCAATGTGATGCAGGTACGTCTGCCGCCTTTGCGGGAACGTGGCGACGACCTGCGCGCGCTGCTCGGCTACTTCGTGGGCCGCGAGGCGGCGCGCCTTGGCCTGAACGGAGAATTTGCGCTCGATGCCACGGCGGAGGAGGTGCTCCTTCATTACGACTGGCCCGGCAATCTGCGTGAGATGCAGAACGTCATCTCACGCGCCCTGGTGCTCGCCGAAGATGGCGAGATTCGCCTGGTGGATCTGCCCCCGCAGGTGTTCCAGAACGGTACCGCCGTGGGCGAAGAGGTGCTCGACCCCGGCGGTGTGGGGAACTTCCGCGAGCGGGTTCGACGTTTTGAGGTGCAATTGATTCGACAGGCCATCGACGCCGCCGCGGGTGACCGCCAGATGGCCGCGAAGCAACTGGGTATCGGGCTGTCCACCCTGTACCGCAAGCTGGAGGATTTCAACGGCTGATGGCCGTGAAGTAAAACCAATGAAAAATACGAATATTTTTCTTATTTCCATGTTTCCGCTGGTGTTGCAGATTTCGCCGTTGATGGCCGACCCGGCCGCCGACTACGAGCGTGGCCTGAAGGCGTTTCGGCAAGACGATCTGATCGGGGCGATGAACTCTCTGGAAGCGGCGGCCAAGACCGGCCATGCCGATGCCCAGGTGCTGCTGGGATACATCCTCGACAAGGCGGAAGACAACAAGGCCGCCGTCCAGTGGTACCGGCGTGCGGCGGAAAACGGCAATGCGGTGGGCGCTTACCGCCTGGCCTCCATGTACGCGGCCGGCGACGGTTTTCCGCGTGACTACGAGGAGGCCCTTCGCTGGTACCGCCAATCCGCCGCTGCCGACTATGGTCCGGCCTTGGAGGTGCTCGCCGGCGCCTACATGGAAGGCCGACTGGGCCTCCCGGCTGATCGGCAGAAGGGCCTCGAACTGCTGCGCCAGGCGGCCGCGAAAGGCTATGAACCAGCCCGCCTGAGGCTGGAAGCACAAAACAATAAACCCTAGTGGAATGGCAAATGAGAAAGAAAATCAACCTGCCAAAATCGCGTCCTGAGCACAGAGGCATTGTCGTCGCGCTTGTGTTCGCCGGCCTTGGCTTGTGTTCCTGCGGTGAGTCGGAAACGCCGGTATCTGCGCCAAAGGAAGCAGCCGCCGTGAAACCCTTGCCTCGGGTTCTGGATCGTTTCGAGGTGGGCAAGAACGTTTACGTGCGGGCCTTGACCATCGAACCCGAGGCCAAGGCCCTTTGGGTGGGAACCTCTGTAGGCGTGCATGAGATCGATCTGACAAGCCACGCCGTGCGGCAGACCTTCACCCGTGAACACGGCCTGGCAAACGAGTATGTGTTTGCCGTCGGCATCGACAAAAACAACAACAAATGGTTCGGTACCAACGCCGGCGGTGTGTCGCGTTACAAAGACGGCGATTGGAAGACCTTTTTCCCCCTGCACGGCTTGGCGGATTACTGGGTGTATTCCTTCGCCAACCAGGGGGACGGAACGCTCTGGATCGGCACCTGGGCCGGCGTCAATCGCGTCGATCCGCAAACCGGCGAGTTCACCACCTATGTGCGCGAACTGGTGAACGAATGGGTTTACGGCATCGGCGTGGATTCCCGCGACCGGGTCTGGTTCGGCACCGAAGGCGGGATCACCCGATACGACGGCAAGGAGTGGGTCTCCTGGACCCACGAAGACGGTCTGGGCGCGCCCAATGCGCAGGGCCTGCCCGCCAGCAAGAACACCGGCCTGGGCACCCGCTCGCGTCACGACCTGGGTGTGCTCAGCGGCGGCGAGGCCACCTACAACCCCAACTACGTGTTCGCCGTGCTGCTCGACAAAAACGACGAACTGTGGGCCGGTACCTGGGGCGGCGGTGTCGCGCATTTCGATGGCAAGACATGGACCAACTACACCGATGCCGACGGTCTGGCGGGCAATATCGTCTATGCGGCGCAGCAAGGACCGGATGGCGTCTATTGGTTCGGCACCAACCGCGGGCTTTCCCGCTACGACGGCCAGAACTGGCAGACCTACGGCGCACACGAGGGCCTGGGAAACCTGGACGTGTACGCCATCGCCGTGCAGGACCAGGGCGACATCTGGGCGGGTACGCGCGAGGCGGTGGTGCGCATTGGCTTGAAGACTTCGGGAGAACAATGACATGAAAGCGTTGAAGTGGGTGGCGGGCGCCGCGGCGGTTGGTTTGTCGATCACGGCCGCCTATGAACTGGGCCGCAAATCCGAGACCGGCTCGCAGGGCGATGTGGCCACCGTCGCAGCATCGGCCCCACCACCGGTCGTTGCGCCCAAGGCGCACGCCGCCGTGGCCAATTCCCATCCGACCATCCCCCATGCCGCTGGAATGCCCTCGGGTACCCGCTTTGCCCATTTCAAGGTGGGCAATTCCAACGTCAAGGCATTGCTGACGGACGGTCCCGTACTCTGGGTGGGCACCTCCGGCGGGGTGATCCGCTACGACACGGCCAAGGATGACCATCGGCTCTACGATGTGCGCGCCGGCCTGCTCTCCAACGGCATCTTTCATCTGAGCAAGTTCCGGGGCCGGCTGGCCGTGGGCACTTACGGCGGCGGTCTGTCCCTGTTCGACGAGGCCAACAACGACTGGGCCAACTACAACATCCAGCACGGCCTGGCCGATGCCTTCATCTACGACCTGCTGGAAACGGACGACGGCGATCTGTGGATCGCCACCTGGTCCGGCGCCAATCTGGTCAAGGGCGGGCGTCTGGACGAACGCGATCAGTGGCAAACCTTCACGGTCGAAAACACCGGCGGCGGACTGCCCAACGACTGGGTCTACGGACTCGCCAAGGGTCGCGACGGCGAGGTATGGATGGCCACGGAAGGCGGGCTGGCCCGCTATCTCGACGGCACCTGGACGCACTGGAAACACGAAGACGGTTTGGGCGCGGACTACGAACTGGTTAAGGGCCAGATCCAGTTCCAGCGCGACCCGGCCAAGGAATCCAGCCACCACGCCCGCCAGAAAGAGGAGATGGGATTGCAGGGCGTGGATGTGGCTTACAATCCCAACTACATCGTCGCCCTGCACGTGGATGCCAAGGGCTTCGTCTGGTGCGGCACCTGGGGCGGGGGGCTGGCCCGCTTCGACGGCAGGGAATGGATAAACCTCACCGTTGCCGACGGCCTGCCCGCCAACCATGTCTTCATGCTCGAGTCCGCCGGCGACGGGGCCATGTGGGTCGGCACCAGCAACGGCATGGCGCATTTCGACGGCGAGCGCTTTACCCGCTACTCCACCGACGACGGCCTCTACGCCAACAATATCTTTTCCCTGGCCAGGGGTGAAGACGACAGCCTCTGGGTCGGTTCCTTCGGAGGCGTGGCCCGCCTGACCGGTTTGGACGGGAGCCATTGAATTCCAGGCGAACAATGGCGCCAAAGCCAGGCCGTGCCGGCGCGACCATGGCGAGCCTGTGCCTGGGCATAGCACTTGTCAGCCCCTCTGCCGCGACCGTGGACCCGATTCTGGAACGGGGACGAACCGTGTTTCTGACCTACTGCGCGGGATGCCACGGTTTCGACGGCCTGGCCTTTCTGCCCTTCGCTCCGTCCTTCGCCATGGGAGAGCGGATGTACAAGTCCGACTATGAACTGCTGCGCAGTATTCGGCGGGGACGCAACGGCATGCCCTCGTGGGAGGGCAAGCTGCCGGACGACTGGCTGACGGCCGCGCTGGCCTATATTCGGTTCATGGACCGTGCGGGGAGGGAGGGGGCGCCGGTTGCCAATCAGGTGCCTGCTTATTTCTTCTTGTTTCCGACCAATCCGGGCGCGGCGCGGCCGGCATACCTTGTTATCCCGGACTGATGCCCGTTGTGTCGCATACGATGTTTGCGCTTGTGCTCATCGCCACGGCACTCGTATCTGAATCTGGACTTTGCGGTACCGTCAACACAGGCGAGGAACAGGCAGAAAAGCTGGAAAGAAAGTTACGGCTGACAGCGTCGTTGCTGGGGGGTGAGCATACTACTGAACTCGAGGCCGCGAGACAGGCTATCCTTGAGGGCCGTTTGGCGGAGGCGGATCGTCTCTTGAACACTCTCCTGACCGAAGGTGGCGTGGTGGTCGAGACAGAGTCACAGGATCAACGCCTCGCCCGTAAGAAAGCCGAACTCGATCAGTCGTGGACTGCCGTGCAGAGCCTGCGGGCTTCATTGAACGAGCTCGCCGAGGAGCGCGGATTGTCTGAACGAGCCATGCTTGAACAAGCCAAGCTGGAAATGCGCTACCGGCAGGTGCAGCAGCGTATCGAGGCGGGAGACCTGGTGGATGCCCCGGCACGTGCAGTGGAACTTGCCGATGAGTACGGACGCCTGCTTTCGTCGTTGCGCGCCAACGAAACCATTGTCTACGAATTGCACTTCGACGGCCCGAAGGACGAGTATCTCTACGAGAAACGTCGCTATCAGGGCTACCTCCTGCTTCTGCAATCCTATCAACTGGAGGTTACTGCCGATCACGAAACTGACGGAAAGCTCCGGGATGTTCTGGAAAATGCAGCGGCGTTGGATGCGGCGGCTGAGACGGCACTTCTTGAGGACCGTCCGGAAGAGGCATTGCAGCGGCAGGAGCAGGCCAATCGGGTCTTGGCCCGCGGCTTGCGGGCTGCTGGTGTGTTTGTGATGGAGTAGGTCGTTGTCTCGCCATGTGACCAGGGTGTCGCCAATCGAACGGTGCCTGCCGACCGGGGTGGTGTGGATGAATGGGCATTCAGTCATTGGAGCCGGGACGGGCTCCTGGAAATCTCATCGATGGGTGTCCGGTATCAGGCACATAAGCCGAGCCACCGCCGTGGGACCGATCGACACGCCGAGATAGGCCAGATTTCTGTATAGCATGGACAGGCGCGACGAGAATTAACGGGGTTCTGCCCAGCCGCTTTGCCCTCACCCCGAGAGCCGGCATGGTTGAAGTTTCTCTGCCGAGCCTGAGCTACCCAACGAATAGGCCAGAAGCGATGCCCCCTTGCTGGGGATCTACCTGATTGATTTTGCCTGGAAAAAGTGAGAGGCTCTGGGGTGTTGATCCTTGGCGGGTGTTGGTCGCCTGTGGCATAGACTTGTTCGAAGCGAGTATGTTGAGGGTTGAGCGTTTAGACGGGTGGATTCCAGCTATTGGGGGCTTGGGTAGAGATGTGGTGACTGATCTAGGCAGATTCTGTATATCACCTGATATTTGACACTCTGTCTAGTCAGTATTTCACACTCTGGCTAGTGTACTGTTAGCGCAACAAATCAAAAGGTTG
>JAGRGI010000091.1 GCA_020445565.1 Chromatiales bacterium
TGTTCATCATCTTCGACCTCGAGATTGCGTTCCTGTTCCCCTGGGCGGTCGTCCTCGACCAGATCGGCATGGCCGGCTTCTGGGCGATGATGATCTTCCTCGGCGTGCTGGTGGTCGGTTTCATCTACGAGTGGAAGAAGGGGGCCTTGGAATGGGAATAGAAGGCGTCCTGAAGGAGGGCGTGGTAACCACCACGGCCGACAAGCTCATCAATTGGGCGCGCACCGGTTCATTGTGGCCGATGACCTTTGGTCTGGCCTGCTGTGCCGTGGAAATGATGCAGGCCGGCGCCTCCCGCTATGACCTGGACCGTTTTGGCATCATCTTTCGGCCCAGTCCCCGGCAATCCGATGTCATGATCGTTGCCGGCACCCTGGTCAATAAAATGGCGCCAGCCCTGCGCAAGGTATACGACCAGATGGCCGAGCCCCGTTGGGTCATTTCGATGGGTTCTTGTGCCAACGGCGGTGGTTATTACCACTATTCCTACGCGGTGGTGCGCGGTTGCGACCGTGTCGTTCCGGTGGATATTTACGTGCCCGGCTGCCCGCCCACCGCTGAGGCGCTGCTGTACGGTATTCTGCAACTGCAGAATAAAATCCGCCGGACCAATACCATCGCCCGATGAATGGCAAGCGACTGAGGAGCGGCAGCGTTGAGTAACATCGACGACTTGGTACAAGCACTCAAGGCGCGTCTCGATGCGCGTTTGCAGGAGTGCATCGTGGACCGGAGAGAGGTAACCATCCGTGTGGCCGCTTCCGACTTGCTTGAGGTGGCCCGCCTGCTCTGCGACGAGGGCGCCTTTCACTTCACGGAGGTGATCGACGTCTGTGGTTTGGACTACCTCCAGTATGGCCGCGCCGAGTGGGATACCGAGTCGGTGAGCTCCACGGGCTTTGGCCGCGCCGTGGATCGCGATGCCCTGTTCGGTAGCGGCAATGATGAGAACCGATTCGACGTGGTCTATCACCTGCTTTCGGTGTCCAACAACCAGCGCTTGAGAATCAAGGTCTATGCCGCGGGTGATCCACCCACGGTTCCATCGGTGGTCGACATCTGGCCGGCGGCTAACTGGTTTGAGCGCGAAGCATTCGATCTGTTTGGCATCCTGTTCGATGGTCATCCGGACCTGCGCCGAATCCTCACTGATTATGGTTTCGTCGGCCACCCGTTCCGCAAGGACTTCCCGCTGATCGGCAACGTCGAGGTGCGTTACGATCCAGAGAAGGGGCGCGTAGTCTATCAACCGGTCAGTATCGAACCCCGCGTATTGGTGCCGAAGGTGATCCGCGAAGACGGCCGCTATAACGACGGTCGAAGCGAAGAGGCCGGAAATGCCTGAGATTCGTAACTACACACTGAATTTCGGTCCCCAACACCCGGCGGCCCATGGCGTGCTGCGCCTGGTGCTCGAGATGGATGGTGAGGTGATTGAGCGGGCGGATCCCCATATCGGCCTTTTGCACCGCGGCACCGAAAAACTTGCGGAAAGCAAGCCGTTCAATCAGAGCATCGGTTATATGGACCGGCTCGACTACGTCTCCATGATGTGCAATGAGCACGCCTATGTCATGGCGATAGAAAAGCTGCTGGGTATCGAGGTGCCGCTGCGTGCCCAGTATATTCGCGTGCTGTTCGATGAGATCACCCGTATCCTCAATCACCTGATGTGGTTGGGCGCCCATGGTCTGGATATCGGCGCCATGACGGTCTTCCTGTATTGTTTCCGCGAGCGGGAAGATCTGATGGATCTGTATGAGGCCGTGTCCGGTACCCGGATGCATGCCACCTATTACCGTCCTGGCGGCGTCTATCGGGACATGCCGGATCGTATGCCGCAATACGAGCCTTCCAAGATTCGTGGAGAGGCCGAGGTCAGGCGCCTCAACGAGGACCGCCAGGGCAGCATGTTGGATTTTATCGAGGCGTTCACGGATCGCTTCCCTGGTCGTGTCGATGAATACGAGACCCTGCTAACCGACAATCGCATCTGGAAACAGCGCACCGTTGGCATTGGCGTGGTCGACCCGGAACGGGCGCAGCAGCTGGGCTTTACCGGTGCCATGCTGCGTGGCTCGGGCGTCGAATGGGATTTACGCAAGAAACAGCCCTACGAGGTCTACGATCGCATGGATTTCGACATCCCCGTCGGCAGGGAAGGCGATTGTTACGATCGTTACCTGGTGCGTGTGGAGGAGATGCGTCAGTCCAACCGGATCATTCGCCAATGCGTCGACTGGCTGCGGCAGAATCCGGGGCCGGTGATGGTGGACGATCACAAGATTACCCCGCCGGCGAGGGAAGACATGAAGGGTGACATGGAAGCCCTGATCCACCATTTCAAGCTTTTCACCGAGGGTTACTGCGTACCTGCGGGTGAAGTCTATGCCGCCGTGGAAGCGCCCAAGGGCGAGTTCGGCGTGTACATGGTTTCCGACGGCGCCAACAAGCCTTACCGGGTGAAGCTGCGCGCCCCCGGTTTCCCCCACCTGGCGGCCATGGATGAGTTGACCCGTGGCCATATGCTGGCCGATGTGGTGGCCGTAATCGGAACCATGGACATCGTCTTCGGTGAGGTGGATCGATGATGGCAGCGAGCAAGGGGCAGAATCCATGCCGGTGAACAAACCACAAGCCAAGAGCGAACTGCTTTCCGATGAGGTTCGTGCGGGCATTGACCACTGGACGGCCAAGTACCCGCCGGAGCAGCGTCAGTCCGCTGTCATCCCCGCACTCTCACTGGTGCAGGAAGCCTGCGGTGGCTCATTGACCCGTGAGTTGATGGATGCCGTGGCCGACTACCTGGGAATGCCCGAGATCGCCGTTTATGAAGTGGGCAGTTTCTACTCGATGCTGAACCTCAAACCGGTCGGCCGGCACGAGGTGGCGATCTGCACCAACATCTCCTGCATGTTGTGTGGCGCCGACAACATCGTCAGCCATATCGAGCGCAAGCTGGGCATCAAACTGGGCGAGACCACGCCGGATGGTAAATTCACACTCAAGGTAGAGGAAGAATGCCTCGCGGCCTGTGCCGGCGGCCCCATGATGGCGGTGGATGGTCACTACTACGAGAACCTCACGCCCGACACCGTCGACGCCATCCTGGACAATCTGGAGTAAGCCATGGCCAGCGTGGAATGCAATGAAGTCTGTTTTACCACTCTGGGGTTCGATCAGCCCTGGACTCTGGAAAACTACCTCAAGGTCGGCGGCTACGAGGCACTGCGAAAGATCGTGACCGAAAAGATCCCGCCGGAGGAGGTCATACAGGAGGTCAAAAAATCCTCCCTGCGTGGTCGCGGTGGCGCCGGTTTTCCCACCGGATTGAAATGGAGCTTCATGCCACGCAACTTCCCCGGCCAGAAGTATATCGTCTGCAACTCCGACGAGTCGGAGCCTGGAACCTGCAAGGACCGGGACATTCTGCGTTACAACCCCCACGCCCTGGTGGAGGGCATGGCCATCGCCGGTTATGCCATAGGCGCGACAGTGGGTTACAACTACATGCGCGGTGAATTCCATCATGAGCCCTTCCATCGCTTCGAAGGGGCACTGAAGGAGGCGCGCGAGGCCGGCTATATCGGCAAAGGCATCTTCGGAACCGATGTGGATTTCGAGCTGCACGGACACCTGGGGGCGGGCGCCTACATCTGCGGCGAAGAGACCGCCTTGCTGGAGTCCCTGGAAGGAAAGAAGGGGCAGCCCCGTTTCAAACCGCCGTTTCCTGCCAATTTCGGTCTTTACGGCAAGCCCACCACCATCAACAACACCGAAACCCTGGCCTCGGTGCCCGCCATCATGCGTAACGGCGCTGACTGGTTTCTGGACTTGGGCCGGCCGAACAACGGCGGCACCAAGATCTTCTCGGTTTCCGGTCATGTGCAACGGCCAGGGAACTACGAGATCCGCTTGGGAACCCCTTTCAAGGATCTGCTGGAACTGGCTGGTGGGGTACGCGAAGGGCGCAAGCTCAAGGCGGTGATTCCCGGCGGTTCATCCATGCCGGTAATGAAGGCCGAGGCCATCATGGGCTGCGATCTGGACTACGACTCCCTGGCCAAGGCTGGTTCCGGCCTCGGTTCCGCGGGAATGATCGTGATGGATGACAGCACCTGCATGGTGCAGGCACTGCGCCGCATCTCGCGTTTTTACTACGCGGAATCCTGCGGCCAATGCACACCATGTCGCGAGGGCACCGGCTGGTTGTATCGGGTATTGACCCGAATCACCGAGGGTAACGGCCGCCCCGAGGATATCGAACTCTTGGAGCGGGCCGCAGGCCAGATCGAGGGGCGCACCATTTGCGCTTTCGGTGATGCTGCGGCTTGGCCGGTACAGAGCTTTCTAAAACATTTCCGGCACGAGTTTGCGTATTTCGTGGAGCACAAGCGCTCCATGGTGGCGAGCGGTGGTGCCGGTAACGAAGGGCTTGCGGCATGAGCGGACCCGCCCAGACAGACAATCGCATAAACCTGGAAGTCAATGGACGCGCGCTCACGGGTAAGCGCGGCGATATGATCATCCATGTGGCCGATGAGGCCGGTATCGCCATACCGCGCTTCTGTTACCACAAAAAGCTTTCCATCGCCGCCAACTGCCGGATGTGTCTGGTCCAGGTGGAAGGCGTAGGCAAGCCGTTGCCGGCCTGCGCGACACCCATAGCCGAAGGCATGAAGGTTCATACCGATTCGGTGTTCGCCCGCAACGCCCAAAAAGGCGTCATGGAGTTCCTGCTCATCAATCATCCCCTCGACTGCCCGATCTGTGATCAAGGCGGTGAATGTGAGCTACAAGACCTGGCGGTGGGATACGGCGGTGACGTGTCGCGCTATGCAGAACGCAAGCGCGTGGTGCGTGACAAGGACATCGGTCCTCTGATCTCCACCGATATGACACGATGTATCCATTGCACCCGCTGCGTACGTTTTGGGGCCGAGGTGGCAGGTATACGTGAATTGGGGGCGACCGGTCGCGGTGAGCATACTGAAATTGGCACCTTCATCGAGCGCAGTGTCGATTCCGAACTGTCCGGTAACGTCATCGATCTCTGTCCGGTCGGTGCCCTGACCTCCAAACCGTTCCGTTTCAAGGCACGGGCCTGGGAGCTGGCCCAGTTCCCAACGGTCGCACCTCACGATTCCATCGGCTCCAACCTCTATGCCCACGTGCGCCGCAATCAGGTGATGCGCGTCGTGCCCAAGGACAATGAGGCCATCAACGAGACTTGGATCTCAGACCGCGACCGCTTCAGCTACGACGGTTTGTATGCCGAGGATCGCCTGGAAACCCCTTTGTCTCGGACCGGCGAGGGCTTCGGCTCGATGGATTGGGAGGCGGCGTTGCGCAAGGCTGGCGAAGGGCTGGAGAAAATCGCAAAGGAGCATGGAGGTGCCGAGATTGGCTGCCTGGTTTCGCCTTCCACCACCTTGGAAGAGTTGTACCTGGCGGCACGCCTGATGCGCGGTTTGGGCTGCGGCAATGTCGACCATCGCCTGCGTCAGACCGATTTCCGCGCCCAGGCATCCATTGACGGATTCCCCGGCCTTGGCGTCTCTCTGGCGGAACTCGAGTCCCTGGATGGGGTGCTGTTGATCGGTTCGAACATCCGTAAAGATCTGCCCATGGTCTCCAATCGCCTGCGCAAGGCGGCACTCAATGGGGCGTCTTTGCTGTTCGTCAATCCGATCGACTACGCTTTCTCCTTCCCGGTGGCGGAACAGATCGTTGCGGCCCCGTCGAGTCTGGGCACGGCACTCGCCGGGATCGCCAAGGCAGTATTCGAGAAGAGCGGCAAGCCGCTCCCGACCGGCTTGGAAGACCTGATTCAATCGGTGAATGTCGACGAGCCGCAAGCGCGGGTCGCTGAGCAATTGCTTGCCGGAGAGCGCAAGGTCGTATTGTTGGGCGCCTACGCCATGCAGCACCTCGATTATTCCGTGCTGCGCTCTCTGGCACAGGCCATTGCCGATGCCAGTGGCGCAGCTTTTGGTCACCTGCCCGAGGCGGCAAACAGCGCCGGCGGTTGGATTGCGGGAGCAATTCCGCACCGCGGGGCGGATGGTGAGAGCGCCGACCCGGCGGGCAAAGACGCCTTGACGATGCAGCGCCAAGCGCTAAAGGGCTATCTACTGGTAGGCGTGGAGCCGGATTTGGACACCGCAGACGGGGCCAACACCGTGCGGACCTTGCAGCAGGCCGATTTCGTTGTGGCCTTGTCCGCCTACCGCAGTCCCTCGCTGCTGGCCTGCGCCGATGTGATCCTGCCCATGGCTGCGTTCACGGAATCTGCCGGCACTTATGTGAATCTGGAGGGTACTTGGCAAAGTGTCCGCGGAATCGTTGCTCCCAAGGGCGATGCCCGGCCAGGTTGGAAGATCTTGCGTGTGCTGGGTAATCTGCTGGGGCTCGATGGCTTCGAGTACGAATCCGCCGAACAGGTTCGCGATGAACTGAAGACGCTGCGCGAGTCGGCGGACAAGAAGCCGGCGGCCCGGGCCCGTCCGACCTACAAGCTGCTTTCCAACGGGGCCGGTCTGCAACGCATTGGCGATGTGCCTATCTATGCCGGCGATCCCCTGGTGCGCAGGTCGCGCCCTCTACAGGCCACCATTGATGGTCAGGCGGCGAGTATTCGCATCTGCTCCGCCCTCGCGGAACGACTTAATCTTGGCGAGGATCGTCAGGCCGTGGTGGTTCAGGGAGAGGAGCGCATAACACTGCCCCTGTATTTGGATGATCGCGTACCAGACGACTGTGTCTGGTTGCCCTGCGCTCTGCCGGAAACGGCCCCCCTGGGTTCGTCTTCTGGCGGCATCCAACTGGAAAAGGCCTAGAGATCTCTGGGAAACGACCGGGATAAAGAGAGAACTCATTCGTGGAAGCATTGCTCAGCATCTTTCCCCCCGAGGTCCAGACCGTTCTCGGGATCCTCATCAAGATCATGATTATCGTCATGCCCTTGATGTTGGCGGTGGCCTATGTGACCTATGCGGAGCGCAAGATCATCGGGTACATGCAGGTGCGCATCGGCCCCAACCGGGTAGGGCCCCGCGGCTGGCTCCAGCCCATCGCCGACGCACTCAAGTTGCTGATGAAGGAGATCATCATTCCCGGTGGCGCGAACAAGGCCTTGTTCATCGTTGCTCCCATCCTTTCCATCGGGCCGGCATTGGCGGCCTGGGCGGTGATTCCCTTCGATGACGGTGTGGTGTTGTCCGACATCAATGCCGGCCTGCTGTATGTCCTGGCATTGACCTCGGTGGGTGTTTATGGGGTCATCATTGCTGGCTGGGCCTCCAATTCGAAATACGCCTTTCTGGGCGCCTTGCGATCCGCCGCCCAGATTGTGTCCTATGAAATCGCCATGGGTTTTGCGTTGGTCGGCGTGTTGATTGCCGGTGGCAGCCTGAATCTTGGCGATATTGTCAGGGCGCAGGAGGGAAGTGTGGTGCACTGGTTCTGGCTGCCCCTGCTGCCGCTGTTCGTGGTTTATTTCATCTCCGGCGTGGCGGAAACCAATCGGGCACCCTTCGACGTGGCCGAGGGCGAGTCGGAAATCGTGGCCGGTTTCCATGTGGAATACTCCGGCATGGCCTTCGCGGTATTCTTCTTGGCGGAATACGCCAATATGATTCTGATATCCGCTCTGGCAGCCCTGATGTTTCTGGGCGGGTGGTTGTCACCGTTCCAGGGCGTGCTGGGTGATTCGGCCTACTCCCTGCCGGTGATCGGCGGCTTCCTTGATCACGGTATTCACTGGTTCCTGATCAAAACCGCCTTCTTCCTGTTTTTGTTCCTCTGGTTTCGGGCAACCTTTCCCCGCTATCGCTATGACCAGATCATGCGGCTGGGCTGGAAGGTCTTCATCCCTATCACCATCGTTTGGCTGCTCGTCGTGGGCCTTGCCGTGGTCTACCAACTGCCCTGGTGGTTTGACTGAGCGGGGGCGATAGCATGAAAACAGCCATCAATTACATCAACAGTCTGTTCCTCTTCGAGCTGTTGCGGGGTATGCGACTGACGGGCAAGTACTTGTTCAAGCGCAAGATTACCGTTCAATACCCTGAGGAGAAGACGCCGCAGTCCTATCGCTTTCGCGGACGCCATGCCTTGCGGCGCTATCCCAACGGCGAGGAGCGCTGCATTGCCTGCAAGCTCTG
>JAGRGI010000092.1 GCA_020445565.1 Chromatiales bacterium
CGTTGCCGGCACCAGCTTCGCCCACTGCAGTGCTAACGTGGACGACCCGCAACTCAGCGAAATCTTCACGAACTATGATGCCTGATAGGGGCAACGCGGCGGTATCCCTGCGGTACCGCCGCTTTATTCAGCCTTGACCCAAACGCACCACGATGCTATCCATTCCCTTGTCCTTCAGGCGCTTGCGCACCTTCTCAATTTCGTCGCGCTCGTCAAAAGGCCCCACCCGTACGCGATACCAACGTTTTCCCCTAATGGTGGCCGGCTCCAGCCCAGCGCGAAAGCCATTGAGCAAAAGCTTAGCCTTCACCCGTTCGGCATCATCGGCATCCTGAAAGGAAGCCACCTGAATAAGGTAACGCTCTCCCTTTTGCGCAACAGCGGCGGTAGCGCCAGGTTTCTCTGTTGCTTTCTCACGGGGTTTGGGCGGCAAACGCGGTGGCAGCTTGGCTACTTCAGTCTCCGGAACGTAAACCTCCTTTTCCGGTAACAGGGTGTAGAACTCGAATCGCGGCTTGGAAGACGTTTGCTCCTCGGTCGGGGTAGCCTGGATCGGTGCGCCCCCAGGGTCGCGCACTTCGTGCTGCGGCCCACGCCTGAGAAACAGCAAGAAGGCAACAAAACCTGCCAGCAGGATGCCCACGATCAACAATTTGATGAAGGGAAACCCACGTTCACCCTCCGGATCGGCGCGTTTTTTGAAATCCAAGGGGGTCCGTCGTGCCCGCGTCATGGCTACATGGATTCCGGAGCCGACACACCGAGCAGCCCCAGACCGTTGCGGATCACCTGCGCGGTTGCCCGCGCCAACAGCAGACGGGCGTCTCGCAGGGCCTCGTCTTCCACCAATACCCGGTTGGCGTTGTAGCCGGTGTGAAAGTCGTTGGCCAGTTCCCGCAAATAGGCAGCCAATAAATGGGGCTCATGCTGTAGCGCGGCGGTTTCCAGCACTTCCGGATAACGGGAAAGGCTCACCAACAGGGCCTTTTCGTGGGGTTGTACCAGCAGATGCAGACTCGATTCACCGCGAGCCGGATCGGCCACCAGCCCCTTCTCCGTCAATTGCCGAAGCACGCTGGCGACACGGGCATGGGCATACTGCACATAGTAAACCGGGTTGTCCGCCGACTGGGATTTGGCCAGGTCCAGATCAAAATCCATGTGCTGCTCGCATTTGCGCATCACATAGAAAAACCGTGCCGCATCGTTGCCGACCTCTTTGCGCAGCTCACGCAGGGTAACGAACTCACCGGAACGGGTGGACATCTGCGCCCGCTCACCGCCTCGATACAGAATGGCGAACTGGACCAGCAATACATCCAGCCGATCGGCGTGATCTCCCAAGGCGGTGAGCGCGGCCTTTACTCGGGGCACATAGCCGTGATGGTCTGCCCCCCAGATGTCGATGACGCGCTCGAACCCGCGCTCGAGCTTCTCCATATGGTAGGCAATGTCGGAGGCGAAGTAGGTGGCTTGGCCGTTGTCGCGAACCACGACCCGGTCCTTTTCATCGCCGAAGCTGGTGGAACGGAACCACCAGGCCCCTTCCTTCTCATACAGATGCCCGGCGGCGCGCAGGCGATCGACGGCTTGGTTGACCAAACCGCGATCGACCAGTGAGCGTTCGGAATACCAGTTTTGGTAAGTCACCCCGAACTGGGCCAGATCATCGCGAATATCGTCGAGGATAGTGTTCAGACCGGCCTCGAAGACGTAGCGATAGCGATTGTCTCCCAGCAAGGTCTTGCATCGCTGGATAAGCGCATCGATGTGCTCTTCCTTATCGCCCCCGTCTGGCGCATCGGCGGGTACGCCTTTGAACAGCTCGCTCGCCGGACTGCGATAGTTGTCGCCATGCTCGCGATGCACGGTGGCCGCGATATCCCAAACGTAGTCGCCCTTATAACCGTTGGAGGGAAAAGCGAACTCCTCGCCGGCCAGTTCCAGGTAACGCAGCCAGACACTGGTCGCGAGGATATCCATCTGTCGGCCGGCGTCGTTGACGTAGTACTCTCGGAATACGTCGTATCCGACAGCCTCCAGCAGGTTGGCAACAGTGGCGCCGTAGGCGGCGCCACGGCCATGCCCGACGTGCAAGGGTCCGGTGGGATTAGCAGAAACGAACTCCACCTGCACCTTGCGCGCGTCGCCCTGATCGCTGCTCCCCCATTGCTCGCCTTTGGCAAGGATCTCCGGCACCAGTGCCAGATAGGCGGCATCGTCCAGGGTGAAATTGATAAAGCCCGGCCCGGCGATCTCAACCTTAGCCAGATCCGTCGCCTCAGGCATTGCCTCTATCAACCATTGGGCGAGTTCCCTGGGGTTTCGGCGGGCGGGTTTGGCCAGGGTCATGGCCAGATTGCTGGCAAAGTCGCCATGGCGTCGATCGCGTGCCCGTTCCACCATCACGTCCGCTTGCAGGTCCGCGGGCAATTTGCCCGAAGTGACCAGTTGATCGATCGCCGTGCGCAATAGAGATTCAATGCGTTTTTTCATTGCCAAGGGCCAAGGTGGAACGGGATCGCGCATTATATACCGAGGCCGGTCGGGTTTTCGGCATTGGCAAACCATTGGTAAAGAATTGCGGCGCTGTGCCGACAACCATTGGCAAGCGAACACCTGCGCCCCTTGGCCTGATTGCCGTGCCGTTGTCCAGAGGGTATGTACGCTGCTTGCACCTGGCCGAGTAACCTCGCCCGCAACCTTTCGGCACGGAAGGCAGTTCGGATCAACACCGATGCACCCGACCCCCGAAGCGTCCCCCCGCTACACCGCTTCGCCCGTCTCCCGCAGGTTGCGTTGCGTGCTGCTGCTCGGCGCCCTGGGCTGGGGGCCGGCTTTTGCCAATCTGCCTTACCGAGCGGCTGTGTTGGAGAATGCGGTTGACCCCCGGTTCGCTCCGACTGATCAGACACTCGCGAACCTGTCAGTTGCGGAGCGCCTGGATACGGCGTTGCTTCCGCCGTCCCACTCCCCGACCAACGCCGGTGAAGATCTGCCGGTATTCTGGTTGCCCCTGATCGGTGCCTTGTTTATCGGCGTGGGGCTGGGAATGGCCCTGGTCTGGCGCGATCGCAACTCAAGACGCCGAAAAGATCAGTCGGGTCAGCAGGCGCGGAATGAGGCCGAGAGCTTCAAAAGACAGAAAGGGGAACTGGAAAAGGAACTTCTGGCGCTAAAGGAACGGGAGCAGGTCTTCAGTAGCTTGGCGCTCACCGCCCAGGACGCCATCGTTCTGCTCAACCCCCAGGCCAAGGTAGTTTTCTGGAACCGCGCGGCCGAACGCATTTTTGGCTACTCAACGAAAGAAGCCATGGGCTGCGAACTCCACGCCCTGGTCACACCCGAACCGCTTCGAGAACATGCCAGGGCAGCCTTCCGTCGCTTCAGCACGAACGGCGAGGGCCCTGTTCTCAATCAAACCCTGGAAATGGCCGCATTACGCAAGAATGGGCAGTTGTTCCCGGTGGAGCTCTCCATCTCCGCACTTTCGTTAAGTGCCGGCTGGCACGCCATCGGCGTAGTGCGCGACATCACGGATCGTCGCCGCTACGAGGACAGGCTGCTGCGCGAGAAGGCGCGGTCGGATCTGTACTTGAACACCGCCGGCAGCCTCATGTTGGCGCTGGATATGGACGGCCGGATAACCCAGGCCAATCAGGCCGCGGCAACTCTATTGGGGATGCCGGTGACGGAACTCATCGGCCAGGACTTGTGCGCTGAATTTGTCGCCGAGAGCCGCCAGGATTGTTTCCGGGAGATATTCGAACACCTGGGCCGCAGTGTACCGCTAAACACCGAGGAACGGTCCACCGAAGTGGTGGATGCCAAGGGCAAAAAACACGCCATGGTTTGGGAGTTTGCGCTGCTGCGCGAAGACGGTGCCCCCATCGGCGTGCTTTGCTCGGCCCTTGACGTAAGCGAACATCAACAACTGCAAGCCACTCGCCAGAGTTTTGCCAACGTCGTCACCAAAAACCATACCGGTATTCTGGTATTGGATGCACAGGGACGAATTCAGTTCTCCAATCCCGCGGCTCAGCGCTCCCTGGGGCGTGATCGCGACACGCTTCAGGGAGAATCGTTCGGCGTACCCTTGCAGGGCGAAAATTTCGAAATGGAGATCCTGCGTCCGGGGGGAAGTCTGGGGGTGGTGGAGGTCAGTGCCACCGTCACCGAGTGGAATGAGAAGCGCGCCTTCCTGGTGATGCTGCATGACGTCACCGACCGCAAACGCGCCGAGGAGCAGGTTCGTTACCTGGCCTACCACGACAGCCTAACCGGCCTGCCCAACCGGGATCTGTTCATGGACCGCTTACACCAGGCAATCCGGCGAGAATCCCGCAGCGAGGGCGATATCGCCCTGCTTTACATGGATCTCAACCGTTTCAAACAGGTCAACGATACCCTGGGACACCGGGTAGGCGATGAGTTGCTGAAGGCCAGCGCCCAACGGTTCAAGAACACCATCCGCGGCAGCGATACCGTGGCCCGCCTCGGCGGCGACGAGTTTATCGTACTGCTCGAAAACCTCGATGGCGAGCAACGCGCCCTGGAGGTTGCCGAGAAAATATTACGGGCCTTCGACCAGCCCGTGCTGATCGACGAACATGCCTTGTTCACCAGCCCCAGCATTGGCATCGCTCATTTCCCCAAGGACGGCGAGGATGCCGATACACTGTTAAGACACGCGGACGCCGCCATGTACCACGCCAAACGCAATGTCGGGCGCGGCGTAAGCAGTTACTGCGCCGAACTGGGCGCGGCCACCGGCACCCTCAACCAGGAGGCCAAGCTGCATCGTGCCCTGGATAACGCAGAGTTCGTGCTCTACTACCAACCGCAGATTCGCATTGCGGACAACTCCCTATCCGGATTCGAGGCCCTGATCCGATGGAACGACCCCGAGCGCGGACTGATCCCTCCAGGCGAATTTATACCGGTTCTGGAGGATACGGGCCTGATCGTGGCCGTCGGGCAATGGGTGTTACGGCAGGCGATTGAGCAGATCGTCGAATGGGAAGGGCTCGGTCTGGAGACCTGTCCGGTGTCGGTCAACGTATCGGTTCGGCAGCTGGTTCGAGACGATTTTGCAGACTCCATCGCCGAACTCTTCCGCGAATACCGAATTCCGCCTCATCGCCTCAATCTGGAGGTAACGGAAAGCGCAGTAATGACCGATCTGGCCTTTTCAAAGAGTCTCCTGTTGCGCCTTGCCCAACAAGGCATTTCCCTGCATCTGGACGACTTCGGCACCGGTTATTCTTCATTGAACGTCTTGAAGGGCCTACCTTTCGACACCCTCAAGATCGACCGCGGTTTCATTCAAGACATACCGGACGATCCGGATTCCGCCACTCTGACCCGCACCATCATCGCCATGGCCCGAAACCTGCGGCTGACTACCATAGCCGAAGGCGTGGAGACCACCGAGCAGCTGAAATTCCTGCGCGATCAGCGTTGTGATGTGGCCCAGGGTTATCTGTTCAACAAACCATTGGCGGCGGCGGACGCTCAAAAACTGCTGCGCAATCGCAAACAGCGGGTACACCAGGCAATCTGATATCTATTCGTGTCCAACGAGGCTGCGCAGCAACAACAGCAGCCCACCACCGGCCAAAATCCAACCGGGGATCGGCAGACCGAGCCAAATCAGGTTATCAGCCAGATTTAAATGCACGCTGAGTGCCCCGGCTATCAATAGCGCTGCGCCAGCCACGCTATCGCGATTGCGGCGCGAGGCGTTTTCCATTGCGACGCGCAAGGCGTCCATCTCCCGGGCTTGCTCCTGGTTTCGGGCCTGATCCTGACGGGCCTGACGGAGAAAATCCGCCACCAATACCGGGGCATCCGGCACCATCTCGGCGTAAGCCGGGAGATTATGTCGCATCTGCTTGAGCACATGCCTGGGTGAGATCTGCTCCTTCATCCAGCGCTCCAGAAACGGTTTGGCGGTACTCCACAAGTCCAGCTCTGGATACAGCTGGCGGCCCAGCCCCTCGATGTTGAGCAAGGTCTTCTGCAACAGCACCAGTTGCGGCTGCACTACCATATCGAACCGTCGCGCGGTCTGGAACAAGCGCAGCAGGAAGTGGCCGAAAGATATGTCCTTCAAGGGTCGCTCGAAGATCGGCTCACAGACGGTGCGGATGGCGGACTCGAATTGATCCACACGCGTTTCCGGTGGAACCCACCCGGACTCGACGTGCAATTCCGCAACGCGGCGATAGTCCCGATTGAAGAAAGCCAGCAGATTGTTGGCCAGGTAGCGCTGATCGGAGGGCGTCAAGGTACCGATGATGCCAAAATCCACGGCGATATACTGGCCTTCGGGAGACACGAAGATATTGCCCGGATGCATGTCGGCATGAAAGAAATTATCGCGGAACACCTGGGTGAAGAAGATCTCCACACCACGCTCACCCAGCAGCTTGAAGTCGATACCCTGATCACGCAGGGACTGGATATTGCCGACCGGCGTGCCAAAGATACGCTCCATGACCATGACATTGCGCTTGCAGTAGGGCCAATAGACCGCCGGAACGTAGAGCTCCTCGGAACCCAGGAAATTACGCCGCAACTGCGAGGCGTTGGCGGCCTCCCGCACCAGGTCCAATTCATCGAAGATGGTCTTCTCATAGTCTTGGACGACTTCCACCGGACGAAGCCGACGTCCTTCCTTCCAGTAGCGTTCTGCCAAGTCGGCGATGATGCGCAGCAGGCCAACATCGCGACCGATGGTCTTCTCAATGCCGGGCCGCAGTACCTTGACCACCACCTCGCTGCCGTCATGCAGCTGCGCCCCGTGCACTTGCGCGATCGATGCGGAGGCGAAAGGCGTGGGTTCAAAACGCGAGAACACCGCCTCCAGCGGTTGTCCCAGGGCCTCTTCAATGATCTTGCGGGAGAGCTCGTCGGGGAACGGCGGAACCCTGTCTTGAAGCCGGGCCAGCTCCACGGCGATGTCGTCGGGCAGCAGGTCCCGACGGGTCGAAAGGATCTGCCCGAATTTCACGAAAATCGGCCCCAGATCCTCCAAACTGCGGCGAATCCGCTCGCCTCTCGGCGGCAGTTCGCCGCGTAGCCAGTACCAGGGGGTGAGATACATCAGAAAGCGCACCGGCCGAAACAGATGGGCGGCGAGGATGATTTCGTCCAGACCGTGGCGCAACAACACCCAGTTGATATGGAGCAGACGAAGGGCTTGAGAGGGACGAATCACGAAGGCGCTTTTTAGCAAAAAATTCGGTTACCGGGAGGATTTTGTGGTCTTTTTCTTGGCCACGCGCTTTTTGGCAGTCTTTTTACGGGGAGAAGTCTTTTTGGCGGCCGCCTTTTTCTTGGAGGGCGAGGCCAAAGCGGCATCTATTCGATTCAGGCGTGCCTGGAGTCTATCGGTATCACAACGCAGGGTATCCACCCGATCATAGAAATCTTCCAGCTCCGCCCTGGGGGGTAGATCGCGGTGTTCGTGCTGAAGATATTCGCCGAGGTTGCGCTCCAGTGTACCAACGCTTTGGCGCGCCCACTGCGCGCCGGTGTATGCCAAGCGGCCCAACTGGTGGGCAGCGAGGTCACCAACCAAATGGGACAGCTGTTCCTCCCAATCGATGTCCAACTCGGCGAAGATCGCCTGAAAGCGTTGGCCGGTATCTGCGTCTCCCTGCATGACGACCTCGTGGGAAAACAAACGGTCTTCGGCGTCGCCAGAGAGCCCCAAGCGGGCCAGGGCCAGAGGCGGGCCGCTGAGGGTCACATCAGCCTCCCCTTCGTAGCGATTGAGGATATGCACGCCCTCAACGCCGGGGAGCAGATAGAACTCAAGCCCCAATCCCTCCACCTGCACACAGACCACCTTGCCTTCCAACGCCGCCAGCCGCACAGGAGCGTCCGGGTCCAGGGTCAGATAGCGGTTGAACGCGGTTTCCAGTAGGGCGTTGAAAGCAGCGGCGACTTCCATCACGGACTCCCGTCAGAAACGAAAGCCGCGGTGCACGGCAACAATGCCGCCGGTGAGATTGAAGTACTCTACCCGCTCGAAACCGGCGTTTTCCATCATCGCCCGCAACTCTTCCTGGGGCGGATGCATGCGAATGCTCTCGGCCAAATAACGGTAGCTGTCCGCGTCGCCCGCCACCAGCTTGCCCATCAGTGGCAGCAGGTTAAAGGAATAACGATCGTAGATTGTGCGCAACACGCCGGAAGTGGGTTGCGAGAATTCCAGGATAAGCAGGCGACCACCCGGTTTGAGTACCCTGAACATGGAACGCAGGGCACGATCCTTGTCTGTCACATTGCGCAAACCGAAGCCAATGGTGATGCAATCGAAGTAACGATCCGGAAACGGCAACTCTTGCGCGTCTGCCTGTACGAAACGCAGATTACCGCCCAAGCCCTTGTCGACCAGTCTCTGGCGGCCATTTTCCAACATACTGGCGTTGATGTCCGCCACCGTAATCTCACCGCTTGGGCCGGCCAGTCGGGCCAGACGCGCCGCCAGATCGCCGGTCCCACCGGCCAGATCCAATACCCGCTGACCCCGCTTGACGCCGGAAAGCTCGACCGTATAGCGCTTCCACAGGCGATGAATACCCAGGGACATGAGGTCGTTCATCAGGTCGTAGCGGTCAGCGACGGAATCGAAGACCGCACCCACCATGCGCACCTTCTCACCTTCCGGAACCTGTCGGTAGCCGAAGTGCGTGGTCTTATGCTCGTTCATGGGCAGCGGGCCCCTCAGGTCGGTTCGCGGCGCTTGTGGCCGGCAGCCTCCAGTTGTTTGAGGTAGTCCGACCAGATCTCATCGTAGTGTACGCCCATCTTGTAGAGGTTGTCCCAGGCGTAGATGCCGGTGTCGTGGCCGTCGTCAAAGTGAAGGCATACGGCATAATGGCCTACCGGTTCGATCTTCTCGATGTTGACGTTCTCCTTGCCGATTTGCAGCACACCCTGACCGGGACCATGGCCCTGCACCTCGGCGGAGGGGGAATTCACCCGCAGGAACTCGCAGGTGTAGTTGAACTTTTCTCCGTCGTCGAAGCTGATCTCCAGCACGCGGGACTTCTGGTGCAGATGGATCTCGGTCGGGATTGGCATGATTCGATCTCTCTTGAAAATACCGGAAATTCTGGGAGGCTGCTTCAGCAGGCTAGAGGATATAGCGACTGAGATCTTCATCCTTTGCCAGCGCCGTCAGTTGTTCGTCCACGTAGGCGGCATCAATGACGACCGTGTGGCCCGGACGGTCGGAGGCATCGAAGGAGATCTCCTCCAGCAAGCGCTCCATTACCGTGTGCAGGCGCCGGGCGCCGATGTTTTCGGTGGTCTCATTGACCTGCCAGGCAATCTGGGCGATGCGGCAAAGACCGTCGTCGGTGAAGCTCAGCCCCATGCCTTCAGTACTCATCAGCGCTTTGTACTGATCCGTGAGGGCGGCATCGGGCTCGGTAAGGATGCGGGTGAAATCCTCGGCGGTGAGCGCATCCAGCTCCACCCGTATCGGCAGCCGCCCCTGCAATTCGGGTATCAGATCCGACGGCTTGGTCAAATGGAAGGCGCCGGAGGCGATGAACAGAATGTGATCGGTGCGTACCATGCCGTGTTTAGTACTGACGGTACAGCCTTCCACCAGGGGCAACAGGTCCCGTTGCACACCCTCGCGAGAGACATCCGGGCCGCCGTACTCACCCCGTTTGGCGACCTTGTCGATTTCGTCCAGAAAGACGATGCCGTTCTGCTCGACATTGGTCACGGCCTTGAGCTTCAGGTCTTCCTCGTTGACCATCTTGGCGGCCTCCTCTTCGCGCAGCAGCTTAAAGGCGTCCTTCACCTTGAGTTTGCGCCGTTTGGTACGGCTGCCGGCGAGGTTCTGAAAGATGCCCTGGAGCTGATTGGTCATCTCCTCCATGCCAGGCGGTGCCATAATCTCCACCCCCACCGGTGAAGCACTCAGCTCCAGCTCGATCTCGCGGTCATCCAGATCACCTTCGCGCAACATCTTGCGGAACTTCTGCCGGGTCTGGCTCTGGTCTTCAACCGGCTCGTTGCTGAAACCCACGGAACGGGCCTTGGGCAGCAACACATCGAGAATCCGGTCCTCGGCGGCATCCTCGGCACGGTGGCGGACCTTGTTCATTTCCGCCTCGCGAGTCATCTTGATGGCTGCATCCACCAGATCGCGGACAATCGACTCCACATCGCGCCCAACGTAACCCACCTCGGTAAACTTGGTCGCCTCCACCTTGATGAACGGCGCATTTGCCAGCTTGGCCAGACGACGGGCAATCTCCGTCTTACCCACGCCGGTAGGACCGATCATAAGGATATTCTTCGGCGTGATTTCGTTGCGCAGTTCCTCAGGCACCTGCGACCGGCGCCAGCGATTGCGCAAGGCAATGGCCACTGCCCGTTTGGCGGCACTTTGACCGATAATGTGCTTGTCCAGTTCCTGGACGATCTCGCGGGGGGTCATCTGGGACATGAAGCTTCGCTCGCCTGCCGGGCTCTAGCCCAGCTCCTCGATAGTGAGGTGATGATTGGTGTAGACGCAGATATCGGCCGCAATATTCAGGGCCTTCTCTACGATCTCCCGCGCCGACAGTTCGGTGTTCTCCAGCAGTGCTCTGGCCGCTGCCTGGGCATAGGGGCCGCCGGAACCAATGGCCATGAGATCATGTTCGGGCTCGATCACGTCGCCGGTTCCGGAGATGATCAAGGAGGCGCTGGTGTCGGCAACGATCAACAGGGCCTCAAGTCTGCGGAGCATGCGATCGGTACGCCAGTCTTTGGCCAGTTCCACAGCCGCACGGGTAAGATTGCCACTGTGCTTCTCCAGCTTGCCTTCGAAGCGCTCAAACAGGGTGAAGGCATCCGCAGTGCCGCCGGCAAAGCCCGCCAGCACGCGGTTCTGGTACAGACGGCGCACCTTCCTGGCGTTGCCCTTCATCACCGTATTGCCCATGCTCACCTGGCCATCGCCACCAACGACCACCTGGCCGCCGCGCCGAACCGATACAATGGTGGTGCCGTGAAAGAATTCCAAGGGGGAGCCTCCGAGGCTGGCCGAGAGAGTAAGAACCCGCCATTGTACACGAACAGCGGACGTGCCACGGATTGTGCCGAAACTTGAAACAACCAGGGCAGTCTTATCTTCACAAGCGTAACCGTGGGGAGACACGCAATGAACCATTTCGTCTGGGCAGCGGGAATACTGGCAATTTTGATGCCCGCTACATCTTCTGCCGACTACGACCTGGGCTGGATCGAAGCCAGCCAGATGCGCCCGGTGCTCGACGCCATAGACGCCAAGGACTACCCCCGCTGTATCCGCGAACTGCACAAGTCCCGCGAGAACAAACCCGGCGATGCCAATCTTCTAGGGCTGTTGGGCTACTGCCACCGCGAACAGGGCGATACCGAGCAGGGATTTCGTTACTACCACCAGGCCCTCGCGATCGAGCCCGACAACGTCTCGATCAACGAGTACATCGGCGAGTTATACCTGAGGGTGGGCAACCTGGAGAAGGCCCGCGAGCACTTGAAAATCATCGCCGATTCGGGCGCCTGTCTGTTCGGCTGCAACGAGTACGACAAACTCGAGGCCGCCATCACCGCCTATCGCAAGGCCAATCGCCTGTGAGATCACGGCACACCACGGACTTTCTGCGCGACCTGGTACTGCTGCGCAATGATCCGGAAAAGGTGGGCGAGATCGAACGCGAGGCTTACACAGACAACCCCCACGCCCAGTACGCCATGGGCCTGATCTATGTCGAAGGCCGCGGGGTAGAACCGGACAGGGCTCGCGCCTACGCCTGGCTGACCCTGGCCGTGATGAACGGCGACCGCGAAGCCGAGACCTTACGCAACGTGGTAGGGGCCGAACTCACCGAAGAGGAATACCAGACAGGGAAGGCGCTAGCCGGTAAATTGGCCGCGCAGATCAGTGGCGGCAAAACCGACCATTGATATAACCAACGAGGCATAATTTCACAGTAATTCACAAACCGGGTGACAATGAGAACTCACGCGTTGAGAACGTAGCACCGGCGCGCAGCAAATAGGGAGGATATTGAGGAGAGACCTATTGTTTGGTCGACAACCGGTATTTTCCGTCTTGCCTATTCCGATTAATCCGCGCACCACTGTCCAGACTTGCGTGGCGCCATCTTATTGATTTTAAATTAAATAAAAAATACCCGCGGCGCAACCGACCCAACCACCAATCGAGTCCGAAGCGCAAATGCAGCGCCCTACACCATACTCCCGGCGCCAGCCAGCGCACTGGCGCTCACCAGGAGCAGACACAAGAGCACTATGGCCCGCATGCGAATACTGTTTCTCATGTTCATTATGATGTGCCGATAGCGGGTAAGTTTCAAGATCTTCGTTTCAGAAGCAGCCCATAACTCGGCCTGATGGGAAACGATGACAGAAACCACACATAACAAACTGATTTTTATCAAAGTAAATCAAACCGCCGCAAACAAGCTCTCGACGCACGAGCGCGAACCACAACCCTACTCCGGCAAGGAATCGCAGGGGCGATCCACCATCCCCGGCAACGTTCTTGCCTTATTGACCAGGCTGTTCCAAATTTCGTCTTTTCCTTTTCCATCGCAGTCTTGCCATTTTGCGATGGATTTGCCGAGATCGCGCCACGCCACCAAAGGCTCATCATTGGGCGGCGCACACAAACTCCACACCGCCAAGGTGTGAAGAGAATACCTGACATCATTCCAACCCAGCTTTACCGCTGCATCCATGGCCAGTTCCCGCTTGGCCAGGTCATAGGCTTGCTCATTCGCATCTGCGCATCTACAACGGTTGTCCTCGTTGTTCCACCACACCTTACTGACGTTGTTCCAAGCCTCATTGTTCAATAGATACGCCTGCAGGTGTCTGGCCGGAAAATGCTCTCTTACAATATCCAGGTCGGTACCCAATTCATTGACAACCGCGTCATATCCGGCGCCACCGGTACGCGATGAACCGGCAGGTGCCTGGTCGCAGGTCGTGGTCTTGACCATGAAATCCATCTGATGAGGACAATCCTCGGATGGCTTATCAGTCTTGACCAGCCGACTCCCTGCCAGTAGTCGCCCGATATCATTGCGGATTCCCGCATCGGCGCAAACGCTGGCCTTCTCAAAAAACTTCATCGCGCATGCGGAATCTGCCTTTCGGGTATCCACTGCCTGGCGCTCGGCAGAACAGAGACTGGCATTGACGCCGCGCATGTAAATCAGATGGCCAAGCTTGAACAGCACATCACCACTGACATTGCTCGGATTCTGCTCAGACAATAGGACGAAGTAGTCTATTGCCTGATCGATCCGTGACTCGCCACCCACGAAATATTTGCACTGCTCCGATTTACCGCCGCGGTCGTAAGCAGTACGCACAGCATCTCCGGCGATGATGGTAGCCCAATACCAAACCTTGGCATTGGTCAGTACCTGAATGTAGGTATCGAGATACTCGTTGTACTCCGACGTATCCGGAACGGCTGCGGCAAGAGCCAAAGAAGCATAATGGATCGCGTCGTATTGACGATTGGAAAACACCGAATCGTCAGTCAGCTCGTCGTTTCCTTCGCCGTACATCCAAGCCAACAGATTGTAGGCCCGGGTATACGCAAACCCTTGCTTGTCGCGCGCAATCTTTATTGCTTCTATCAATGCCTTGCGTGCGTCACGATAATTTTTCGAATGATAGTGGATGGTTCCTTGGGTGTAATAAAGCGCCGCCTTCAGCGTAACGATCACATTGGGCTTATCCATGGGGCCGCGTTCCAGTCGCCCCAGATCTTCGATGGCGCCTTCCAGACGTTGGATCAGTATCGCGACCAAATGCTGTTCGTTTTTCCGGTCCGCCTTCGGCTCGTGCTCCGGGTTGATCGGCAGACCAAGATCTTCCCATACCTGTTCACACGGCAGGGGAACGCGTTCGTCTCTTCCAAACCGCGCGCAATGCCGGGTCAACAGAAAGGCCGTCGCGGCCTTCAATTGCGCCAATCGGCCATTCCAATAGGTTCGGTATGCTTCGGCAATCGCCGACAGGCGTTCGTCGTCCAAGGTGACGGGCGGCTTATCGGCCAAATTCATAAACTCATCGTTCACAAGACGCTGGTGGGCCTGCTCTACCATTCTCCAGAGTTCAATGGGAGTGCGCTGATACCTCGACCGGTCGGAACGGGTTTCCGAAATGATCCGATACAGCGCAATAATGTCTCCCTCCGTGAATTCTGTTCGGAAAGCGTCCACCCGATCGCCCTCACCTGCGCGCTTGTCGTTGATACGAGCATACCAAGCCGAGAACGACTCCAAATCCCTGCTGACCTGATTCAGGCGATCGCGATTTCTGCCAAACTCCTCGGAATCCTTGCTCTCGAAGAAATTCTTCATCGCCAATTGGTGCCGCGCAGTCAGACCTTGCAGCAACACCTCGGTCTCGGCGACGATCCAATGCGCTTGCTCCGGTGTCTTGCCGAGCATTTTCCGGGTCTCGGCATCATCGAACGCAAGCATAAAGTTGCGCCGTATTGCTGCCAAGTTGCCGGTAACGTTCCCAAACCTCCCCGCTTGAGCGATAAGGACCTTGAGCTTGTCCCTGAGAGAGGACACACCCTTCTCGTCCAACTCTGCCCGGTTCTCCTCGATCTCGCCGTGCAGGTTGTACATATCGACACCCAGCGTTGCGGCACCGATCGCCGCCGCGAATCCGACGACCAGAGCAAGCGCTTTCCAGTACCTCAGTTTTTCGTTCAGGAAGTGTTCCGCGGCTTGATTGAATGCGTCCTGACCGGCACGCCAAGACATCTGGACACCTTTTCGCCCTTCGTTGGCACCGCGGGCATCCGAAAGCAGCAACAGCCCTATACACACCATGGCGATGGCAACCGCCAGCTCAATATCCCAACCCCAGCCGACGCGCCGGGCCGACTGCAAGAGCCAGTGAACGAACAGCCCGCCTCCGACAATGAAATACGGATCCGGCCTGCGATAGAGATTCCGTAGCCAATGAAACCCTTTCCGCATGGCGAGTTATCCCGGTACGTTTTGGAACGATTGGTAGACGATTGGTTGCCTGTCATCCTGGACGTGCTCAGCCCCGGCGGATGGCGCGCACTACAACGACAGACGATGAGACAGGTCCGGGCCGGTGTTGCACCGACGGCACGCCTGCTTTTAGGGTAGCAGGTAACTACTTCCCCCTGGCTATCACCTCAAACCCGGCTAAAGCGCTTCGGAACACAGTGCGTCGGCGTGCCGGTTTCGGTGCAATAGTAGCGATGCGGGCAGGGCGGCAACGGCGCACGCCACGGCGAACCCGAATCGGCCCCCGAACCGCAGAACGCGGCTTGCAGCCGCGTCCTCATCGTTACTGCTACTCGGCGAAGGGCTAGCGCACCTTGTAGGGGTGAGTAGCTGCGGCAACAGAATCATTGTCGAGGTAGCTGCTCGCGAGGTTTCTCGGGAAAGCCTCTTCGAAAGAGGCTTGGCTTCCGTACACCGGAAGCCAAGCCAAGAGTCAAAACGGCCTGATCAGGCCACTTCGGCCCGCACCGTGCGCACGAACACCAGTTTATCGCCCTGAAGGTCCACGTCCACCACGTCGCCGGGGCCGAAGCGGCCGGCGAGGATCTCTTGCGCCAGCGGGTTCTCCAACTGCTGCTGGATGGCACGCTTGAGGGGGCGGGCGCCGTAAACCGGGTCGTAGCCCGCCGCACCGAGGTGGTCGAGTGCCACGTCGGTAACGTGCAGGTCCATCTCCCGCGCGCGCATGCGCTTGGCCAGCAGGTCGATTTGCAAACTGGCGATGGCGCGGATCTGCTCACGACCCAGGGGGTGGAAGACCACGGCGTCATCCACACGGTTGATGAACTCGGGCCGGAAATGCTGGCCGACGATACCCATCACCGCATCCTTCATGGCCTCGTAGTTCTCCTCCCCGGCCATCTCCTGGATGACCTGAGAGCCCAGGTTGGAGGTCATCACCACCACGGTGTTGCGGAAGTCCACGGTCCTGCCCTGTCCGTCGGTGAGCCGGCCGTCGTCCAGTACCTGCAACAGCACGTTAAACACGTCCGGGTGGGCCTTTTCCACCTCGTCCAGCAAGATCACCGAATAGGGTTTACGGCGCACCGCTTCGGTCAGATAGCCGCCCTCGTCATAACCCACATAGCCGGGGGGCGCGCCGATCAGCCGGGCCACAGAGTGTTTCTCCATGAACTCGGACATATCGATGCGCACCATGGCCTCCTCGGTGTCGAACAGGAAGTTCGCCAGGGCCTTGCACAGCTCGGTCTTGCCCACACCCGTGGGCCCAAGGAACAGGAAAGAGCCGTTGGGACGGTTCGGGTCCGACAGCCCCGCGCGGGAACGACGGATGGCGTTGGACACGGCACCGATGGCCTCGGACTGGCCAACCACACGCTGGCCGATCTCCTCCTCCATCCTCAGCAGTTTCTCGCGCTCGCCTTCCAGCATCTTGGAGACCGGGATGCCGGTCCACTTGGACACCACCTCGGCAATCTCCTCGTCGCTGACCTTGTTGCGCAGCAGCTTGGTCTCCTGCATCTCGGCCTGGGTCGCCATGTCGAGCTGTTTCTGCAACTCGGGGATGCGGGCGTACTGCAACTCGGACATGCGTTGCAGATCGCCGGCGCGGCGAGCGGTCTCCATCTCGATGCGGGCCTGATCCAGGGCCTCCTTGATGTGCGTAGTGCCCTGCAGAGCGGCCTTCTCGGACTTCCAGATCTCTTCCAGATCGGAGTATTCCCGCTCCAGGCGCTCGATCTGCTGCTCCAGGTCCACCAGACGCTTGCGGGAGGCTTCGTCGGATTCCTTCTTGAGAGCCTCGCGCTCGATCTTGAGCT
>JAGRGI010000007.1 GCA_020445565.1 Chromatiales bacterium
CCACCGGCACGGTTTATCGTCTTGCTTCGGCCAGCGCTCACACCCCCGAGCCGGTGAACTTCGGCAATGTGCACGTGGGTGATACCGTCAATCAGGCCCTGTCGATCACCAACACCGCGGCGGCAGACGGCTTCTCCGAAAACCTCAACGCCAGCTTCAACGGCACCAGCGGTGCGGCCACCGCCAGCGGCAATTTCAGCGGCCTGGGTGCGCAACAGACCGACAACAGCAGTCTGATGGTCGGTCTGAACACCGCCACGGCCGGGGCCGTCAGTGGCAGCGCCACCATCGACCTGGTCTCCGACGGCGCGGGCATCAACACCCTCGGGCAGACCGGCATCGGCAGTCAGACGGTGAATGTCAGCGGTAATGTGTTCCGTCTGGCCGAGGCCACTGTCGACAACCCCCTGGCCTTCGCCTTCGGCAATGTGCACGTGGGCGACAGCGTGATGCAGGCGGTGTCGATCAGCAACACGGCGGCGGACGACGGTTTCTCCGAGCGTCTCAACGCCGCCTTCGGCAGCAGCTCGGACGCGCGCATCCAGAACAACGGTGGCAGCTTCACCCTGCTCGGTGCCCAGCAGACCGACAACAGCAGTCTGGTGGTCAGCGTCGACACCAGCAGCTCCGGCGTGGTCAACGGCACCCAGACCCTGAACTTCGTCTCCGACGGCTCAGGCACCAGCGAACTGGGCCAGACCGCCCTGGCGGATCAGAACCTCGCTGTCAGCGCCGTGATCCAGGCCAACGTGTTCGACTTCGCCAATCCGGTGATCAACAACGCCCAGCCCATCGACTTCGGCAATGTACGCGAAGGCGCCATGGTCAGTGCCCAGGCCCTGTCCATCACCAATGACGTCGCCGGCATGGCCGACTCCCTGGACGCCAGCGTCGGCGGCACCAGCGGCGGGGTAACCACCAACAACGGTTCCTTCACCCTGTTGGCACCGGGGGCCACCGACAACACCTCCATCACCGTGGCCATCGATACCGCCACGGCGGGCCAGAAGGATGGCAACGCCACCATCGACTTAGTCTCCAACGGCACGCCTAATGGGCTGGGACTGACCGCCTTACCCTCGCAAGATGTCATGGTAACCGGCAATGTGTTCCGTCTGGCGGAGGCCGAGGTCACCCCTGACCCGGTGGTGATCCACGCCCGAGTCGGCGATACCGCCCAGCAGGCACTTACCATTGCCAACAGCGCCGCTACCGACGGCTTTTCCGAAGGGCTGGGGGTCAGCTCAGCCACGGCCGGCGGCGACGCCAGCCTGAGCGGGACGGTATCGGGCATCATCGCCGCCGGTGGTTCTGACAGCGGCCTGATCGTCAACCTGGACACCTCCACCGCAGGGGCCAAAACCGGTAACGTCGACCTCAGCTACACCTCCGACGGTACGGGCACCAGCGGATTGGCGGCCATCGCCAACGGCGGCGACACGATCGGCGTCAGCGGCAATGTCTACCAGCAAGCCGTGGCCTCGGTAATACCCACCAGCATCGATTTCGGCATCGTGCACGTGGGGGACACGGTCTCCCAAAGCATCGCCGTATCGAATATTGCCCCGGTGGTCGCCTTGAACGACGTGCTCACCGGCACCCTGGGCTCCGTCGACGGACCGTTCACCGGTGCCGGGGGGCTGGGCGGCGGTGTGGCTGCCGGCCAGACCGATAGCAGCAGTTTGGTGGTTGGTTTGGACACCGGCACGGCCGGCGTCTTCACCGACACGGCCCAACTCGCTCTGCAAAGCCATAACGACGATCTGGTGGACCTGGATCTGGGCATCTCCAACATCAGCCTCATGGCCCAAATCAACGAATACGCCAATCCGGTGTTCGAGTTGGTCTCCGGTGCTGGCAGTCTCTCCGGCGGCGCCTTCAGCTACCAGCTCGATCTGGGCAACATCGTCCAGGGCAACAGTGCCCTGTCCACCCTGGTGGTGCGCAACGACGTATCCTCCCCGGCGGATTTGCTGGATGGGGATTTCGTTCTCGCCGGCGGCGTTTTCGATCTCACCGGCTTCGACGCTTTCGTCGATCTGATGGCCGGTCAGGCCACCAGTGACCTGTTGGTGGCCCTCGATACCAGCGCCCTGGGGCTGGGTCTGTTCAGCGGTCAGATCACCTTGGGCGCTACCGGGCACAATGCCAGCGGCTATTCCCAGGACTTCGATGGCATTATCCTGAATCTGCGGGCTAACGTGATTGCCCAGAATCAGGGTGGCGTGCCCACACCGGGGACCTGGTTGCTGATGTTGTTCGGATCGGGCATTCTGCTGTTTCGTAGAGTACCGCGCTGAGGCCTGCGTAGATAAATGGACAAACAGACCGGTCTTGCGCCGGTTTGTTTTTTCGCACACCAAGGAAAAAGCCCGTGAAACGTCAGACCGTTGGCGCACAAATCTGGTTGCTGCGCATCGTCGTATCGATAACGTTGGTTATCGCCCTGCTCAACACCTACTGGGTCTTTGACAACCGGGGGATGCGCCTGGAGATTCTGGATCGCCAGGAATTCGTAAAACAGACAGTACCTTTGGACAAGATCAACGCTGAGGTTATCCAGGCCGTAGCCAATATGGCCGCAGCACGCAAAGACGCAAACTTGGCCGATATTCTCACCCGCCAGGGGATCGAGTTCGGCGCCGGGAAAAAACCATGAGTGTTGGCCAGGATTCTCTCAAGCTCAGCCGCGCTCCGGCGCCACAGGCATCAAATCTGAAATTCCCCATACTGGTGATGGCGGTGTCCCTGCTGCTGATCGTGATTGGCCAAACACCGGCATTGTGGGACGAACGCCTGCGCCTGAAGAGTGCCTACGAGGACCTGCGTCCCACCTATGAGCAGGCACAAAAACTGCGCGGGCAGCTCAATACCATCGCCACCGAAACGGCTTTACTGGCCGAGCAGGGCAATCCCAATGCCAAAGTGCTGCTGGAGCGGATGCGTGGCCTGGGCCTGAAAATTTCCCGCCCAAATAGCGACGGGCTGTAGCAGATCCACCGTCACGGAAGGTTTTTGGCCAAGCGGGTGATTGCCGGCTAGACTGTTCCACGATTCAGGGTGATTTTTCTCGTGGTATCCGGGTGTTTGTTTCCCCGATCGTTTCATGGGCGGTTTTTCATGGCAGTCATTTGCATGGGGTAAAGGATCGCCAGCCTTCGGTGTTGGTGGTGGATGATGTGCCCGCCAATCTCGACGTGGTCGTGGAGCATTTCCGCGAAGAGTCCTTGCGTCTGGCAGTAGCGCTTTCCGGCGAAGAGGCCCTCGAATTGGTCGAAGAAGACCCGCCGGACCTGATTCTGATCGACATCATGATGCCCGGCATGGACGGCTACGAACTCTGCCGGCGCTTGAAATCGAACGACCACACCAACGACATTCCCGTCATTTTTCTCACCGCCAAGGGAGATGCCGCCGACGAGGAGCGCGGATTGGCTCTGGGTGCGGTGGATTACATCACCAAGCCGTTTTCTTGGCCCATCCTCAAGGCCCGCGTCCGCAACCATCTGGAACTCAAGCGTAAGACCGATCTGCTTGCTCAGCTTGCCTGCCTGGACGGCTTGACGGGGGTGTCCAACCGTCGGGTCTTCGACGAGCATCTGGAAGTGGAATGGCGCCGGGCGCAGCGCTCCGGCCTGCCCTTGGCGTTGCTGATGATCGACGTGGATCATTTCAAAGCCTATAACGATCTATACGGTCACGGAAAAGGCGACGACTGCCTGCGAGCCGTGGCCAACAGTCTGTCGGCCCAGTTGCGACGGCCTGCCGATCTGTTCGCGCGGTATGGCGGCGAGGAGTTTGTGGCGCTGCTGCCGGAGACCGATGACAGGCAGGCCAGGCTGCTGGCAGCCCAATTCTGCGCAGATGTTGCCGCCCTCGGGATTCGTCACGAGGGCTCCAGCGCTGCGGACCATGTCACGGTAAGCATCGGCTGCGCGTCTTTGGCGCCACAACGAGACAGTCCACCTCAAGCCCTGCTGAAAGCGGCCGACGATCAACTCTACGTAGCCAAGCGAGAAGGGCGCAATCGTGCTTGTTGATCTTTTTACGTCGCGTGCCCGGCCTTGGCTCGGGCTCGTATCGGTCCTGCTGATGGCGGATGCCAGCCTGGCCATGGATGAGGAGCAGGAACTCCAGGCCCTGTTGGCCGTATTGGACGAGCAGACCGAGCTGGCTACCCGTACCCGCATGAACGCGGATTTCGTGCCAGGCATGGTGACCGTGTTGCACGGCGAAGAGCTGGACGAACGCGGTATCCAGACCGTGGCCCAGGCTTTGGATACGGTCCCCGGACTGCGCGTCACTTTCGTTAACGACGGCTCTTTGATCACACTGGTGCGCGGGGTCGGCACCACTTTGAATTCCGGCAACCTCAAGCTCTTGCTCAACGGTATTTCCATGAACAGCACCGCAACGGGTCTGGCCGATGCAGTGCTCCGGATTCCCATCGAGCAGATCGATCGCATTGAAGTTGTGCGCGGCCCCGGCTCGGCCGTTCACGGGGAGTTCGCTTTCAGCGGTGTTGTCAACGTCATCACCAGGGAGGCAGATCGTGGAGCCTATTTGGAGCTGGGTAGTCATGGTGGACGCAGCCTGGGGGCGATGTATGGTGATGTCAGGGCGGATCTTGGCCTGCGCTGGTTTGCCAATTTCTCGGCTTGGGACAGTGACGGCTCGGGGAGGAATTCCGGCGAAGATCTGTTTGCCGCACGCGGTGCCGGGCATTCTCCCGGTGACATCGATGACTACGAAAAGGGAAGGTTACTGTTACTGGGCGCCGAATTCGCCGGTTTCATCCTGCGCGGTCAATGGTTACGGGTCGAGCGGGGCGGCTATTTCGGTAACAACGCCCTGGCTCCCGAAGGCGGCCTCTCGCCGCGGCGCGAGAATGTCCTCAACTTCAGCCTGCGCAGACGGTGGGAATTCAGCGATCGTCTCGCGGCGGAATTGCTGCTCAACAGCTTGAATAACGATTTGGAGGAGGCTGAGTATCTGCCCATTCCTGGCGGAATCGTTCCCCCGGCCGGCCCGCCGGCACTGCCGAGGGATATTTTTCGGCAGGAATCGGTTGACGACGTGCGCCGTGAAGCTCAGGCGCGCCTTTATTGGCAGCCCCACACCGACCATCGTCTGTTATTCGGCCTGGATCTGGTACGCGCAGAAGTGGACGCTGCCTGGAGCCGGTTTGCCGATGAAAATGGTCCCTTGCCTCCCTTGGCAGGCGATACTCGACGCGTGGTTCCGGGGGCGTCGCGTAGGGTTGCCAGCCTCACCCTGCAGGACCAATGGCGCATTCGGGAGGAAATCGAACTTACCGCCGGGCTGCGTTATGACGACTATAGCGATGCGGGCAACAATCTGTCCCCGAGAATTGCCGCGGTCTGGCGACCCGCTGAGCGCCATGTATTCAAGGCCCAATACGCCGAGGCATTTCGGCCCCCGACGCTGATCGAAGACAACCCTGGCAGCGGTGCTTCCGGACTCTCACCGGAGACGCTTTCCTCCGTCGAACTGGCCTACATCTATAAAGGGATCAATCGTGTCCATCGGTTCATCGTGTTCGATACCGAGCTTCGCGACGTCATTGAATTCGAGTTGATCCCTGGTCGGGCGCCAAGGCTGGTCAACCGGGGACGTCTGCGTACTCGGGGGTTTGAGGCGGAGTATCAGCACCGTCTTGGTGAGTGGGAGATACTTGCGAATGTCTCCTATGCCGATACGCAGGATGAGAAATCGAACGCGAGCCTGCCCGGTTCGTCCCGCTGGCTGGCCCATCTGGAACTGGTCTGGCGCCCCGGGGCCGGTATCAGCAATGCCGTGCGTCTGGCTTTCGTCGGTGATCAGAAACGTTACCCTTCCGTCAATGACGCGCCGGACAGCCTTTCGGAGTTTGCCCGAGTGGACTATACGCTCACGCTGCGAAACCTGTTCCAGCAACGCGGATTGAGCCTCGCCGCCGGGGTGATGAACCTGTTCGACAACCGTGCCGCGACCCTGGCCCGCCCTGCCTTCTACCCCGCCGATCTTCCGTTGGACGAGCGAACCTGGTGGGCCAAGGCCAGTCTGCGATTCTGAAAAGAATGTCCAGGGACGAGAAAATCGCACGCCCTCTCGGGGGGTTGCTGGTAGTCCTTGCCGTGCTCTGCCTGTTGACTCAATTGGCCCATTCCCAAGGGATAAACAGTTTCATGGAACGGCGGGTGGAATTGGGGTTCCGATTGTTTCGGACGCTGCTCAGCGCCGATCAGGATCTGGACAAGCGCGTCGATTCCGGCGGGTATCTCCCGCTCTACCTGCTGTATCGGGACGAAAGCGAAGACGCGCAACGTTTTGGCGAGGGTTTACGCCGACAATCCGCCGTGTTGCGCGGGATTCCCGTGCGCGTCGAGGTGGTCTCACTGGATGAACTTCTGGTTGGGGCGCGGCCGGTTCCGGCCGGTTTGTATCTTGGTCAACCTTTGTTCAAGCGTGAATTGCGCGGTTTGGTCGAGTATGGCGTTGCCAACGGCGTGGTCGTTTTCTCGCCGTTCGAAGGTGACGTGGAAAAAGGCGCGTTGGCCGGCGTGGCGGTGGAATCCAGGGTGCGGCCCTACATCAACGACACTACCCTGAAGCGATCCGGTATCCGTATCAAATCGTTCTTTCTGCGCGTGGCGAAGCACTACGATGAAACCCGCTAAGAACCGGTGGTACGCGAGTTCCCGCTGGCTCATATCGCTGTTTTTCGTGGTTTTGCTGGCTGCCCTGGTGCTGTCACTCGGCCGTTATTGGAAGACCGTGCTGGAACCACGTCTTCGGGATGCGGCCAATACCCAGGCGCAGACGCTGGCCCAGGCCCAGGCCACCGTGCTCGCCATCGCTTTGCAGGAGGAAAACACCGATGCCCGGGATCGGGCCCTGCAGGAAGCGGTGCATCGGATACTGCTGGCTACCGACCCCGGCTCCGGCGGGCGATTGATTCGTGGCTTCACCGTACAACTGGACTACGAGCTGATCAATGCTGAAGCGGGATCATTGGATCGCAGCTATGGTGAAATCGACTGCAAGGGCTGCTTTAACGTCGATACCGCCCTGATTGGGCGGGAAGACGAACTCCTGGGGGTGGCCGGTTTCCAGGTCGGCGATGAATTCTTCGTCCTGCTCAGCAGTGATATGCAGGGCAAGCTCTATACTGAAACCGCCCTGAGTTTTGCGCTCCTGGTCGTCGTCTGGGTGCTGATACTCGTCCTTTTCAAACGTCTGGAGCGCGCACGGCAATTGTTGGAGACCTCGAATCTGGCCAAGACCCGCTTCATGGCCAATGTGAGCCATGAACTGCGCACGCCATTGAATGCCATCCTCGGCTACACCCATCTGTATCAAAAGGACAGGTCTCTGATGGAACGTTACGCCAACGGCATCCAGACCATTGATCGTAGCGCTCAGCATCTGCTGTTGATGATCAACGACGTGCTCGACTTCTCCAAGGCCGATTCCGACAAGTTGACGCTCAGTCCCAAGGAAGTTGTGCTTGAAGATTTTCTCGACGGGTTGGTGGAAATGTCTCGGGTGCGCGCCCGTCTCAAGGACATCGCCTTCGTCCACGAACGTTACTCCGGACTGCCCGCAACTGTGCTTGTGGACCCCACCCGTTTACGGCAGATTCTCCTCAATCTTTTGAACAATGCCATCAAATTTACCGCAAAAGGCGTGGTGACCTTTCGCGTCACGGAGATCGGCCATGGTCCGGTAGGGGAAGGGGAGAATGTCATGCTTCGCTTTGATGTCTGTGACACCGGTATCGGCATCCCCAAGGACCAGTGGGATGCCATCTTTGTACCCTTCCAGCAATTGGATAACGCCCATACCCAGGCCGAAGGCACCGGTTTGGGATTGACCATCAGCCGAAAGCTGGTGGACCTCATGGGGGGAAACCTCAATCTGGACAGCACACCGGGTAAGGGCAGCACGTTTTGGTTTGCTCTCTCATTACCGGTCGCGCAGGTCAGTGCGCCAAGGCCAGAGGTCATGGAGCGTGTGGTCAGCGGCTACATCGGCCAGCCGCGCCGTCTGCTTTCCGTGGACGACAATGCCTACAACCGGGATGTGATGCGCCACACCCTGGAACAGTGGGGGTTCGATGTGGAAGAAGCCGAGGATGGGCGCCAGGCAGTGGAACGGGTGAATCGGCAGCAGCCGGACCTGGTGCTGATGGACCTCATCATGCCCGATATGGACGGGTTCGCCGCCTTGGAGGCCATTCGTGCCACCCACCCCGATCTACCGGTCGTTGCTGTAACCGCCTCCATGCGCTTGAGCGAAGATTCCCAGTGGGCCGAAGCCGGATTCTCCGATTTCCTCACCAAACCCATCGAGGAAGCTGCTCTGCTGGATACGCTGCAACGCCATTTGCATCTGCAATGGATCTACAGGGACGACGATCAGCCTGCCATTAACGCAGCGTTGGAACTTCCGCCCCAGGAGGTACTCAAGGCTTTAGCCGCCCACGCCCGACGCCACAACATCCTCGATTTGCGTGGCGAACTGGACAGACTCACGCACGAACCGCGTTTCCGCGCCTTTGTTGAACAGATGGAACCGTTGGTCCGGGGCTATCAATTCAAGCGGCTGCTTGAAATCCTGCAAGCCCACCAAACGGACTGAGTGTTCTCTACCATGCCAAGCCTGCGTTTCTCCCTGCATATTCCCGCGGATCTGTACGTGTCCCACTATCGTGGAAGTACCAAGTCGGTTTCGGTGCTGGCGGAGGACGGCCGAAGGGTGGAATTTCCCGCCGAACACCTGCGTCCCTTCGTCACGCGGGACGGGGTGTATGGGCGTTTCGAATTGGAGTTCGGCGAGCAGGGGCGATTCGTGGCGTTACGCAGGCTCTGAATACGTTTCGTCATATGCATTTCCGAATCATGCGTGGATGTCGGTTTCGGTTGCTGAGCTGCCGACCACGCGGCCGATGTCCCAATGTGTCGCTGCCCATGCCAGGAAATCCTCTGTTGCCAGCAGATCTCCGGGCACGCCCTCCTGGCCCAGAAAACGCCATGCAATGCGCAGGGTGGGTAGTATCCGGTTCCTGGCCAGCGCAGGCGCATGGGTCTGTTTACTGAGTTTCTGTCCCAGTTCGTTCAGTGCGATGGGCAAGTGGGCATAGCCGGGGGTCGGCATCCCCATTGAGCGTTGCAGGTGGATCTGCCGGCCCGTCGAGTCGAGCAGATCGGCACCGCGGACCACCTCGGTCACGCCCTGCTCCGCATCATCCACTACCACGGCCAGTTGGTAGGCCCAGAAGCCATCGGCGCGTTTCAGCACGAAGTCCCCTATGTCCTGGGCCACATTCTGAATGATGGTGCCCTGGATGGCGTCTGAGAAGTGGATTTCTCCCGGTTCCACCCGCAGTCTGTAAGCGCGTGGGCTCTTGCCTGCCGGTAGGCCGCTGCGGCAGGTGCCGGGATAGACGATCCCGTCGATGCCAAACCTGCCAAGGGCGCGGACCTCTTTTCGGGAACAGCCGCAGCGGTAAGCCAAGCCGGCGTCCAGCAATCTGTCCAGGGCGGCCTGGTAAAGCTCATTGCGCTGGCTCTGATAGACGACTGCCCCATCCCAGTGCAGTCCATAGACCTCAAGGGTCCTTAGAATGTCATCTGCCGCGCCGGGGATTTCCCGTGGAGGGTCAAGGTCTTCCATGCGCAACAGCCACCGACCACCGGCTTGACGGGCTTGCAGCCAGCTGGCCAGGGCGGCCACCAGGGAGCCGAAGTGCAGGTGTCCGGTGGGGGAGGGGGCAAAGCGTCCGATGTAGGCGGGATTTTTGGGCACGTTGGTGCCGTGGGATTGCCGCCCGTGGGCGGCATCCCGGTGATCAGGCGCGTTGTTTCTCGCGAATCTCGTCCAGGGTCTTGCAGTCGATGCAAAGTGTGGCAGTGGGACGGGCCTCCAGCCGGCGAATTCCGATCTCCACGCCGCAGGACTCGCAAAAGCCGTATTCGCCGTTGTCCAGATTGGTCAGCGATTCATCGATTTTCTTGATCAGCTTGCGTTCGCGATCGCGGGTTCGCAGTTCCAGGCTGAACTCGGACTCCTGCGTGGCGCGGTCGTTGGGATCGGGGAAGTTGGCGGCTTCGTCCTGCATGTAATGCACGGTACGGTCCACTTCTTCCATCAATTCCCTTTTCCAAGCCAACAGGATTTCGCGGAAATGGGCCAATTGGCGGTCGTTCATGTACTCCTCGCCCGGTTCCTCCTTGTAGGGAGCAATCGTGTACGACGAGGTGCCGACGTTTTCTTTGGTCTCGGCCATGGTTTGGTTTCTCCTGCCCATCCGAAAGGGAAGAGCGAATCTATACCAGATAAATTCCCGGCGACGCAACCAACTGCGGCGCAAAAATCGGGCTCGGGTCAATTTGGGAGGCAAATCCGGGGCCAATCCGCTATTCTTACGCGCCTTTGAACGCGTTGGAGAAAGCCTATGCCCCTGGAAGCCCTGCTTTTCGACGTCGATGGGACCCTTGCCGATACGGAAAGGGACGGTCATCGAGTCGCCTTCAACCAGGCCTTTGCCGAGGCCGGCCTGGATTGGGAGTGGAGTGTAGACCTGTATGGTGAACTTTTGAGTGTCACCGGCGGAAAGGAGCGAATTCGTCATTATCTTGACGCCTATCGTCCCGATGTGACTTTGCCGGCCAATGCCGATGAATTCATTCGTGGCCTGCATCAGGCCAAAACGCGTTTTTATACCGAGGGGCTTGCCGGCGGCACCATACCGCTACGCCCCGGTGTGCGCCGATTGTTGGATGAGGCCCGGGATCAGGGTCTGCGACTGGCCATTGCCACCACCACGACGCCGGAAAACGTTACCGCCCTGTTGGAGAACACGCTGGGCCAGGACGGGCCGTCCTGGTTCGAAGTGATCGCCGCCGGTGACGTGGTACCGGCCAAGAAGCCGGCGCCCGACATCTATTTCTATGCCCTGGAAAAAATGGGGTTGGCACCGCAACGGTGCCTCGCCTTTGAGGATTCGGGCAATGGCATCCGCTCTTCGCTGGGGGCCAATCTTGCCACCCTGATTACCGTGAACGGATACACCAGGGATCACGACTTCAGTGGTGCCGCACTGGTGCTGGACCAATTGGGAGAGCCGGATCAGCCCTTCGCGGTGCTGGCCGGCGATTCCGGCGGTGCCCGATACGTGGATGTCGGGTTGTTGCGCCGTATTCACGAAGCCGCCGCATGACGCGGCTCGCCCGCCGTACCCAGGATATCCAGCCATTCCATGTGATGGATCTGCTGGCCAAGGCCCGTGCTCTGGAGGCTGCCGGCCACGACATCGTACACCTCGAAATCGGCGAACCGGACTTTGCCGCCCCGGTACCGGTCATCGATGCGGCACGTAGCAGCCTTTCCGCCGGGCAAACCCGCTACACGCCTGCCCTGGGGCTGGGAGAGCTGCGCGAAGCCATCGCCGGTTGGTACGCCACTCGCTATGGTCTCAGTGTGGACCCGGAGCGCGTGGTGGTAACCCCTGGATCCTCCGGCGCTTTGCAACTGGCCACGCTGTGCCTGGTCAATCCCGGCGACGAGGTTTTGCTGGCGGATCCCGGCTATCCCTGCAACCGTCACTTCGTGCGCGCAGCAGAAGGGGTGTCCCGTTCTCTGCCGGTCGATGCAGGACAGGATTTCCAACTCAGCGCCGAGTCCATCGCCACTCACTGGGGGCCCAGAACCGTGGCGGCGTTGGTGGCTTCGCCATCGAATCCAACGGGCACTCGCCTGGATGAGGCGGCGCTTCGGGATATCGTTCAAGCGGTCGAAAGTCGGCAAGGCAGCCTGATCGCCGACGAGATCTATCACGGATTGGAGTACGGAGAACGCGCTATCAGTGCCGCCGCCGTGTCCAAAAACGCGTTCGTCATCAACAGCTTCTCCAAGTACTTCGGCATGACCGGTTTTCGGGTTGGCTGGCTGCTGGCGCCGCCCGATGCCGTGCGCGAAGCCGAAAAACTGGCTCAGAACCTGTTTCTGGCTGCGCCCACCACCGGACAATATGCCGCCCTGGCGGCGTTCTTGCCGCAGACGCTGGAGATTCTTGAGGAGCGTAGGGAGATCTTTCGCCAGCGGCGGGATTTTTTGCTGCCGGCGCTGCGCGATCTCGGTTTTGAGGTACCCAAAGACCCAGAGGGCGCCTTTTATATCTACGCAGGTTGCGGCGGTTTCAGCGACGATAGCTATGCGTTCTCAAACCGGGTGCTGGCGGAGTGCGGAGTGGCCATCACGCCGGGGATCGACTTTGGCGAATACCTGGCATCCAGCCACGTACGGTTCGCCTACACGACCTCCATGGACAAGCTGGAACAAGGCGTGGAGCGGCTCTCATCCTACCTGCGTGGCTCAAGCTGAGGTTCGGATTTCACCGTAGGCCGCCAGGGCCCGTTCCCTGGTCGCCTTCAAATCGACGATGGGGCGGGGATAGTCCTTGCCCAGCCGTATGCCATGGCGAGCAAGTTCAGAAGCGTCGGCCGCCCAGGGGGCATGGATAAGCTTTGTCGGTAGCTTGGCCAGTTCCGGCAGCCAGCGGCGTACGTAGTCGCCGGACGGATCGAAGCGCTGTCCCTGAGTGACCGGGTTGAAGATGCGAAAATAGGGCGCGGCGTCCACGCCGCATCCGGCGGTCCACTGCCAGCCCATGACGTTGTTGGCCAGATCCGCATCCACCAAGGTGTCGCGAAACCAGCGCTCGCCCTCCTGCCAGGGAATCAGTAGATTTTTGGTGAGCAGCGAAGCCACCAGCATCCGCACCCGGTTGTGCATCCAGCCCGTGTGCCAAAGCTCACGCATGCCGGCGTCCACCATCGGGATGCCGGTACGTCCTTTTTGCCAGGCGCGCAACGCCTTTTGGTAGTCAGTACCCCAGGGGAATGCCTGAAAGCGTTCGTCGATGGGTTTTTCGACGCTCTCCGGGAAGTGATAGAGCAGGTGATGGCCGAACTCCCGCCAGTAGATCTGTCGAATGAAGCCTTCTGCTGCGCCGATCCAACCGCTTGCGGGGTTTTGAGCGGCACTTCGCTGTACCTCTGCGACGACACGGCGCGGGCCGATTTCACCGAAGTGCAGATGCGGCGACAGGCGTGAGGTGCCGGCTACGTCCGGGTGATCGCGCGCCTCCTTGTAGTCGAGCAAGGCGTTGTCGCAAAACCTTTGCAGTTGCTTGCGGGCCGATGCTTCGCCGGGTTGCCAGGCGTCCTGCATGCCGCTGTCCCAGGAGATGTGTGGCAACAGTCCCAGGGATTCCAAGGCAGTGCCCTTCACCGCTTCGGGCGTTGGCGGCAGTGTTGGGGGGGTATCTGCTGGGGGTGGTGAGTCGCCCTTGGCCAGGCAGGCTTTCCAAAAAGGTGTGAATACCCGAAAGGGACCGCCTTGGCGGTTCTTCACTTGCCAGGGTTCATACAGCAGTTGGGCATTGAAACTGCGTACCTCGATGCCAGCGGTTTCCAGTGCAGTCTTGATCTGCGTGTCGCGTGGGATGGTCTTTGGCTCGTAAAGGCGGTTCCAATATACCCGCGTCACCCCTGCGCGATCGACGAGCCTTTTTACGTGCTGCTCGCTCTCTCCCTCCAATAGGATCAATCGCGATCCCCGCGTGCGAAGCGATTGGTCCAATGCCAACAGGCTGTAATGAAGCCACCAGTGGCTGGCTTCTCCAAGGATGTGATCGCCCTCCTCTTGCGGGGCATGTATGAAAGCCGCTATCAGTGAATCGCATTCCCGGGATGCCGCGAGCAGGGCCGGGTTGTCATCCAAACGCAGATCGCGTCGAAACCAGATCAGGCCGATGTTCATGTTTCAGTAGTCAAATTGTCCCAAACCGGGTGTAGAAAGGGAGATTGCGCCGTCTCACCGGCTTTGCAATTCGGCACGTCGCCGGGTATGATTCGGCGTTTTCTTCGGCCCCCACTTCCACGAAGCGGGGCAGCAGAGGGGAGGGCTTGCGGGTCCGTCTCCCGAGTTTAGCGAATTCTGGCCAGTCAACCATTACGGAGCCCAGTCCCATATGCCCACTGTACGTGTGAGAGAGAACGAGCCGTTTGACGTCGCTCTGCGCCGTTTCAAGCGTTCCTGCGAGAAGGCCGGCATCCTGTCCGAGATCCGTCGCCGCGAGTTCTATGAAAAGCCTGCCGAAGAGCGCAAGCGCAAGTCGGCTGCCGCCGTCAAGCGTTCCGCCAAGAAGCGTTCCCGCGAGCTGGCTCGCCGTACCCGCAAGTACTGAGTTTACGCGTACGCACATGAGCGAGCAGACAACCCTGAAAGACCGGATCCAGGCGGATATGAAGGCCGCCATGAAGGCCAGGGATAAAGACCGCCTGGGTGCGGTTCGATTGATTCTTGCCGCAGTCAAGCAGAAGGAAGTGGACGAGCGTGTCGAGGTGGATGACACCGCCATGCTCGCCTTGCTGGACAAGATGGCCAAGCAGCGTCGGGAGTCCATCGCTCAGTATGAATCGGCCGGTCGTGAGGATCTGGCCGACAAGGAACGGCAGGAACTGGATATCATTACCTCCTACCTGCCCAAGGCTCTGGATGAGGCTGAAATCGACGAATTGGTTCGCGCCGCTCTGACGGAATCGGGGGCGGAGTCCGTGAAGGACATGGGCAAGGTGATGGCCGTACTTCGCCCCAAGGTGCAGGGCCGCGCCGATATGTCGGCCGTGAGCGCGCGCGTCAAGGCCGCGCTGGCGGGCTGACGCCGATGATCGGTCGTACGGCCGGCGCGTCGACCGACGTCCCCGCGAACCATGGCAGGTCGAATCCCTCCGACGTTTGTCGATGACCTGCTCTCGCGGGTCGATCTGGTGGACCTGATCGATTCCCGTGTCCCCCTGAAGAAGTCCGGCAGGGAATACACCGCCTGCTGTCCCTTCCACGACGAGAAGTCGCCTTCCTTCACGGTCAGTCCCAGTAAGCAGTTCTATCACTGCTTCGGTTGCGGTGCTCACGGTACGGCAATCGGCTTCTTGATGGAGTTCGAACATCTGGGCTTCGTTGAGGCGGTAGAGGAACTGGCCGCGCGAGTGGGGCTCGCCGTCCCCAGGGACGAAAGCAGTGCCCGTGCCACCAGGGAGGGGCCGGACCTGCTTACCCCGCTGCAACGCGCGGCGGAGTTTTATCGCCAGCAACTGCGGACCAATCCCGCTGCAAGTCGTGCCGTGGACTACCTGAAAGGGCGGGGAATGTCGGGTGAGATTGCCGCCGAATTCGGCGTTGGCTATGCGCCTGAGGGTTGGTCCTCCCTTATCGATGCCCTGTCCAGGGAGGTGGGATACCCGGCTCTGGTGGCGTCAGGGCTGGTAATTGAAAAGGAAGGTGGGGGGGGGTATGACCGCTTTCGTGATCGGGTCATGTTTCCCATTCGTGACCGGCGTGGCCGCGTCATTGCCTTCGGTGGACGTATTCTAGGCGAAGGCAAACCCAAGTACCTGAATTCCCCGGAAACGCCCTTGTTTCATAAGGGCAGTGAATTGTATGGGCTGTTCGAGGCCCGCCAGGCCCTTCGGCATATCGAACGGCTGGTGGTGGTGGAGGGCTATATGGATGTGCTCGCCCTGGCTCAGTACGGCATTCGCTATGCTGTCGCCACGCTTGGTACGGCGACCACCGAGCGACATCTGGAATCCCTGTTCCGGATTTGTTCAGAGGTAGTGTTCTGTTTCGACGGCGATCGCGCAGGGCGTGAAGCCGCCTGGAAGGCGCTGCAGGTCGTCCTGCCGCAATTGCGCGATGGTCGGCAGGTGCGCATCCTGCTGCTGCCGGAAGGGGAGGACCCGGATACGCTGGTCAGGGCCGAGGGCGGAGGTGCCTTCGCTGAACGTCTGGCCACAGCCCGCCCGTTGGCGGAGTTCTTTTTTGATTGGCTGACCCAGGAGGTGGATCTGACCAGCATGGACGGCCGGGCACGGCTGGCGGCCTTGGCGCAGCCCCACATTCAGCAAGTTCCCCCAGGTGTGTTGCGCGACCTCATGCTGGACCGGCTGGCGAGCCTGACGGGCCTCGATAGCAGGCGCCTGGGCAGGGACCTGAAGGTGGCTGCAGCTCCCCGTCGCCTGGCCAGACCCCGCGGCGCAGGACCGTTATCGGTGATGGCCAAGACCATCGCCATGCTGATCCAGCGTCCGGGTCTGGCCTCCAGGGCTGAGGCGCTGCGGGACATTCCGACGAGTGGCCTCGCTGGCCTCGGCGTTCTGTTTGAGCTACTTGATTTGTTGGCCGCCCGACCTAACCTTACTACAGGCGCCCTGATAGAGCATTGGCGCGGTACGGAACACTTCGAAACCCTGCAGCGGTTGGCTGGACACCCATTCGAAGTCGCAGAATCCCATTGGGATGAAGACTTCGATGGCTATCTATCTATCCTGTCGGGTAAATATCGGGAGGCGCGCTATTCGCAGTTGGAGCAAAAGGCTCGAATCGGTGGTCTTACGCAGGACGAAAAGCGGGAATTTTTCGAGCTCTCCCGGTATCGATAAACAGCCTCTACTTTTTGATCGACCGGCCCGGTGGTGGGAACGGTGGGGTGGATAGTTCGGTCTCATCTCATTATAATGGTCGGTTATCTCCGCATTTTACGTAAGTCGGGTTATGAACCAGCAGCAACAGCAGTCGCAGCTAAAGCAGTTGATCGCCAAGGGTAAGGAACAAGGTTTCCTGACCTATGCCGAGGTCAACGACCATCTCCCCAACGAGATCGTCGACCCGGAGCAGATCGAAGACATCATTGGCATGATCAACGATATGGGGATCGAGGTGCACGAGAGTGCCCCCGATTCCGATAGCGTCATCCTGTCCGGTAGTGGCGAGGCGGCCGACGAGGATGTGGCAGAGGCCGCCGCCGCCGCCCTGGCCAGTGTCGACAGCGAGTTTGGTCGCACCACCGATCCGGTGCGCATGTACATGCGCGAAATGGGCACGGTGGAACTGTTGACCCGTGAAGGCGAACTCAAAATCGCCAAACGCATCGAAGACGGGCTTAATCAGGTCATGGCTGCCCTGGTCACCTATCCGGGCACCGTCGATCAGGTGATCGACACCCTGGTGAAGGTCGACAACGGTGAGGTGCGTCTGGCCGATTTCATCACCGGCTTTATCGAGCCGGAGCCCGAAGAAAGCTTGAATCAAGAAGGCAGTGATGCGCTTGATGAAGCCGATGTATCCGATAGCGATTCCGATTCGGACGACTCGGACGACGATGATGACGATTCCGGAAGTGGCGGTTCAGGGGGTGGTGACAGCGGCCCTGACATAGAAGATGTGCGTGCCCGTATCGTTGCCTTGCAGGCCATGCATGACGCAGCACTGCAGAATTGCCGCAAGCACGGCCGCGATAGCGGAAAAGCCGTGGCAAATCTGACTGAGCTTTCCGAACACTTCAAGACTTTCAAGCTGGCGCCGCGTTACTTCGAGCAGCTGGTTGAAGGACTGCGCGATGTGATCAGCCGTATCCGCGTGCAGGAAAAGTCCATCATGGAGATGTGCGTGGGACAGGCGCGCATGCCCAGGCGCGAATTTGTCGGCCAGTTCCCCAGCAACGAAACCAACCTCGAATGGGTCGCTTCGCGAATTGACGCTGCTGCATCCTACTCCGAGGTGCTGAAAGAGCTGGAAGAGGAAATTCTCCGCGCCCAGGGTCGCCTGGTGCAAATCGAAAGCGAAACCGGCCTAAGCATCGCCGAGATCAAGGAGATCAACCGCCGCATGTCTATCGGCGAGGCCAAGGCCCGGCGTGCCAAGAAAGAAATGGTCGAGGCCAATCTGCGCTTGGTGATCTCCATCGCCAAGAAGTACACCAACCGCGGCCT
>JAGRGI010000093.1 GCA_020445565.1 Chromatiales bacterium
TGGTGCCGGTGATTCGCGACGTGGACAAGAAAGGCGTTTGGGATCTGGCGGCGGAATTGGGTGAGATTGCCGAGAAGGCCCGAGCCAAGAAGCTCACCCCCACCGACCTGCAGGGCGGATGCTTCAGCATCTCCAGCCTGGGAGGGATCGGCGGCACCAACTTCGCCCCTATCATCAATGCGCCAGAGGTGGCGATACTCGGTGTGGCCAAGTCGCAGATGAAGCCGGTATACCAGGCCGACGGTACCTTCCGTCCTGGTCTGATGCTGCCGATCTCGCTGTCCTACGATCACCGCGTGATCGATGGCGCGGCGGGGGTCCGGTTCACTACCTTCCTGTGCCAGACATTGTCGGACATCCGCCGTTTGGTGCTATAAGCCATCGGGTGTGATGCTGCGGTCGCAGCATTGACCCGGATTTGCGTTATCCTGTTTCAGAGCGAGGCGGGGCGAGCGGGCTCCGCCAGAAGAGAAAAGACACTGCCATGGCCAAAATCGTAGACGTGCGCCTGCCCGATATCGGCGACTTCGACAAAGTGGATGTCATCGAAGTGCTGGTCACAGCCGGCGATCGAATCTCGGTGGACGACTCCCTCATCACCCTGGAGAGCGACAAGGCTACCATGGAGATTCCTTCGCCCCATGCCGGCGTGGTCAAGGAGACCAAGGTCACCATCGGCGACAAGATCTCCCAGGGGGATCTGATATTGACCATGGAGGTGGACGTATCGACCGGAGCGGCCAAACCGGCGGCCGACAAACCTGCCGTCGCGTCTCAAGCCGCCCCGGCATCGGGGAAAGAAGACATGCACGCGGAGGTTCTTGTGCTGGGCGCCGGCCCCGGCGGATATACCGCTGCCTTCCGTGCCGCCGACCTGGGCAAAAAGGTCATCCTGGTGGAACGCTACCCGAGTCTCGGCGGGGTATGTCTGAACGTGGGTTGCATACCGTCCAAGGCCCTGCTTCACATCGCCCAGATCATTAACGAATCCCGCGAGATGGGGGCCCACGGCGTTACCTTCGGGGAGCCGCAGATTGACTTGGCGGGGGTCAATGCCTTCAAGGATAAGACGGTGGCGAAGCTGACCGGCGGCCTCAAGGCGCTGGCCAAGCAGCGCAATGTGGAGGTCGTACAGGGCGTCGGTCGATTCATTTCCGGGCGCTTGCTGGAAGTGGCGGGTGAGGGTGGCAAGACCGTGATCGGCTTCGACAATGCCATCATCGCTGCCGGTTCCCAGGCGGTGAAGATCCCTGTGTTCCCCAATGATGATCCGCGTCTGTGGGATTCCACCGATGCTTTGCGTTTGGACCATGTGCCGCAACGCCTGTTGATCGTCGGCGGTGGCATCATCGGTTTGGAAATGGCCACGGTCTACCACGCCCTGGGGGCGGAGATAACCGTGGTGGAATTGATGGATTCACTGATCCCCGGCTGCGACAAGGACTTGGTCAAACCTTTGGAAAAGATCATCCGCAAGCGCTACAAGGATATCTACCTGGGTACCAAGGTGACTGCCGTGGAGGCGGGCGAGGCCGCTTTGACGGTGCGTTTCGAGGGTCCGAAGGCGCCGGCGGCGGCGGATTTCGATGCCGTGCTGGTGGCCGTGGGCAGACGTCCAAACGGCAATGCAATCGGTCTGGAGAACGCCGGTGTGCACGTTGACGAGCGTGGTTTTGTGCCTGTGGATAGGCAACAGCGCACCAATGTGCCGCACATCTTCGCGATCGGCGACATCGTCGGTCAGCCGATGCTGGCCCATAAGGCAACCCATGAAGCCAAAGTCGCTGCTGAGGTCATTGCCGGGCACAAGTCTTTCTTCGATGCACTGACCATCCCTTCGGTGGCCTATACCGATCCGGAGGTCGCCTGGATGGGCCTGACCGAGACGGAGGCCAAGGCCAAGGGCATCGCGATTGAAAAGGGCGCTTTTCCCTGGGCAGCCAGTGGCCGTGCATTGGGTATCGGCCGCGACGAGGGTATGACCAAAATCCTCATCGACAAGGAGACCCGTCGTGTCGTCGGTGCCGGCATGGTTGGCGTCAATGCCGGCGAGTTGGTGGCCGAGGCGGTGCTGGCCCTGGAGATGGGGGCGGATGCGGAGGACATCGGTCTGTCCGTGCACCCGCATCCGACCCTTTCGGAGACCTTCGCCATGGCGGCGGAGATGGTGGAAGGCAGCATTACCGATTTGATGCCACCGAAGAAGCGCTAGTAGAACCCTGTGGACACTATCGCAAACAGCAACCCCGACCCGAAATAAGCCGATCAACCGTTGATCGGAATCGAACGGCCGACTCATGTCTGTACGTCTTGAGTTCCGCGAGCATGGCGCTGGTGAGCCCCTGGTGATTTTGCACGGGCTGTTCGGCTCGGGGGCCAACTGGAACAGCATCGCGCGCCGATTGGGTTCACGATTTCGCGTTCTGCTGCCGGATCTGAGGAACCATGGAGCCTCCCCCCATGTAGACGAAATGTCTTATCTGGACATGGCTGGGGACCTTGGGCGTTTTTTGGAAGACCACCGCATTCGGCCGGCTCACATCCTGGGGCACAGCATGGGCGGCAAAGTTGCGATGACGTTCGCCCTGCTGCATCCGTCTCTCGTGCAAAGCCTGATCGTGGCCGATATAGCGCCCATCACTTACGAACATGACTACGATTGGGTGCTGGGTCCGCTGGAGGCGTTGGATCTGGCCAATCTGCGTGACCGGCGTGACGCCGACGAGCGTCTGGCGCGGGATATACCGGATGTCGGGCTGCGGGGATTCCTCTTGCAGAACCTGCGTCAGCAAGACGGCAGCTGGCGGTGGCGCATCAATCTACCGGTGTTGCGCCGACGTATAGACGACATCCGGTCCTTCCCCGATTTCAGTGCGGAAGAAAGGAACTTCCGCGGCAATACCCTGTTTCTCTACGGGGCGAAATCCGGCTATGTCTCCGAGGCCATGGTGCCGGGCATCCTGCGTCTGTTTCCCGATGCACACCTGCACGCCATCGAAGGCGCCGGGCACTGGCTGCATGCCGAACGTCCTGCACAGTTTCTGCTTCAGGTCGAGCGCTTTCTGGTGCGGGGGCGCTGAGTACAGCCGCTACTGCGTGACGAAATTAGTGAAATACACGCCTTTGATGCCCGGACGACCGGTCGTGGTGCGCAGGGCGTCCTGGATTACCTGAAGCGCATCCTGGCGCAGATGTTCGCGTCCGTCCGGCGAAGCAATACCCCCCAGTTCCTGTTCGGAGAGCAGGAGGATCAGCTCGTGCCGGATCAGCGCTTGATGTTTCTTGACGTCCTCGATAACGTCCTCTCCCTTCGCCATCACCTGAATATTGGCTCGCAGGTAATGCTTGCCGCTGCCTTTGAGATTGACCACAAAAGGTGGGTCCAGTGGGTGATAGACAGTCTTCGGTCCCAGCAGGGAGCCTTCCTCTTCGGCCTCATCGGCGCACAGGGCGGCGCTGCTGGCGCTTAGGAAAAGCAGGAGTAGCAGAATTCTGCTCATATCATGGTAGCTCTGGCAGTAATCTCCGGTTGCCCGTTTGTTCGGCAGGCGCAGCCCAAACTTTAGCCGTCTCGATGGGGGAACCATGTCCACCGGACCCGTGATGCTCGATATAGAAGGGCAGGAACTGAGCGCTGAAGATCGGCGACTGTTGCAGCACCCGGCTGTCGGCGGGGTAATCCTGTTCAGTCGGAATTTCTGCGACGCCGCGCAGCTTCGCTCGCTGGTGGCCGAGATTCACTCGCTACGTCACCCGCGACTGTTGGTGGGAGTAGACCACGAAGGTGGGCGCGTGCAGCGATTCCGGCATGATTTCACCCAATTGCCGCCGGTACGCCACCTGGGTGAGATCCATGATCGCAATCCTTCGTTGGCTAGGGAGCTGGCCCGTGAAACCGGTTGGCTGATGGCGGCGGAGTTGCGTGCCCTGGACGTGGATCTGAGCTTTGCGCCGGTGCTGGATCTGGACCGGGGTGTCAGCCAGGTTATCGGAGACCGTGCCTTCCATCGCGACCCGGATGTGGTGGCATCCTTGGCTCACAGCTATATGCACGGCATGCGCGATGCCGGTATGGCGGCGACGGGTAAACACTTTCCCGGACACGGTGGGGTGGCGGCCGACTCCCATACGGATATGCCGGTAGACGGTCGCGAGCTGGCGGATCTGCTGCTCGAAGACCTGGTGCCGTTCGAGCGCATGGCCCGTTATGGCATGGCGGCGGTGATGCCGGCCCATGTGATCTATCCGGGGGTGGATGAGGCCCCGGCGGGGTTTTCCGCCCGCTGGCTGCGAGAGATCCTGCGTGGCCGGCTGGGTTTTCAGGGCGTAATCTTCAGCGACGATTTGAACATGGCTGCGGCAGACGCTGGCGGTGACTATGCCCAGCGTGCCCGGTCGGCGATTGCCGCCGGTTGCGATATGGTGTTGATCTGTAACAACCGCCCGGCCGCCATCGAGGTCGTGCAGGCGCTGTCCGGCATGGATGACCCGGCGAGTGCCAGCCGTCGGGCACGCATGCATGGCAAGGGACATTATGGCCCCGATGAGTTACGTGCCCAGGACCGGTGGCAGAGCGCCGTGCGCCGTGTCGCAGCCTACGGCCGTGGCGATTCGCTGGAATTGGAGATATGAGCGGGTACGATCTATGGCAGAACGCCTAACCCGATTTCAAATGCCTCAGGGTGTTGATCACGGGGCTGGGCAGACAACTGGCCAGCCAGTAGGCGGCCGCCCGGGTATTGGCAAGCTCGCGAAAACTTTCGCGCAGTGCCCGACGCGCTTCCGTCGAGCGCCCCTGGTCGAACAGCCAGTAACCAAGGTTTCCCAAGGACTGCGATACCAGCCGGTCGGGATCGATTCCCGCGCTGCGCAGGCCCTCCGGTTCTGTTTCGCGCAGGTAGCGGGCGACGCGCACCAGATCGTTGACCATGCGTTCATTGGAGCCGGTCAGGTTGGCGCCGTGTTGCAGGCGAAGCATCAAACGGTCAGCCAGGCAGGTGATCGGCGCCTTTGCGGCTACGCGTACCCATAGCGCCAGGTCTTCGCCGAAACGGATGTCTTCCGGAAATCCTCCGGCCTCCATGAGCAGGGCACGGCGTGCTAATACGGTGCCGGTGGGGATGAAGTTTTTTTCCAATAGACTGGCGACCGGGTTTTCGGCCGGGGCTCCGTCCAATGCCTGAAAGCGCTCCTGCAGATGGTGTTTGGCCAGCACAGAAGGGGTAATGATGGTCCCGGACAGGTCGATCTCGGCCATATCGCCGGCGATCAGTCCCAGCTCGGGGTGACGCTGCAGGGCCTTGAGCTGCTTTTCCAACTTGTCCTGCGTCCATTGATCATCGGCGTCCAGGAAGGCGATCCAATCGCCGCGCGCCTGTGCCAGGCCGCGATTACGCGCGGCCGAGGGGCCGCTATTGTCCTGACGCAGGTAGCGGATGCCGTCACCGAGTTGTGCAATGACTCGGGCTGTGTCGTCGGTGGAGCCATCGTCCACCACGATGATTTCCGATACCGCCGGAACCTGTGACCGGATACTGCCAATTGCGGCGGGCAGGTAAGGCGCGTTGTTGTAGCTGGGTACGACCGCGCTGATGGAAATGCTCACGTGCGTGCCGGCCGTTTGAGCAAGGTGGTAACCCGTTCCAAAAGCCACAGTGGCGCGATGAGCCCGGAGAAGACCACCAGTCCTCGCAGTTTTGCGTGTCGGTACCAAAGCCGCCAGAGCCAGCCATTGATATGGCCTGGGGTATTCGCGGCGGCCAGCGAGGGCCAGCGGCTGCCGTTGGCCGGGTTGACCAGGTCGCGGCCCGGTTCTTCCAACCAGGCTCCCAGTTCCGGGGAAGAACAATGGCGCAGGCGTGGGCTGAAGCGATTGCAGGCACAGAGAATACGTTCCAAACCCGCCAGGGATTCGCGGTGCTCCTCCTCGGCTCGGGTGTAGTTGTAGCGATGGGTCGAGACTACCGCCGGCAGGGCTTGCCGCTGGGCCTCGCGGATGGAGCGGATACAGGCGTCCGCCCGCCGGCCGTCCACCGGCTCATACATGGCATTGCGCACAAGATAGATTTGCTCGTGACTGTTGCGCTGGCCCGGAACGAGGTAGGGCGGATCCTGCACATACCGGCCGTCAGCGGCCCGGCCGGTACAACGGTAGCCGGCGGTCTGGATGTAGCGCACCCCGGCCTGTGCCCAGGCCGACTCGGTGGCATCGTCCCACAGGTAGCAGGGAGCCACTGTGCTCCTGCTGGGAAACCCGAAAGTGCGCTGGAACACGGTCAGCGCCTGGTCGACCAGATCGGATTGGCGTTGCTGCTCCAGGTTGGTGGTGGGCAGGGCAGAACCGTCCACATAATGTCCCTGGAGCGGGGAATCCAGGGACTCCCAATCCCACCAGTCGTCTTCCTGCAGGGCCGGCTGCACCCGTGGATCGCCTTGTTTCGCAAGCCGTGCCAGGCCATCGCCATTGAGGTGCTCCAAACCGTGCAACTGGGGTACCAGTACACCGGCCTTCATGGCATCTCGAAATGCCTGGTGGATTTGCGGGAAATCGGTATCCAGGAACCGGCGGCGATAGACGCCGTCGGCCTGTTCGCGCATCGCACGGGTGTCGGGAACGGCCAGAACCATGTCCGCCGTCAATACCGCTGGGCGGCCCATGGAATCGGTGTAGCGGCTTAGCGTCTGGGCCAACTCCCGAAAGCGTTGGGCGTGGTGTTCGCCACCGGGCCCCCAATCGTCGCTTTCCAACAGCAAGGGGAGGTCGGCCAGATACGGTTCGCGCCAGGTCGCAACGAACAGCCGGCGTTTCCACAGGAATACGGCCAACAGGAATCCGCAATACAGGCCGATCAGTCCGACCCAGATCCAGCTCATTTCCAACACCGAATCCACCCGAACTTGGTCCGTGAGCGATGTGTGGCCAAAATGCCCTCCGCAGGCGACAAGATGGCGCAATACGATTCATGGGGAGAACCCCTGCCAGTTTGAAGACGGGCCGCAAATCCCGTCCGACTGCCTGATTGGTTGATCATGGAAGCGTCATTGGTATTGGTGTATTCTGCCCGACGCTTGGGTCGCCGAGGGCGGCCGTAGCCCTCGACAGTCCCGCAGCCCGGGGTGATTCGACCCGTGGGTCGCGTGTCCTGCATGATACAACGGAAGAACGTGATTACCGAAAACCGGTCTCGCCTGCTAGCCCCGTTCGGTCTCTTGATCGTTTGGTGCATTGCCGCGGCAAGCCTGTTGCGTGGTCTCGGAAACAGCGCCTACCAATACCCCGATGCCGATCGAATCCTCATGGACGGGGTATTCCTATACGATTTCCTGCGCGACTTTGCCTTTGGCCATCTTTACCAGTACACCCTCGAATACTACGCCCAGTACCCGGCCCTGAGCATCGGCTACCGACCGCCATTTTTTCCCTTTGTCGAGTCGGTCTTCCATTTCGTTTTCGGGGTGAACACCTGGAGTTCCCGCTTGGCTGTATTCAGCTTCGTGGTGGTGGGTGTCGGGGCTTGGTATGTCCTGATTCGGCGGATGTTCGATACCGTTACGGCATTCTTTACCAGTTTGTTGCTGGTGACCAATCCCTTTTTTGCCATGTGGGGTTGGTACACCATGGCCGAGTTGCCTCTGGTGTCCATGATGATGCTGACGGCCATGGTGTTTCACCGCTACGTCGACAGCGGCGAAGCCAAGTACCTGTATTGGACGGCCTTTCTGCTGGGTTTGACGATCTGGACCAAGCAGACCGCGTTTTACCTGGTGTTCTGGTTCATGTTGTATCTGGCGTTCCTTGGTCGCTTGATGCAAACCCTCAAGCGCAAGGAAACCTGGTTCGCCGTGCTTGGGCTGCTGGCCATGGTAATACCGTTGGCGGTTATCACCGTTTGGTTGGGACAGCAGAATCTGGCCCAATCCATCGGCCATGGCCACGTACCCGGGGGATCACGGTTCAGTTACACGAATCTGAGTGCCTGGCTGTGGATTCTCTATCACAAGCACCTGCCCTTGCCGGTGTTTGTGCTCAGTGCAGCGGGTTTTCTGTTGATGCTGGTACGGCGCGATCCAAAACCTCTGTTTTTTGTGCTTTTGATCGCCTGCACCTACCTGTACTTCACCTACATACTCAATAAGAACGCGCGCTACGCGATATTCTGGATACCGGCCTTTGCGCTGATGGCCACCCTGCCGATCTACTATCTGCGCGACAGGTTGCGTCTGCGCCAGCTGGCGATGCTCGGGGGTGTGGCTGTGGTGTCTTACCAGGGGTACCTGATTTATGAGTCGAGCCCCTTGATATCCACGGGTTACGATGAGGCGGCTGCTTATGTGCTGGCGCATGGCGACTCGCCCACGGTATTTTTCGACGGCCGTAATAACGGCTACTTCACCTACTTCATGCGCGCCCTGGACCCGCAGCGCAGCATGCATGTGCTGCGCGGTGAAAAGTTGCTGAGTTCCTCGTCCATTTCCACGAGAAACCGCCTGCAGGTGCATGTCCGGTCCAAGGACGATATCTTGAAGGTGCTGGACGGCTACGGTGTGGAATATGTCGTCGTCGAATCGGAGAACCGGTTTGGTCCGGCGCCGCATACCTGGCTGCGGGAACTGCTGAAAACAGATCTCTTCAAGCTGGAAAAGACTGTCGACGTCAATTCAAACCACGGCAGTCTCTATCTTCAGAAGCTGTTGGTCTACAAATATCTGGATCGCAAGGTGCCGAGTGCCGATTACCTGGAACTGCGTGTTCCCGTTGTCGGCACGACCATACGCGTACCCTTCCGCCAGGGCACGAAGCGCGTCCACTCAGACGCACAAGCAATTGATTGAAGCAAGCCCTCTGCCCCCCAACGAATGCCAGCCAAAGGCACGACTCATGAAGCTGATCGTACAGATTCCCTGCTACAACGAGGAACACACCCTACCGCAGACCGTGGCCGATATTCCCCGCGAGATCGAAGGCATCGACGTCGTCGAGGTCCTCATCATCGATGACGGCAGCACGGACCGGACGGTGGAGGTGGCCAAGGAAATCGGTGTTGACCACATCATATGCAACAAGGCGAACATGGGCTTGGCGCGTACCTTTCGTCGCGGTATCTGGGCCTGCCTGGAGCGTGGCGCGGACGTCATCGTCAATACCGATGGCGACAATCAGTACGCCGGCTGGGACATTCCCGCCCTGGTGCAGCCGATTATCCGGGGCGAAGCGGATATCGTCGTCGGTAACCGTCAGACTCACCTGGTACCGCATTTCTCGCCGATGAAAAAGCGCTTGCAGAAGGTCGGGAGTTGGGTGGTGCGGCGGCTTTCCGGCTTGCAGATCCCGGACGCGGTCAGCGGTTTTCGGGCCATATCGCGTGATTCGGCGATCAAGCTGAACATCGTCTCGTCGTTCAGCTACACCATCGAGATGTTGATCCAGGCCGGCAAGCGCAACATGAAGGTGACGTCCGTCCCGGTGGAAACCAATGCCAAGACGCGCGAATCGCGGCTGTTCAAGAGCATTCCCCGGTTTATCGGCCGCTCGCTCAGTACCATGGTGCGGGTGTACGCCATGTATCAGCCGCTCCGGTTCTTTTTTTACATCGGCACGGTTTTGGCGTTGATCGGCATTGTTCCGATCATCCGCTTCCTCTATTTCTATTTCAGCACCGGGGGTGCCGGGCACATGCAATCCCTGGTGCTCGGCGGCGTGCTCCTGATGATGGGGTTCGTGGCCTATCTCGCCGGCTTGCTGGCGGATCTGATCTCATTCAATCGCCAGATCTTGGAGATGACCCTGGAAAAGGTGAAGCTCCAGGAATTGCGCGACCAGGAAACGTCGGCAGAGCGCGAATGACCTCTGCTGGCTTGTCTGGCGCCATTGGCCTGCGGTGGCCGTGATGCGGATCGTCACTTGGGGCACCTACGACCTGGGCAAGCCCAGGGTGCGCATCATGCTGCAAGGGCTGCGGGCAGCCGGCATCGAGGTGGTCGAATGTCATGTCGACCTGTGGTCCGGTGTTGAAGACAAGAGTCAGATCAAGGGCAAGTGGAGCAAGCTCAAGTTCGTCCTGCGCTGGCTGGCGGCCTATCCCGCCCTGGTGTTTCGTTATCTTCGCACTGGCCGCCACGACGCTGTGTTGGTGCCCTATCTAGGGCAGTTGGATGTGCTGGTGTTGTGGTTGTTTGCCAAGCTCAGGGGCAAGCCCATTGTCTGGGACGCCTTTCTTTCCCTGTACAACACCGTGGTGGAAGACCGAAAGCTGGTGGGCAGACACAACCCGGTGGCCTATCTGGTTTATGCCTGGGAGTGGCTGGCCTGTCGGGCGGCGGCTCAGGTGGTGTTGGACACCGCTGCCCACGGGCGCTATTTCGTCGAACGGTTCCATCTGAATCCGGCAAGGGTCCAGCGGGTTTTTGTGGGCGTGGAGCCTCTTGCCTTTCCCGCCGCCAGCGATGCGCAGCGGGACGTTTCCCGCGACAGCGATAACACCTTGGTGCTTTTCTATGGGCAGTTCATCCCGCTGCATGGCATAGAAACCATCATCCGGGCCGCCAGGCTCATGCGGGATGAGGCGGTGTCGTGGGTGTTGATCGGTAGTGGTCAGCAGGAGGGATACATCCGACAGATGCTCGAAGAGCAGCCGTTGGAAAAGGTGGAGTGGATACCCTGGGTGCAGTACGAGGAGCTGGTACATTGGATTCACAGGGCGGATGTATGCCTGGGTATCTTCGGCGCCAGCCAGAAGACCGCCATGGTCATACCGAACAAAGCCTATCAGGTATTGTCGGCGCAGAGGCCCTTGATCACTGCGGATACGCCGGCGATACGGGAGTTGATCAGTCCCGACCCGCCGTGCATCTACCTGGTCCCGCCCGATCAGCCCGAAGCATTGTGTGATGCGGTTCGTTCCTTCCGGTCCTGGCAGCCAGCCAGTGACGACGAGCCTTGTGGGCCACGATTGCAAGCGATCAAGGAACGGTTTTCCATCGCGGCCATCGGTGCCGATCTCGAAGCCATTTTGCGTTCGGCACTTACGAAAGCCAAGGACGTGCGTTGAACGTGTCAGCGGATTTCAGGAGCCGATTCCGCCAGGGCTCGCAGATTGCGAAGATACCAGCGATAGGTGTCTTCCAGACCTTGCCGCAATTCGATGCGGTGGCGCCAACCCAGACCATGGATGCGGTCAACGTCCAGAAGCTTGCGCGGGGCACCGTCCGGTTTGGTGGGGTCGAACTCGATGGTCCCCGCATAGCCGACGATCATGGCGATCATCCGCGCCAGATCCCTTATGGGCAGATCCTCGCCGGTGCCGACATTGAGATGGGGTGCCGCTGCCGGAAGGCTTGCCCGATAGGCTTGCGCGGGCAGATCCATGGCGACCAGGCAGGCCGCCGCCAGATCATCCACGTGTAGAAATTCCCGGCGCGCATCACCGCTGCCCCATACGCTTACCGTGGGCGAACGGTCGTGTCTGGCCTCATGGAAACGCCTGATGAGCGCCGGTACGACATGGCCATTGTCAGGATCGAAATTATCGCCCGGACCATAGAGATTCGTCGGCATCAGGGAGCGGAAGTCCGTGCCGTATTGGCGGTTGAACGAGGCGCACAGTTCCAGGCCGGCAATTTTGGCAATGGCGTAGGCACGGTTCGTCGGCTCCAAGGGGCCGTTCAGCAGGGCGATCTCTTTTATCGGTTGTTCCGCCTCGCGGGGATAGATGCAGGAACTGCCGAGAAACAGCAGTCGATTGACCGCAAATGCATGGGCGGCCTGGATGACATTGGTCTCGATCAACAGATTGTCGTAGAGGAATTCCGCTGGATAGGTGTCGTTGGCGTGGATGCCGCCTACCTTGGCCGCGGCTAGATAGACCTGGGCGATGCCCTCGCTGCGGAAAAAATCCCTTACCGCCGTCTGGTTTCGCAAATCGAGTTGCGCCCGGTCACGGGTAATGATGATTACGCCCGGTCGCTTGCGCAGTGCGCGGACGATCGCGCTGCCCACCATGCCGCGATGGCCAGCGACGAATACCCGTGGGCCTTGCTCAGCCATGGTCGATCAACAACTGCTCGCGCTCGGCCTCGCGCAGGTCGGCCCTCATCATTTCGCCGATCATCTCATCAAAGCTCATCTTCGCTTGCCAGCCCAGTTCCCTGCGCACCAGGTTTGCGTCGCCGACGAGGGCATCCACTTCCGCAGGGCGAAAATAACGCGGGTCGACGCGCACAATCACATCCCCCGGCCGGCAATGGCAGGGGTGTGTGCCGAGCGCGTCCACTACGCCAGCCTCCTGGGTGCCGGAGCCCTCCCAGCGGATCCGAATGCCCAACTCGGCTGCCGCCCGCTCGGCGAATTCCCGCACGCTGAATTGTTTGCCGGTAGCCACCACGAAGTCCTTGGGGTGTTGCTGTTGCAGCATCAACCACTGGATCTCGACATAGTCGCGGGCGTGGCCCCAATCGCGCTTGGCGTCCAGATTACCCAGGTAAAGGCAGGTTTGCAGGCCGGTTGCGATGCGCGCCAGACCGCGGGTGATCTTGCGGGTGACGAAGGTTTCCCCTCGGCGCGGTGATTCGTGATTGAACTGTATGCCGTTGCAGGCGTAGATCCCGTAGGCCTCGCGATAGTTTATGGTTATCCAGTAGGCATACAACTTGGCCACGGCGTAGGGCGAGCGGGGCTGGAAAGGCGTGTGTTCATTTTGTGGTGATTGCGCGGCCTGCCCGAACAATTCCGATGTCGACGCCTGGTAGAAGCGGGTGCTGTCGTGAAGGCGGCTGGTGCGTATGGCCTCCAACAAGCGCAGCGCCCCTAATCCGGCGGTGTTGGCGGTGTACTCCGGCGATTCGAACGATACCGCCACATGGCTCTGCGCCGCGAGATTGTAGATCTCGTCGGGACGGACTTCCTGCACCAACCGCAGCAGCCCGGCAGAGTCGGTCATATCCCCGTAGTGCAGATGAAACGGTGTCGGGGCTTCCAGGGGATCGCGGTAGAGGTGATCGATGCGTTGGGTATTGAAGGACGAGGCCCGGCGCTTGAGGCCGTGAACCTCATAGCCCTTCGCCAACAATAATTCCGCCAGATACGAGCCGTCCTGGCCGGTAACTCCGGTGATCAAAGCGACCTTGCTCATAGGCTGATACTCGTAACGCTGGGAGAACTCGACCCGCTGCTCACGTTGGTGGGCATTCTACAGTTGCCAGGATCCGGGCATTGCGTTTTCGTTTGATGAGAGCCTGCCCCAGAATAGTGGAACGACTGCCGACCAGGAAACTCAGATCTTCCTTGTGAGCCCCCAAAGTGCCAACGGGGCCTGACCGAACAAGCCGAACAATACCACGCCGAAGGCGATGGACTGGATGGTCCACCAGTAGGGGATTTCCACCGGCAGCGATAGCGCCAGGGCCAGGGTGACGGCACCGCGCAGACCGCCCCACAGCAGGATGGACCGATGCCCGCTTGGTACGGGATTGCCGCCGAAGCGCGTCGCCGCAACCGCATGCATACCCAGCAGGCCGTAAACCACGAGAGCGCGGATCAGCAGTACCGCGCCGATGCCGATGAGCATGGCGAGCCAACGTTCGGTGAACATCGCCATCGTGATCGTCATCCCCATCAGCAGGAACAACAGCGCGTTCCCCAGATAGGCCAGAAAATACCAGAGTTGATTGACGAAGTCCGGCCCATTGCGGGAACGCCTGTCGATCTGTCCGAGCAGCACGGCGCAGAAGAGAACGGCCGTGACCGCGGAGGCGCTCAGCCAGTGATCGGCGACGATATAGGCGGCATAGGCGCCTATCAGGCTGATTCCTGCCTGTACCACGGGGTCGCCGACCAAACGCATCAGCAAGGCGGTGAGCGCGCCCACCGCCAGGCCAAGTACCGCCCCGGCCACGAACAACCAAGCGAATCGTGAGAACAGATCAGCAGTCGATACCGCTGTATCCGGGCTCAAGGCCAGCGCCAGTATCAGGCTGAAGAGCACCACCGTGGTGGCGTCATTGAACAGGCTTTCGCCCTCCAGCAGCACCAGCAGTCGCTCCGGTACACCCAGATGGCGCAAGGGTTCGGCAATGGCGCCGGGATCGGTGGAGGCCAGCAAGGCTCCGCAGAGCAAGCCGGCCACCCAGGGAAAGCCGGCGTTGTGCCCGATGCCGTAGTAGATGAGCGCGCCCACTGCCAGGGTGGACAGTGGCATCAGGAGCAGGGCGAAGATCAGAACGATCGGCAGGTTGCGAAGCAATTGCGGCAGATCGATGTGATAACCGGCCTCGAAAACCAGGATCGGTAGAAAAACATAGAACACCAGATCGCCGAACAGCGGCGCCCGCAAACCGGTGTCCATGCCCAGCCCTGTAAAGATCTCCGCGCCGACATAGCCCACCAGCACCAACAAGGCGGCGAAGGGCAAACGAATGTGGCGTGCCAGGGGGTTGATCAGCGTGGCGATCAGTAACAGGCCAAGCAACAGGCCGATGGTGTCACGGATCTCCAACGCGCCGTTCCACGTTCAGCTGGCCTTGGCGAGTGGGCCCTTGGTGGGTTTCACCTCGGGATAGAGTGCGTTGAGGGGCATCGAGCGTCCATCCGACTGAACCACGCGGGCATGATGACGACGCAGTTCACGGGGTTCGAGCACGCCGCAGGAATGGGCGATGGTGCCTACCTCGTAGACCATGTTTTTGGCGTAGTGCATGACGCGCGTGGCCTTGTCTTCCGGCACCAGGCCCTTTTGCAGACGCGGATCGTGGGTGGTGATGCCGGTGGGGCAGGTGTTCTTGTTGCATTGCAGGGCCTGAATACAGCCAAGGGCGAACATGAAGCCTCGGGCGGAGGTGCAGAAATCCGCCCCCATGCACAGTGCCCAGGCGACATCGGCGGGGGTCACCAGCTTGCCGGAGGCGATCACCTTTACCCGATCGCGCAGGCCGTACTCGTTGAGCTTGTCCACCAGCAGCGGCAGGCTCTCGCGCAGCGGCAGGCCCATGTCGTCCATCAGCGCCATGGGCGCCGCGCCAGTACCACCGTCAGCGCTGTCCACGGTGATGAAATCCGGGGCGCTCTCCCTGCCACGGCGCAGGCATTCGGCAAACAGATCGTCCAGAAATTCCGGGCCGCCGAACACCGCCTTGAATCCCGCGGGCTTGCCCGTCACTGTCCGTACCCTGGCGATCATGTCCATCAGATCGCCGACACTGTCGACTTCCGGATGTCGGTTAGGGCTGATGGAATCCTTGCCAGGTTCGATGCCGCGTATGCCGGCGATCTCTTCGGTGACCTTGGCGCCGGGCAGGATGCCGCCCTTGCCAGGTTTGGCGCCTTGGCTGAGCTTGATCTCGAACATGCGTACCTGGGTGTGGGCGGCCACCTCCCGCAGGCGCTCGTCGCTCAACTCGCCGTTCAAATCGCGCACGCCGTACTTCGCGGTACCGATCTGGAATACCAGGTCCGCGCCGCCATCCAGGTGATAGGGAGACAGACCGCCTTCGCCGGTGTTCTGCCAGCATCCGGCCATGCGCGCACCATTGGACAGAGCCAGCACCGCCGGTTTGGACAGGGCGCCGTAGCTCATGCCGGAAATGTTGAACAAGGAGCTGGTGGTGTAGGGGTGTTGGCAGAACGGGCCGATGGTAACCTCGCGGGGTGGTACCGCGTCTTCGCCCAGGGTGGGAAAGGCCGTGTTGGCAAACAGCACTGTACCGCTTGGGCGCAGGTCACGGGTGGAACCGAAAGCGACAGTGTTGTCCAGGTTCTTGGCGGCCCGGTAGGCCCAGGAGCGTTGTGCGCGATTGAACGGCAGCTCTTCACGGTCCATGGCAAAGAAGTACTGACGGAAGAATTCCCCCATGTGTTCGAAAAAGTAGCGGAAATGGCCTACTACCGGGTAGTTGCGGCGGATGGCGTGCTTGGTCTGGGTAACGTCCTGGATGTAGACGAAGATGATCCACAGCACGAACAGGCCCACCGCGACGATAAAGATCGCGGCCAGGGTTTCCACGGTCACCAAGAGAAAATGCTGGGTTTGATCGGAAATCATGGCGGCAATCTCCTCCGGCTTTTTCTACTGTATCGGGCTGAACAGACGTTCCTGCCGTCGACTTTTCACAGGCTCTTCGAGCGCAGCACCATCATCTTTTCCACCTGCATGTCGTGGAAGGTATAAGGGATGCCGCCGACACCGAAGCCCGATTCGCGCAGGCCGGCGAAGGGCATCCAATCCACCCGGAAGGCGGTATGGTCGTTGATCATGATGGCCGAGCCGTTGAGCCGGTCGTAGCATCGCATGGCGGTGTCGATGTCGCGCGTCATGACCGCGGCCTGGAAGGAGTAGGGCACGTCATTGGCCCGGCGGATGGCTTCGTCCACGTCGGCACAGGAATACACGCAGATCACCGGGCCGAAGATCTCCTGGCAACTGACTTCCACGTCCTCTGGCGGATTCAGCAGCACGGTCGGTGGATAGCAGGTCTCGGACAGGGGTTCGCCGCCACACAATCGCTCCGCTCCCTTGACGACGGCGTTGTTCACCCATTGATGGACGCGTTCCACCTCCTTCGGGCGAATCAGCGGTCCCACCTCGGTGGCGGGGTCGGTGGGGTCGCCGACCACCATGGCGCTACCCAGGCGGGCCAGCCCCTCCGCCACCTGACGAGCGACCGACTGATGGGCGAATACCCGCTGCACGGAAACACACACTTGGCCGGCGTGATAGAAACCGCCTTTGGCCAGTAAGGGTAAGGCGTCGTCCAGGTCGGCGTCCGCCGCGACCACCACTGGCGCGGCGCCGCCGTGTTCCAGGGCGCAACGGGTTCCGGAGGCCAGTTTGGAGCGCAGCATCCAGCCCACCCTGGCGCTGCCGATAAAGCTGAAGAAGGCCACTCGCCGGTCAGTGGCCAATTGGGTGGCCAAGTCCAGGTCGGTCGGCATCAATGCCTGGCACCAGGCATCGGGCAGGCCGGCCTCGCGAAGGATGGCGACGAAACGGAAACAGGACAGGGCGGTATCCGCCGCCGGCTTCACGATTACCGGGCAGCCGGCGGCAATTGCCGGGCCGACCTGGTGAACGATCAGGTTGAGGGGATGGTTGAAGGCGCTGAAGGCGACCACCGGGCCGATGGGTTCGCGGCGAGTGAACGCCAGACGCTGTGCCGAGCTGGGCGTGATGCGCATGGGGATCTCTTCGCCCGCGTTGCTGCGTATGCACTCCACGCAAGACTTCACGCCATCGATCGCCCTGGCGACCTCCACGCGGGAGTCGATCAGGGGTTTTCCGCCCTCTTGAGCAGCGCCCAGGGCCAGTTCCTCGGCCCTCTCGCTCATGATGGCGGCGGTCTTTTCCAAAATCTCCACCCGCCGGTGGGCGGGTAACCAGGCGTCGCGGTTCCGATACAGGGCATCGGCGGTGCGTAGCGCCCCCTCCACCACGGCGGCGCCGGCGGTGGCGACGGTGGCGATGAGTTTGTGGTCGTAAGGGGCACGTACCTCCTTGGGTGCATCCTCTTCGCCGGCGCCGGCGGTCATCAGGTGAAAATGCTCAGTCATGGTCTATTCCCGATCGCGGTGCCTTAGATTGGGCAGACGATGTTGCCCAGGCGTTCGGTGAGCAACATGTTTTCCCGGTAGTCGATAGGGACCACGACCAAGCTGGGACCGGACTCGGCGAAGGCGGTCTCCAGAGTGTCGGTCAGATCCCGGCTCCGGGATACATAATGACTATGCCAGCCGAAAGCCTGCCCCAGGGCATGCCAGTCCGGGCTGTTGAAGGCAAGGTCGGTATGCCTGCCGAACTGGTTTGTCTGTTTCCAGGCGATCAGGCCATAGGCTTTGTCCTCCCACACCATCACCACCGGGTTGACCCCCAGACGTTTGGCAGTCTCCATCTCCTGCACGTTCATCATGAAGCCGGCATCCCCGCAGATGGCCAGGATGCGCCGGTCCGGATAGACCAGGGAAGCGGCGATGGCACCCGGCAGGGCGAAGCCCATGGAGCAGAAACCGTTAGGGACCAGGCAGGTGTTTGGTTCGTGGCACTGATACTGACGCGCGATCCACATCTTATGGGCACCCACGTCGGACAGCAGGATGTCGTGCGGCCCCATGATCTGGCGGCAATCCCACAGCACCTTCTGTGGTCGGATGCTGCCCTCGGTGTCGTCATCCTTGTGGCGTTCGAATTCGGCGATCATGTCCCGACGCACTGCCCGTTGCTGGGCCACGTCGTGAGGCAGTTCCCCACCGTAGGCGTCTACCCGCTCGTTGAGCATCCACAAGGCGTGGGCCAGATCGCCGACCACCTCGGTGCCGGGGTGGTAGTTCTCATCAATCTCGGCCGGCCAGAAATCGATATGAATGATCTCCTTGTCGTCGCGGCTGTTCCACAGGCGTGGGTGGTACTCGACCATGTCGTAGCCAAGCGTGATGACCAGATCGGCCGCGTCGATGGCGCAGGCCACCACGTCCTTGGCCTGCAAGCCGATGGTGAACAGGCAGTAGTCCGCGTCCATGTCCACGCAGCCTTTGGCCATGAAGGTGTTGATCACCCCTATGCCGGTCTTCTCGCAAAACAGCCGCAACTGTTTGCTGGCGCGTTTGCGGATGGCACCGTTGCCGGCCAGTATCAGGGGGCGTTTGGCCTTCTTGATCAGCTCGAATGCCTGATCGACGATCTTGTCTGCCGGCACAGGCCGGCGGAAGCGGCGCGGGTCCAACGGTTTGGCGTTGGTGTCTTCTTCAGCCACGTCCTCGGGCAGTTCGATGAGGGTCGCACCGGGTTTTTCCGTCCGCGCGACGCGCACCGCCTTGCGCACGATCTCGGGGATGGTGTCCGGGTGCCAGACGGTGGTTGCCCACTTGGTCACCGGGCTGAACATCTCCACCACGTCCATCACCTGATGCGACTCTTTGTGCAGGCGGGTGGATGCGCCCTGGCCGGTCAATACCAGCATCGGCGCCCTGTCCATATTGGAATCGGCGACGCCGGTTATCAGATTGGTGGCACCCGGCCCCAGGGTGCCGAGACAACCGGCCGGGTTGCCGGTGAGTCGGCCGTAGATCTCCGCCATGAATGAGGCGCCCTGTTCATGGCGGGTGAGAATGAAGCGAATCTTGTCGCTCTTCTCGAGCGACATCATAAAGTCGGCGTTTTCCTCTCCGGGCACGCCGAAGATGTATTCAATGCCTTCTGCCTCCAGGCATTGGACGAAAAGGTCCGAGGCTTTCATGGGCTCTCCTCCACAATGGATCACCCCGTTGCATCGGGGCCTGCTCGTTCTTCTGGATTCGGGGCGGACAGCGCCCTATTCATCCCAGGGTGCCTGCCCCGAAGGGTCACGGTCCGTGGCTGATTGGCTCCGCACCCTGTCACAGTCCCTTTGGATGTGAGGCAATCAGGTCGAAAAAACGATGAAACCGCTCATTTGTGAGTATAGGCAGTTTTGGCGTCTGTACTGTCGGCTCAGCCCTTGCACAGCCCTTTGCGCAGCCAGTAGTCGACACTGACGAAACGGCCTGCTCCCAGAAAAAACAGGGCCAGGAGCATAATGAAGTAGGTGGTGGCCCATTCGATGCCGTTGTTCAGTACGACAAAACTTCCGTGCTCGGTGAGCCATTCGTAGTTGCCGTTGGTTTGCAGGATTTCCTTCGCCCTCTCCAGCCGGGTCGCCGCACCGCTGGCATCCTCGAAGGCCAGCGGCCCCAGGTATTCCGAACCGAACGGCGCCTTCGCACTGGCGATCGCCTGCCAGCCGTTGTGCCAGTGTACGGTGACGGCCGCTACCGCCATGGTCGCCATGAGTGGTAGGGAAATCCAGCGCACCCCTAAACCGATCAGCAATGCCGCCGCACCACCGACTTCGGTCGCGGTTGCCAGAAAGGCCATCAATTCGGGGGCTGGCAGGCCCAGGCCCCATTCCTTGTTGCCGAACCATTCCACAATGCCGTCGTAGCCGTTCACCTTTTCCATACCGGCTATCCAAAAAACCGGTGCCAGATACAGGCGCAGCGCCAGGGGGGCCAGAAAATCGAAGATGTTCAGGCGGTCCAACAGACCTTGCAGGCCGCAGCCAAGCTTTGTGATGGCAGACATGAGCGAGTCCTATATCGTGGTTGGTGTGGTGCAATCGTACGGGTTGTTCGACGGCGGTGCTCAACGGGGGCGTAGATCCAGACCGGAGGCGGCGGTCAGAACTTTCGTCGGTGTGTTCGCGTTTCGAGTATAGATCGTGTGTAACCGTACAAGGAGTCGGGGAAAATGGATTTTCAAGGCGGGTCGCTGTGCTGATTGGTGAGAAAATTAGACTATTCAAATATGCAACACCTGGCACCTCCGTGATTCGATCTGCTGTCGGTCGGAACGGCAGGGCACTTGGTTTTGTCGCGAATATTTTCAATTTTACAAAGAGTTGCTTGAGTTTTTCGAGGGGCCGGACAAAAATTGGCGTCGAATGAATGCCACTCCAGTACGTAGTATTCCGTGCTAGCCAAGCCCGATTCTTTGAAGTAAAGTTCCACTATTATGCCTGCGGTGTCCTGGCGCTTTCGGGGCAAAGCGATTCTGCATTCGAGCAATCAATTGGAGGAAAGCGATGAGTGAACCGGTGTCTGCCAGCCAGCCAGCGAAATCGGATCAGGCCCCGGCTGTCGCCGCGCTTCCCGAGGCCTTTCGTTCCGACAATGGTGTGCAGCACCTGGAGCGTTTGGCTCAAAGCTTTGAAATCAGCGCCCGGCGATGGGAGTTGATCGTCTATCCCTCCCTGTTTGCCTTCATCATTCTGGCCGCTTACGGGTTCTATCTGGTATTCAGTCTGGCCAACGACGTCTCCTATATCGCCCGCAGCGTGGACAAGAATATGGTGCGTCTGGCAACCAGCCTGGAGGTTGTGACTCAGGACATGGATCAGCTCACCGTGGCGGTGGGGCGCATGTCCAATAATATGCAGAACATTTCCGGCACCATTGAGGTGCTCGATACCATGACCATGGAAATGAACAAGATGCAGCGTTCGGTCTCGTCCATGAATGAGGCGACTCACTTCATCCGTGGGGATATGGCTACGTTGAACCACAGCATCGGTCGGCCGCTCTCCTTCGTCAACAAGTTCATGCCCTGGTAGGCTTGGATTGCCAGGCGGCCATGGGTGACAGGGACCACGCCCCGCCAATAGCGCCTAAACCTCACCGCGCCGCCGATCTGGTGGTCGCTATCTCCTCCCGCGCCCTGTTCGACCTTGATGAAAGCCACGAGGTTTTCGAGACGCAGGGCATTGAAGCCTATTGCACTTATCAGATCGAGCACGAGGACGTCCCGCTTTTCCCCGGTGTCGCATTTTCCCTGGTTCGCAAGCTGCTGGCCCTGAACCGGGGTGATGGCCCGCGGCGGGTAGAGGTGATCCTGCTGTCGCGCAACAGTTCGGACACCGGCCTGCGAGTGTTCAACTCCATAAGGCACCACGGCCTGGACATCAGCCGTGCCGCCTTTACCGGCGGCGCCAGGACGTTTCGTTACGTTTCGGCCTTTGGTGCGGATCTGTTTCTTTCCTCCAACCCGGACGATGTCAAACGTACCCTCGATGCCGGTTTCGCCGCAGCCACCATCATGCCGGCAGCGACCCAACAGAGCCAAAGCGAGGAATTGCGTATCGCCTTCGACGGTGACGCAGTGTTGTTTTCCGATGAGGCGGAGCGGGTATTCAAACAGCAAGGTCTGGCGGCCTTCACCGCCACCGAGACCGCCGCAGCCCGAACACCGCTGCCTGGAGGGCCGTTTCGTGGTTTTCTGTCTGCCCTGCACCGCATACAGCACTCCTTCGATGCGGGTGATTATCCGATTCGTACCGCCCTGGTCACGGCCCGGGGGGCGCCGACGCACGAACGTGTCGTGCGTACCCTGCGGGCCTGGGAGATACGTATCGACGAGGCATTGTTTCTCGCCGGGCTCGACAAGGCGGCGTTTTTGGATGCCTTCGGCGCGGACATTTTCTTCGATGACCAACGTGGCCATTGTGAATCCGCCAGCCGACACGTGGCTACCGGCCATGTTCCACATGGTATAGCCAACGAGTCCGAGTAAGCTCTGGTCCTGTTAGTTCTTTATCCGGGATCGGTTGCGGTGGCTGAGGAGGGCAAGCAGTGCGCCCGTACCGCCGTTCCATGGCGGAGCGCTGCTGAACGCCATCACCTCTTCACGCAGGCGCAGCCACCGGTTGACCTTGGCCTTGAGCACGGGCAGGTGCTGGGAACCTTTTCCCTTGCCGTGGATGATGCGCACGCAGCGGGTGTCGCGGCGTGCACACTCGCGTAAAAACCACGATAGGGCCTCGTTGGCCTGGCGAACCGTCATGCCATGCAGGTCCAGTTCCGCCTCCACGGCGTACTGGCCCAGACGCAGTTTGCGTATTACCCGGTTTTGCAGGCCGGGGCGGGCGAAAAACAGTTCCTCGCCCGTGTCCATCTCCGACCAATGGGGCATGTCGGAGAACATCTCCCGCAACACCTCGGCCTCGTCTGCCTCGCTATGGCGGGGGATGGCCGCCAGCCTGGGCGTGGAAGGCGCGATGGTGTCGGTATGAATGCGCCGAACCTTGCCCACGGCCTCGCGAAACAGGCTTCGATCCTCGTCACTGATCAAGCGTTGTGTGCGGGGCTTTCGGTGTTTGTCCATCGAATCGGTTGCTTAGGGGAGGAACAGCCCTATGATAACCGCCAACAGAACATGGATGTTCCATCGGCCTGTCCGGGGCGGAATCGCCAGTTGACTCCCCTTGGCGATAAGTCTTCAAGGCTGCCTGAAAATTTGGGTGCAAAAGGCGTAAATACAGTATAGTGAGGGCGATTCCCGGAGGGCGATTTTCCTGTCCCTGTGTCCCACCAGCGATCCCTCAGGCGCCGTGCCTGGACCCTGTGATGCACATATTGATCAGCAACGATGATGGCTACCAGGCACCTGGTCTGGCGGCATTGGCCGACGCATTGAGTGAGTTGGGTAGCATCGCCGTGGTGGCACCGGATCGCAACCGAAGCGGCGCCAGCAACAGCCTCACGCTGGACCGGCCCCTACGGGTGCAAACGGCCGGCAATGGATTTCGCGTCGTCGACGGCACCCCCACGGACTGTGTTCACCTGGCGATCACCGGCCTGTTGCGCGATGAACCCGACATGGTGGTGTCCGGGATCAATCTGGGGCCCAATCTTGGGGACGATACCTTGTATTCCGGCACCGTGGCAGCAGCCATAGAGGGGCGTTTTCTCGGTGTGCCGGCCCTGGCCGTGTCACTCGGTTCGTTCGAAGGGCGGCACTTTCAGACCGCAGCCCGTGTCACTCAAATCCTCGTGCGGGGTTTGCGCGAGGACCCGTTGCCGGATGCCTTCATACTCAATGTCAATGTGCCCGATCTGCCATTCGACGAATTGCAAGGTATCGAGGTAACGCGATTGGGGCACCGGCACCGGGCCGAGGCGGTGGTGGAGGATAAAGATCCGCGCGGTCTGCCGATTTGGTGGGTGGGCCCGGCAGGCGCCGGACAAGACGCTGGCCCCGGAACGGATTTTCACGCCCTGTCTCAGCACCGGGTATCGGTGACGCCGTTACAGGTGGACCTTACCCGCCACGGCGCCCTGGACACGGTCGGCCAGTGGTTGGGCCGGCGGGAATGGTGATGAAGCCGGATCACCTGGGCATCGGCATGACCTCCCAGCGCACCCGCGAGCGCCTGGTGCGGCGGCTGGCGGAGCAGGGGATTCGCTCTGAGGCGGTGTTGGAGGTGATTCGCACCACACCCCGGCATTTGTTTGTGGATGAGGCCCTGGCAGGCCGGGCCTATGAAGATACTGCCTTGCCGATCGGTTTCGGACAGACCATTTCCCAGCCCTACGTGGTGGCCCGCATGACCGAGGCTCTGCTATCCGGAGGTGTGCCTGGGGACGTGTTGGAAATCGGCACCGGCTCTGGCTACCAGACTGCCATACTGGCGCGTCTGGTACCGCGGGTTTACACCCTGGAGCGCATCGCCGGCCTGATCCAGCGGGCCCAAAACATTGTCGCCGAACTGGATCTGGATAATGTGCTGTTTCGGCACAGCGATGGCGAGATGGGATGGCCCGCAAAGCCTTGTTTCGACGGAATCATCGTGACCGCGGCACCGGAGGAAGTACCCCAGACTCTGATGGCGCAGCTCGCGCCCGGCGGACGCATGGTCATACCGGTGGGACAGCCGGGGCGGCAGGAGCTTCGTCTGATCACCCGAACACCGGCAGGCTACCAGGACATCACTCTGGACCGGGTAAGTTTTGTGCCTTTGCTACGAGGAATACTTTGATGCGTGTTTTTTCCGCCTTGTATACCAAGACCATGCAATGGTCGAGACACCCCAAGGCGCCTTGGTATCTTGGCGGGCTGAGCTTCGCCGAATCCTCATTTTTCCCTATTCCTCCGGATGTGATGTTGGCGCCCATGTCGTTGGCGCGTCCGGAGCGGGCGTGGTTTTATGCCTTTTTGACAACGGTCGCCTCGGTGGTCGGTGGCATCGCCGGCTATTTGATCGGCCTGTGGGCCTTCGAGGCGATCGAGCCCTTGCTGCACGAACATGGCTATTACGATAAATACCTTACCGCCAAGGCGTGGTTCGATGATTACGGATTTTGGGCCGTATTTGTCGCTGGATTTTCACCAATTCCCTATAAGGTGTTCACCATAACGGCCGGCGCTATCGCCATGTCGTTCCTGCCTTTTGTACTTGCTTCGCTGATTGGCCGCGGCGCGCGATTTTTTCTGGTCAGCGGTTTGATGGCCTGGGGAGGCGAGCGGGCGGAACGGATGCTGCACCAGTATGTCGATAGGTTGGGGTGGTTGGTGGTTGTGGCGGCTGTGGTGGGGTATTTTGTCGTTCGGAGTTGAATTCTTCGGCGGCGCTGCCGCTACCGCAGGGCGTAGCCATTGCAATGATTGAGAATCGCGTCAGGGAGTTTCGTGTACCGAGTCAAATCGCAAATCTGTTTGCTGCTGTCGGTGATGCTGTCCGGCTGTGCTCGCGAACCGGTGCCGGCTCCGGTGGAGGACCGGAGCATGGCCTCCCGTCCGGGGCCGCGCCTGATCGATTCCCATCGTGTCATCCCCAGACCGCCAGAACACTACCGGGTGCGATCCGGTGATACCCTTCATGGCATCGCCTGGCGATTTGGCCTGGACGTTCATCGTCTGGCCACATGGAATAAACTGAATTCTCCGTTTGTTATCTTTCCTGATCAGGTCCTGCGCCTGAAGGCACCGAAGAGCCGCGGCGCCAGGGTGACGCATCACGGTGCCAAGGCGCGCTCCAAACCGGAACCGGCGGTACCCGTAACGGCTGAGCGAACCCAATCAAAATCCGGGTCGGTCACCAGGAAACCAAGCCCACCCCCTGCCCAGCCCGCACGGATCTCTGGGGCGCCTGCCAATGTCACACTGGTCTGGCGCTGGCCTACCAATGGGCCTTTGCTGACGCGTTTTTCCGCTAAGGACGCCGCGCGCAAGGGGGTCGATGTGGGCGGTCGCTTCGGTCAATCGGTGTATGCGGCGGCGGATGGTCAGGTGGTCTATGCCGGCTCCAAGTTGCTGGGTTACGGAAAGCTCATCATTATCGAACATAGCGACACGCTGTTGAGTGCCTACGGACACAATCGCGCACTGCTCGTGAATGAGGGCGACAAGGTTAAGATTGGGCAGAAAATTGCCGAAATGGGAGTGGGGAAAACTGACAAGCCGAGTCTGCATTTTGAGATCCGGCGCGACGGTGAACCGGTGGATCCTCTGGATTTCGTTTCTCCCGGAAAATAGCTGCATTCGCAACTACTTATCCACTGTCGTCTTTTTTTTCTCAAACGTGTCACAAACGCAAAAAATGTTGTTTGTTTCCCCGTTTAGGTGGTTTTCTTGAGGTTTGGGATAAGGTAACCTCCAAATCCGTACGGCGTGGTCGACCCCGGGCGCTTTTTGGGTCGAAGTCATTCGTCGACATCAGCAGGAATTCCACAAACGAACAGGGAAGACAAACCGTATTGCAACCCACCGTTTTCGGTGGATCATGAGGAGGAGCTTCCATGCCGGTGAGTAACCGCATAGAGCTGGAGGATGAGCCAGACGACGACATCGATACCGATGTGGTCGACGAGGCCGAAGATGGCCTGATCGACGATACCGACGATGATCTGATCGAAGACGATGACGACGATGAAGGTCTGCGTGAGTCGAAACCGGCCAGACGCAAGCGTTCTTCGATGTTCGGGGCGTATGCGGTCGATAGCCAGTTGGACGCCACTCGCATGTACCTGAGCGAGATCGGCTGTTCCAAGCTGTTGACCATGGAGGAAGAAGTCTACTACGCGCGCCTGGCCCAAAAGGGCGATGAAAAGGCCAGGGCCAAGATGATCGAATGCAATCTGCGTTTGGTCGTCAAGATCGCCCGCCGCTACATGAACCGTGGTTTGGCCTTGCTGGATCTGATCGAGGAGGGCAACCTCGGTCTGATCAGGGCGGTGGAGAAGTTCGATCCCGAGCGCGGTTTCCGTTTTTCCACCTACGCAACCTGGTGGATTCGCCAGACCATCGAACGGGCCATCATGAATCAGACGCGAACCATTCGTCTGCCGATTCATGTGGTCAAAGAGATGAACGTTTACCTGCGCGCGGCGCGCAAGCTGGCGCAAACCTTGGACCACGATCCCAGTGCCGAGGAAATCTCCACCTTGTTGGAAAAACCTCTGGATCAGGTGAAACGTGTGCTCGGCCTCAATGAGCGAATCGCCTCTGTGGATTCGCCATCCGGCCGGGACGCTGACAAGCCCCTGCTCGATTCCATACCCGATGAACGCCATGTCGACCCCTCCGACGTGTTGCAGGACCAGGACATCAACAACAACATCGGTCAATGGATCGAGCGTCTCACGGAAAAGCAGCGCGAGGTTGTCGAACGGCGCTTTGGCCTGCGAGGCTACACCTCATCCACACTGGAAGAGGTGGCCAATGAGCTGGGGGTTACCCGTGAGCGCGTGCGGCAGATTCAGATGGACGCCCTGAAACGCCTGCGGGAGATCCTGGAAAAGGAAGGCTTTTCGGTGGAGAACGTCTTCAACTGAAGCCGAAAGGGGCCGGCCGACCCGGCCGGCCCCTCAATGTCGCGACTGCTCGACGGCCTTGGCGGTCAGCTCGTTCAAGTCCGCCTCGTCTTTTGCCTGTATGCAGGCCAGTGCGTAGTTGTTCTGTCCGATGGCGCCGTCCAATGCCTGTCGGTAACGCGCCAACTGTGTCGATCCAATCCCCAGCCCCATAACCAGGAAGGCGGAATCGCCCGACACTCCGGCGATGTCTCCCGCACGTAGACATTCCCCAAGTCGTTTTGCCGTGTTTCGTTGGTTTGTGGCCGAGCCCTGCAATTTAAGGTTGATGGAGGCCAGCCACAGCGTCTGTCTGTGCCGGTATGCCCGTTCGAGCATGATATCCGCCTGCTGACGGAAGCCTGTCTCCGTGTATAGCCCGGAGTGCGGGTCCAGGGAATCCTGTGTCGAGAATTCCTGTTTCATGCGGGTGGCTTCGGCCAGTGCGGTCTCCAGATCGCGGGTGCGACGGCGAATGTGGGTCTCCAGGCGGTTGAGCAGCCGCGAATTGGTGATCAACATAGCCAGCACGCTGCAGTACACCGACAGCAGTCGCTCGTGCCAATCGGTGAAATGTTGCGGTTGCGGGTGTGACACATTCAACACCCCCAACACTTCTCCGCCATGGGTCAACGGTACGCAGATCAGAGAGCCTGGGCTTGATTTATCCTGCTCTCGCTGGGAACCGACAAATCGGGTGTCGTTGCGGCAATCACTGCAACGTTGGATTTCCCCGCTCTCGGCAGCCATGCCGATCATGCCCTCCCCAAGCCGGAAACGCCGTGTGCTCTGGGGTTTGCGGGTGGTGGCCTGATCGCCGTAGAGATCATCGACGTCCAAACCGGTTCGGTTGATCAGCTGATCGCCCTGCAGTACGAATACCGAGCAGCGCAGAAAATCCTGATTGCGGATCAATCCTTCCAGGGCATGGCGCACCAGGCTGCCTTCATCGGTCGTTTGTGCATTGAGTTGTGAAAGCTCACGCAATGCCGATAGGGAGCTCACCAAATCGCCGAATCGATCGCTGAGTTCACGGGTCGCATCAGCGTAGACTTCGGTATCCATCACGGCCTCATTGCGCCAGGATGGCGGCGATCTCGAGCAGGGATTGGCGATTGTTCTCGCTTTCGCTCAACGCGTCGCTGAGCTGTGCCGGTGCGATCCCCAGCAGGGCGAAACGCAGGTCCTCATCTGGCTTGGGTTGCTGGCCGGCGAGCAGTTGCTTGCTCAGCACCGAACAGGCACCGACCAGCACCGTCAAGGGCCAGTGATCGTCCCGGTAGTGGATATCATGGCCATGGGCGATGGCCCTGTAGAGCGGGTCCGGCAGTTGCCAGCGTCTTGCTAAAAGGGCGCCGGCAGCGTGGTGGTCGGTTTGTAGCTGTTCCCGTAAACGCTGGCTCAATCGGCTGGCCTCGTCCGGCATAGCAAGTGCACGGCTCACCTCGGCGGGAAACAAATGGGTCAGGGCCAACAGGCCCAGGCGTTGCAATAAACCGGCGGTGTAGGCATCCGGACCGGATGGCGCGCCCTGAACACGCACATGACGGGCCAGGCGGAGTGCCAATTGCGCGGTCATGACCGAATGCATCCAGAACTGCCCTGCGTCGAAACCGGCACAACGTTTCAGGTCCATGTGGCCGCTCAGCGAGTAGGCCAGACTGATACTGCGAACGGTGTTCAGGCCAAGCACCCGTATGATGGCGTCGCGAAGGTTGCTCACGTGGCCGGCGCGGCCAAAGTACGATGAGTTTGCCAGGGCCAGCAGGCGCGCAGTGAGGGTGGGGCTTTCCTGGAGTACGGATGCCAGTTCGTCCAACTCAAGGTTGTCATTCGTCACCGCTTGCAGAATGCGGGCGGCGACCCCGGACAAGGGAGGAATCTCCTTGAGCTGTAGCAGTTCTCTTTGCATGATCGGCTGTCGTTCTGCGGGTGCGGTCCAATCGACTCGGGTTGCGGGGGCGGTTCGGTTTTAAGTCTTCCGGATCATCGGCCGCTGCGCCTCAAACTTGATATGCTGTGCGGAACGACAGGCGAGCCCGGGCGGTCATAGGGCTGATAGGGGTGATGAGGCCCCGGTGCACTGAAATGTATGGGAGATCAGGCTTGAACCTACGACACACTTGCATCACCTGCACCTTTGCCGTGCTTGCACTGCTGGCATTGGGACTTGTGCCCTCGGTGGGGGTGAGCGGAACCAATGAGCGACATGCTTGGGCGCCCTCGGAGGCGTTGTGGCCTCAAGTGCAAAAGTTGGCGGTTCCCCATCAGCGGCGCTTGCCGGCTGCGGCGGCTCCTGTGCTGGTGTTGCCACCCCTGAGTGCGCAGGAGCAGGCGCAGATAAAAGCCGGGGACGGCGGAAAACGCCACCGTATCGGTATTGGCCGTTTGCTTACCGAGGGTCAGATCAGCAGTTTGCGCGAGAGTGACTGGAGTCTGGATGCAGAGGGACGCTACGTAAGTCAATGGGCAGTCCGCTCGCCGGGGGCTTTGCAGTTGCGGGTGTGTATCGATGTCAACGCGTTGCCTGGCGGTACGGAGCTGAATTTTTTCTCGCCGGGGTCTCCCGATGAAGTCGTCGCAGCCTGGAATCTCGGCGGCGACGGCGCCAAGTGGCGCGGTTTGCCCTGCCGTTGGAGTCCCGGCATCGCTGGTGATGCCGTGGGGGTCGAAATGGCCTTGCCTGCCGGCGTGTCGACCGAAGAGGTGGCGCTGGCAGTGCCGATGGTCTCCCATCTCTTTGAAGACCCCATGAAGGCGCCCGACAAGCGCTTGGTCGACATTGGCACCGCCGGGTTGTGCCATAACGATATTCGTTGTTTCGAGTCCCAGTGGGGCAAGACCGCCGATAGTGTTGCCAAGTACAGTTTTACCGGTAGCGGCGGCAGCACCTTTCTGTGTACTGGCACGCTGTTGTCGGACTTGCAGGGGGGCACGCAGATCCCCTATTTTCTGACTGCGGGCCATTGCATCGAGGGGCAGACCGACGCCTCGTCCATGGAGTTCTACTGGTTCTTTGAAAACTTTGCCTGTAGCGGCACGACATCGCCCGATGGCGTGGTCCAACAAAGCGGCGGAGCGACCTTGCTCAAACGGGACGATACCCTGGACTATGCTCTGGTGCGCCTGCTGAGCACGCCGCCCCTGGGGGTGATGTTCAGCGGTTGGGACAGCACGCCTGCGGTGGCCGGCACCAACGTCGTCGGCATACACCATCCGGCGGGTGATTTGAAAAAAATCAGTTTTGGCAGTGTCAACGGACTGTCCATCGAGGGTGGGCCGGTCACCGGCAGCGGCACCCACATCCACATGGATTGGGATCTGGGTGTCACGGAGCAGGGCAGCAGCGGATCGGGGTTGTGGAAATCCGAGGGAGACGATCATCTGCTGATCGGTTCCCTATCCAGCGGTTTTTCGTCTTGCAGCGACCTGACCGGTACCGATTGGTACGCGCGCTTTGACCGGGTGTTCGATGAGGCCGGCAGTTTTCTGCAACCCGGTGATCCACTGGATCATCCTGACGGCGACGTGGTTCTGCGTAACATCTCGACCCGCGGCTTCGTGGGAACGGGCGATCAGCAGATGATCGTGGGTTTCGTCATCAATGGTGGCAGCGGTACAAGACGCCTGCTGATCACTTCCAGGGGGCCGTCGTTGGCCAATGAGGGCCTGTCCGGGGTGTTGGCCGATCCCTTCGTTACGGTATTCCGCTCCAGCGATGGTACGGCATTGGCCAGCAACGACGACTGGCAACAGGATGCCAGTGCCGCCGAACTGAGTGCGTCGGGTTTTGCGCCCACTTCCAGCAAGGAGTCGGCATTGACGGTAGTGGTCGGCCCCGGACTCTACACTGTCAACCTCACCGGCGTGGGCTCAGGCACCGGTATCGGTCTGCTCAGCGTCACCGACCTGGGGCCTGTGGCGGCCGGCGATGCGGAGTTGATCAATGTTTCCACCCGCGGATTCGTCGGCACCGGTGACCAGCAATTGATCGCTGGCATCGTTCTGGAAGGAACCGGGGAGCGTGGTTTCGTCTCCACCGCCCAAGGTCCGGAGCTCGATACTGCCGGGGTGAGTGGCACGCTGGCCGATCCCGTTTTGTCGTTGGTGAACCTCAATAACGGCAACAGTCAGGAAGATGGCAATGACGATTGGCGCACCCATCCCCTGGCCAATCAGACGCAGAGCATCGATCTCGCCCCGCAATTCAATCTGGAATCGGCCCTGCTCACCCGGCTGGCGGCTGGCTCGTACACAGCCAATATGACAGGCTTTCGCAGTTCCACGGGCGTGGGGCTGGTGGGTGTGATACTGCTACCCAAAGTCAATTGAAACCGGTAACAGCGCCGCCACCACGCGGCGTTCCTCCGACATGAGCACGTTATAGGTGCGGCAGGCGGCGACGGTATCCATGACCTCCACCCCGATGTTGCGGCGTAGGAATAGGCGCAGCAAGGGCTGTGCGGGGAATGCCAGCCGCTTTCCCGTGCCGATCAGTACGATCTCCGGCTGCCAGTCCATCAGGGGTTCCAGGTGTGCAGCCGTCAAATCGCTGACACGCTGGGGCGCCCAGGGGCTTTGCAGCCGCTCCGCTGAAACCACCAGGGCCTCATCGTGGGGCTTGCCGTTGATCCAGATCCCGGCCTCGTCCACGCCGGTGATCTGATAGCCGCTATCGTTTACGTGCAGAACCAGCTTCATAAAAAACGCGCCGATTGACAGCCTTGAAGGGGCTTATTAGTGTACCGGGTTTGGTCTGTGACCGCCCACCCACCGCCTAGCGCACCGTAAACAAACGATGGACGAATTCGAACGAATCAAACGCCTGCCGCCGTATGTCTTCAATATCGTCAACGAATTGAAGGCGGCGGCACGAGCCCGGGGGGAGGACATCATCGACTTCGGCATGGGCAACCCTGACCAGCCGACGCCGCCGCACATCGTCGACAAACTCGTCGAGGCCGCTCAGCGCGGCGATACGCATCGGTACTCCGTTTCCAAGGGTATTCCGCGCCTGCGGCGGGCGATCTGTCGTTGGTACGACCAGCGTTTCGGTGTAAAACTCGATCCGGATACCCAGGCCATCGTTACCATCGGTTCCAAGGAGGGCTTGGCGCATCTGGCCCTGGCCACGGTGGATCGGGGTGACTCCGTGCTGGTCCCCAATCCCGCCTACCCGATTCATCCCTATGGATTTGTCATTGCCGGGGCGGACATACGCCATGTGCCGCTGACCGAGGGGCGGGATTTCTTCGAGGAATTGGAGAAGGCCATTCGTGATACCTGGCCCAAGCCCAAGATGCTGATTCTCAATTTTCCCGGCAATCCCACCACGCAATGCGTCGACTTGGAATTCTTCGAAAAGGTGGTGCAGATCGCCCGTGAGAACCATATCTGGGTGGTGCACGACATTGCCTATGCCGATATTGCCTTCGACGGCTACGTGGCCCCGTCGATCATGCAGGTGCCGGGTGCGACGGAGATTGCTGTGGAGTTCTTCTCCCTCTCCAAGAGCTACAACATGCCCGGCTGGCGGGTTGGCTTCATGGTTGGCAACGCCCACCTGGTGGCAGCCCTGGCGCGGATGAAATCCTATTTGGATTACGGCACCTTCACACCCATTCAGGTGGCGGCCATCACTGCCCTGGAAGGGCCGCAGACGTGTGTTGCCGAGATCCGGGACATGTATCAGAACCGGCGCGATGTGCTCTGCAGCGGTCTGGACATCGTCGGTTGGCAGGTGCAAAAACCACAAGCGACCATGTTCGCCTGGGCCAAGATTCCGGAGCAGTACCAGGCCATGGGTTCTCTGGAGTTCAGCAAGAAGTTGCTGCGTGACGCCCATGTCGCGGTATCGCCGGGTATCGGTTTCGGCAGCTACGGCGACGACCACGTACGCTTCAGCCTGATCGAGAACGAACACCGTACCCGCCAGGCCTTGCGTGGTATTCGTGAAATGTTTCGTCGTGACGGGGCGGCTGGGGGCTGAAGTGGATATACTAGGCGATTGCGTCAGTTGCTCGCTAGGGTGGGATGCCCGCGGGAAAGCCGAAGCGATGAAAATCAGTCAGGGGTCCGCTTGCCGGCCCCGCAACGCGAATAGTCAGGAGTAAAACTTGGAACCGGTCAAAGTCGGTCTTTTGGGTTTGGGCACCGTCGGTGGCGGCACGGCCCGTGTGCTGCAACGCAATTTCGATGAAATTGCCCGCCGCGCGGGGCGCGAAATTCGCATCGTCCACGCCGCCGCCCGTGATTTGCCCCCTGGGCAGATTCCCGAGGGCGCCGAAGGGATTCCCATCACCGAGGACGCCTTTGAGGTTGTCAACAACCCCGATGTCGATATCGTCGTGGAATTGATCGGCGGTTACAGCCCGGCACGAGAGCTGGTTATGCGGGCCATCGCCAACGATAAGCATGTGGTCACCGCAAACAAGGCGCTGATTGCCCTGTACGGCAACGAGATCTTCTCCGCTGCCCAGGAGCAGGGCGTCATGGTGGCCTTCGAGGCAGCCGTGGCTGGCGGTATTCCGATCATCAAGGCCATACGCGAGGGACTGGCGGCCAACCGCATCGAGTGGATCGCCGGCATCATCAACGGGACCGGCAACTTTATTCTCACCGAGATGCGCGACAAGGGGCGCAGTTTTGGCGATGTGTTGGCCGAAGCTCAAGCTCTGGGTTACGCCGAGGCCGATCCCACCTTCGATGTGGAGGGTGTGGATGCCGCCCACAAACTGACAATTCTTGCCGCCATAGCTTTCGGTATCCCACTCAAATATGACCGTTGCTATGCCGAGGGCATTTCCCGCATCAGCCCGGAGGACGTCAGTTACGCGCAGGAATTTGGCTATCGGATCAAGCATCTGGGCATCACCCGGCGCACCGGTTCCGGCATCGAACTGCGTGTGCATCCCACCCTGATTCCGCAGAAGCGCCTGATCGCCAACGTCAACGGCGTTATGAACGCAGTGCTGGTGAAGGGCGATGCCGTGGGGCCAACCCTGTATTACGGTGCCGGTGCCGGTTCTGAGCCGACCGCCTCGGCAGTGGTTGCGGATATCATCGATGTCGCCCGCGCCCTGACGTCCGACCCGGAGAATCGTGTTCCTCATCTGGCGTTTCAGCCGGGTTCCCTGGCCGACCTGCCCATCCTCTCCATGGAAGACGTGGAGACATCTTACTACCTGCGCATGAATGCCGCCGATCGTCCCGGCGTGCTGGCCGAGGTCACCGGCATCTTCGGCAAGCTGGGAATCAGTATTGAGGCCATGAAGCAGAAACAACCGGCCGAAGATGAAACCACCGTGCCGATCGTGCTGCTCACACACAAGGTCGCCGAGCGGCAGATGAACGAGGCCCTGGCCCGGATCGAGGCCCTGGACGCCGTTTCCGGGCCGGTCGTACGCATCCGTATGGAATCGCTCGGCTGAGCCTGTCGAATTTGAGGAATCTGCCATGCCTTTTCGCACCCGCTACACCGGTCTGATCGAACGCTACCGGGATCGGCTGCCGATCCACGACGACACCCGCATCATTAGTCTGGGTGAGGGGAATACGCCGCTGATCCGGCTGAACAACATCCCGCGGATCATCGGCAAGGACGTAGACATCTACGTCAAATACGAGGGGCTGAATCCCACCGGCTCTTTCAAGGACCGCGGCATGACCATGGCCGTGACCAAGGCAGTCGAAGAAGGTAGTCGGGCGATCATCTGCGCCTCCACCGGCAACACCTCCGCGGCGGCGGCGGCCTACGCGGCGCGCGCCGGCATCACGGCCTTCGTGCTGATCCCCGACGGCAAGATCGCCATGGGCAAGCTGGCGCAGGCCATGATGCATGGTTCGGTGGTTATCCAGATCAAGGGCAATTTCGATGACGGTATGCGTCTGGTGAAGGAAGTGGCTACCGAAGCGCCGGTCACCATCGTCAATTCCATCAATCCCTATCGCCTGCAAGGCCAGAAGACCGCCGCCTTCGAGATTGTCGAGGAGCTGGGGCGTGCGCCGGATTACCACTGCCTGCCGGTGGGCAATGCGGGCAATATCACCGCCCACTGGATCGGTTACTGCGAATATTCCTCGGCTTCTGGCGACCACGTTACCGGTGCCTGTGCCTTCTGCGAAGGACATTGCAAATACGCTGGCGGTGCCGTGGTGGGCAATCGCCCGCACATGGTCGGTTATCAGGCCGCCGGCTCCGCGCCCTTCATGCGCGGCCATATGGTGGACAATCCTGAGACCGTGGCGACAGCCATCCGCATCGGCCATCCTCAATCCTGGGATTACGCTTGGAAGGTCAAAGAAGAGTCCGGCGGCTGGTTTGACGAATGCTCCGACGAAAAGATCCTCGCGGCACAAAAGCTGTTGGCCGAGAAAGAAGGTGTATTCTGTGAACCGGCCTCCGCCACCTCCCTGGCCGGCGCCCTGGCCGACATTGCCAGCGGCAAGATCCCCGAGGGCAGCACCATCGTCTGTACCCTCACCGGTCACGGCCTCAAGGACCCGGACACCGCCATCAAGCAGAGCACCGCCCCGATGCTCACCGTCGAGGCCGAGCTGGACGCGGTCAAGTCCGCCATTCTCGACAATATGACCTGACGCCCAAGGGCGGTTTTCCCATGACGGCCCGCGCCGTTGTCGAGCTGATATTGCCCGGTCTGCTGACCCCCTGGCCCCAGGCGGGCCAGCCGGGTTTTCCCATGCCCGATGCTCCCAGTTTGACGCGATTGCTATCGCGCGCCCGCGTGGAGGCGGGGGGTGTGGGTGAGGCTCAAACCCTGCTGGCGGACCGATTCGGCCTGCCATTGCGCGGTCTGCCATTGGCACCGCTTGCCGCCCTGGGCGACGGTCTGGCGGTGAACGAGTCCGAATGGTGGCTGCGTATCGAGCCGGTCTACCTGCGACCGGACCGCGATCGTGTGTTGCTCTTCGGTGTCGAACTCGATGCCGGAGAATCCGTTCAACTGCGGGAGTTGGTGGAAAGTCACTTCGCCGATGATGGGTTGGAACTGCTCGAGCCCAAGCCGGGTGGATGGTACCTGCGTCTGCACGAAGACCCCGGTGCAGTGTTCTCCCCTCCAGCGTCTATTCCGGGAGCCGATATCGCCGACCACCTGCCGCAAGGGGAACAGGGCAGGCGCTGGCGTTCCTGGTTGAACGAGGTGCAGATGCTACTGCACGAGTGCGAACTGAATCGCCGTCGCGAGATGCGGGGCCTGGTGCCGGTGACCGGCCTGTGGCCCTGGGGTGCCGGTCGCTTACCGGCAATATCCGGCTCGCCCACCACAAGATTGATCGGGGGTGGTAGTCTGGCGAAGGGCCTGGCAAGCAGAGCGGGCATTGGATATGAAGAACTTCCGGTGGACGCCGAACCCTGTCTCGGTAGCACCCGAGATCATGCCCTTGTAGTGATCGATGATCCAGGTTGGCCACGCTGGCAGGGGGACCCCTTTGCTTGGTCTAACGCTGTGGAGGACTGGGAACACCGCTGGTTTTCACCCTTGGAAAAAGCCCTTCGGGCCGGGGTCATCGACGCGTTCGTGTTTCACGCCGGCAATGGGCGCAGTTATCGTATCGGCAGAGGCGGCATGCGAAAGTTCTGGCGAGCAAGGCGTGCCCTGACCGGTTTCCTTTGAACAGCGATCAACGCTCCGTGATCCGCATCGGCACCAGGGTCGGCCCGTGCCCCGCCTCGTGTCGAATATTCATTTACGGAACCGTTGCCGCGAAGCGTACCGATACAGCCGCTCCGAATAGCGTCATTTTTCCCGGCTAAACTGGATCCCCATGAGTGACAACCAAGAAATGAATTTCGAGGGCGTCGAGCGCTTGCCGCTGAAGACGTTCACGGAGTCAGCGTACCTGAACTATTCCATGTACGTCATCCTGGACCGCGCCTTGCCGCACATCAGCGACGGGCTGAAACCGGTGCAGCGGCGTATCGTCTATGCCATGTCGGAGCTGGGGTTGTCGGCCGCGGCCAAGTTCAAGAAGTCCGCCCGCACCGTGGGTGATGTACTGGGCAAGTTCCACCCCCATGGCGATACCGCCTGCTATGAGGCCATGGTGCTCATGGCGCAGCCGTTTTCCTATCGCTATCCGCTCGTCGACGGCCAGGGCAACTGGGGTTCCATGGACGATCCCAAGTCATTCGCCGCCATGCGTTATACCGAGGCACGGCTGACGCCCTATGCCCAGGTGCTGTTGTCCGAGCTGGGGCAGGGAACGGTGGAGTGGGTGCCGAATTTCGATGGCACATTGAAGGAGCCGGCGGTGCTGCCGGCGCGTCTGCCCAACATCCTGCTCAACGGTGCCACCGGCATCGCCGTGGGCATGTCCACGGATATCCCTCCCCACAATCTGCGCGAGGTGGCGGCCGCCTGTGTGCGCCTGCTGGAGGATCCGAAGACCACGGTCGCACAACTCTGCGAGCATGTGCCGGGACCGGACTACCCCACCAGCGCGGAGATCATCACTCCCCGCGATGAGTTGGTGCGCCTCTACGAGACCGGCAACGGCGGTATCCGTATGCGCGCCCGCTACGAAAAGGAAAATGGCGAGGTGGTTATCACCGGCCTGCCTTACCAGACTTCCGGCAATCGGGTGTTGGAGCAGATTGCCGCCCAGATGCAGGCCAAGAAACTGCCGATGGTGGAAGACCTGCGTGACGAGTCGGACCACGAAAATCCCATACGGCTGGTGATCGTGCCGCGCTCCAACCGGGTCGATATCGAGGCGATGATGTCGCATCTGTTCGCCACCACCGATCTGGAGCGAAGCTATCGCGTCAATCTCAATCTCATCGGCCTGTCCGGCCGGCCTCAGGTGAAGGATCTGCGCGGTCTGCTGCTTGAGTGGCTGGCGTTTCGCATCGAGACCGTCCGTCGGCGCCTGCAATACCGCCTGGACAAGGTGCTGGACCGACTGCACGTGTTGGAAGGTTTGCTTATCGCCTACCTCAACATCGATGAGGTGATTGCGATCATTCGCAACAACGACGAGCCTAAGCCGGTACTGATGGCGCGTTTCGGCATCACGGACCGGCAGGCTGAGGCCATTCTGGAACTCAAGCTGCGTCATTTGGCCAAGCTGGAGGAGATGAAGATTCGCGCCGAGCAGGCCGAGTTGGACGACGAACGTAAGCGTCTGGAGCAGATCCTGGGTTCGGAGCGTCGCCTCAAGTCGCTGGTGAAAAAGGAGATCCTCGAGGATGCCGAGAAGTACGGCGATGAGCGCCGTTCGCCCATCGTGGAGCGCAAGAGTGCCCAGGCCCTGGACCCTACCGAGCTGAGTCCCAGCGAGCCGGTGACCGTGGTGCTCAGTGAAAAGGGTTGGGTGCGTGCCGCCAAGGGGCACGATATTGACCCTTCGACATTGGGCTATCGCACCGGGGACGGTTTTCTGGCCTCTGCCCATCTGCGCAGCAATCAACCGGCGGTATTCCTGGATACCACCGGTCGTAGCTACGTGGTGCCCGCTCACACCTTGCCCTCGGCCCGTAGCCAGGGCGAGCCACTCACCGGTAGGGTAAGTCCACCCTCGGGGGCGTCGTTTGTGGCGGTGTTCGGCGGCCAGGAGTCCCAGATGTTGTTGTTGGCCTCCGACGCCGGCTATGGCTTTATTGGAACCCTGGCCGATCTGATGACCAAGAATAAGGCCGGCAAGGCGGTGCTGACCCTGCCCAAAGGGGCCCGGGTGCTCACCCCGCAGCGGGTGGAAGACCTGGAAGGGGCGCGGGTCGCCATCGTCAGCAATGAAGGACGCCTGTTGGTGTTCGCCGCCTCGGAGCTGCCGCAAATGCCCAGGGGCAAGGGGAATAAGATGATCAGCATCCCGGCGGCGCGGGTGGCGTCGCGCGAGGAATATGTGGTCGACTTTGTGGTGCTTGGGTCGGAGCAGGGACTGCGGGTGTATTCCGGTCAGCGCCATTTCACTCTCAAAAAGGCGGACATTGAGCATTTCAGCGGTGAGCGAGGCCGCCGCGGGGCGAAATTGCCCAGGGGGTTCCAGCGGGTCGATGCCTTGTCCGTGGAGGGGTGAACCTTTCGAGCTTTGTCAGGGACAAATCTGGGGGAGGCGGTTTGGGCGGGCGGTCGCACTTGATCTTGCTCTGCCAACCCCCATATTTGCCGATAAACCTAATTTATTGACTGGCAATACGACCGGGAGTCGATAGCGCTATGAAACGCATCTTGTTATTTGTCGCAACCAACCTGGGCGTGGTCCTGTTGCTCAGTGTGACGCTGCGCATACTGGGTGTGGAACCCTATCTGAACCAGCAGGGCCTCAATCTCACATCGCTGTTGATTTTCGCCGCGGTATTCGGCTTCGGCGGATCTTTCATCTCGTTGGCCATTTCCAAGTGGATGGCAAAGATGTCCACTGGCGCCCAAGTAATCGATCAGCCTGCCAATGCCACCGAGCGCTGGCTGGTGGAAACGGTACGGGCGCAGGCGGCCCAGGCCGGCATCGGTATGCCCGAGGTGGCGATCTTCGATTCGCCCGAGCCCAATGCCTTTGCCACCGGAATGAACCGCAACAACGCCTTGGTGGCGGTCAGTACCGGGCTGTTGCGCAACATGGATCAGGATGAGGTCGAGGCCGTTCTGGGGCACGAAGTCAGCCATGTGGCCAATGGCGACATGGTCACTCTGGCCCTGATACAAGGCGTGGTGAATACCTTCGTGATGTTCCTGGCGAGGATCATCGGCTACCTGGTCGACCGGGTCTTGCTCAAGAACGAGGAAGGCCACGGCATCGGTTTCTACATTGCGACCTTCGTTGCTGAAATCATTCTCGGGCTGCTGGCCAGCATCATCGTCATGTGGTTTTCCCGCCAGCGCGAGTTTCGCGCCGATGCCGGTGGCGCAGCGCTGGCCGGCCGTCAGAAGATGATCAACGCCCTGGAACGCCTGCGCCAGGCCCATCAGCCGGCCCATCTTCCGGACCAGTTGGCTGCCTTCGGCATCTCCGGGGGTCTCAAAGACGGACTCTCCAAGCTTTTCATGACCCATCCTCCGTTGGAAGAGCGCATCGAAGCCCTGCGCAATGCCCGCTGATTGGCGGGCGTGGATTGCCGGACCGGGAAAGCCGGCGCCTAAGGGTATATCCTATTAGAGCCGCTGCCGGCCGAGACGATGTGCGTTTCGGCCGGCTTTCGCTATGCGCGGCGGAAAGACCTAACGATTTGTTTTACTCCGAGGATTTGTCATGCCCCTGATCCGTCCCTTTGCCGGTCTGCGTCCCGTGGCCGGGCGCGCCGCCGATGTGGTGGCGCCGCCCTATGACGTATTGAGCAGCAGCGAGGCCCGCGTGCGCGCCGAGGGGCGCCCTTGGAGTTTTCTGCATATATCCAAGCCGGAGATTGATCTGCCTGAGGACATCGATCCCTACGATGATCTGGTATATGCAAAAGCGGCAGAAAATCTCGACCACATGCGTGAACAGGGCGTGCTGGCCCGTGACGATGGGGACTATTACTACGTCTACCGCCTGAAAATGGGGGCCCATGTGCAAACCGGCCTCGTGGCGGCGGCTTCGGTGACGGCCTATGAGGAAGGCAGAATCAAAAAGCACGAGTTCACCCGTCCGCAGAAGGAAGATGACCGGGTGCGCCAGGTCGATGCCCTGGACGCCCAGACCGGACCGGTCTTTCTGGTCTATGCGGCGGACTCGGAGGTGGACGGGATACTGGCCGCAGTGGCAGGGGAGGTGCCGGACATGGAGGTCACCGCTGACGATGGTGTGGTCCATACCCTGTGGCTGGTGCGTGAGCCGGACCTGATCGGCCGTATCAGTCAGCGCTTCGACGCCATGGCAGCCCTTTACGTGGCGGATGGTCATCATCGCTCCGCTGCGGCCTCACGGGTGGCGGCTGCCCGCCGCGAGGCCAATCCCGCACATAGCGGCGATGAGCCCTACAACTATTTTCTGGCAGTGATGTTCCCCCATGACCAGATGCAGATCCTGGACTACAACCGGGTCGTTGCGGACCTCAACGGGTTGAGTGAGGAAGCTTTCCTGGATCGCCTGGTGGAATCCTGTTTCGTGGAACCCAGCGAGAGTGCGGTGAAACCCGGCAGGGCGGCGGAGTTTGGCATGTATCTGGGGGGGCAATGGTTTCGTTTGAGTCTGCGGCCCGAACTGGTGCCGGATGATCCGGTTCGAAGCCTGGACGTGAGTCTGTTGGCCGACAACATCATCGAGCCGGTACTGGGCATTTCCGATCCGCGCCGGGATTCGCGCATCGATTTCGTCGGTGGTATTCGCGGCCTTAATGAGTTGGAGCGGCGCGTCGATAGTGGAGAGATGGCTGTCGCTTTTGCGATGTTTCCCACCTCCATGCCCGCCTTGATGGCCGTGGCCGATGCCGGTGAGGTGATGCCGCCCAAATCCACCTGGTTCGAGCCCAAACTGGCCGATGGGGTGGTGTCTCACCTGTTGAAGTAGTCGGGGTGCCTGGAGTGCAATTCGGGAGGGAACGATGACCTATACCTGGCGAAAGCGCTTGCTGTTGATCCTGGTGCTGGCGGCGCTTCTCTATCTCACCGTCAAGGCGTTGTTGTGGTGGCGTACCAGCGAATTGGTCGAATCCTTGGCTCGGACGGCTTCCCCCTTCGCGCAGATCAAGTACGTCGACATCCGTTCTGACCTCCTTAAGGGGCGAGTGGGTATCTACGACGTGGATATCGTGCCGATGGGCGCGGAGTACGGCATCCCGGTCGAATCCATCTATGTGGAAACCGGTAACCCGCTGGATCTCGCATTGCTGGCAGCATCCGGGAGCGGCGGCGACTATGTTGGCCCACTGAAGATCGGACTGCAGGCGGTTGAGTTGGATACTCGCGCTGAATGGTTGCAAACGCTGCAAAAGGCCGCCGATGCCGAGGCGGATCCCGCGGCCCTATGCAAAAAGAGTGTTTTCGGCGGTCTTGGTGATTTGTCCCGCCTTGGGCAGGATCAGGTTGTCATTGACGGATTCTTCGCCATGGTGCCCGATCCTGGTTCGGGGTTGCGTAACCGGTATGGTCTCGATTTCGTCAACTTGTCGAGCCTGCGTGTCGAAGTGGATATCGCAGGGGCCCGCACCATCAGTGACGCCCGCAACCGCCGTGGCATGGTGCAGCGTCTGGAGTTTCAATACAGCGAGCCTGAACAGGGCTATACCAGCCGTATGCTTTCCTTGTGCGCCGGCCTGGAGGGAATGGCGCTGGACGCCTACGTGGCAGAGCGCTCCAAGCGCCTTCGGTCCCAATGGGAAGAGCAGGGTGTGGGGATCAGCGACGATATTTTCCGGGCCCTGGAGAACTTTCTCCGCAACCCCAGCAGCATTGATCTGACCTTGCGTTCAACCAATGGCGCGTCCGCCGAAGACTTGCGCAAGACCGACGGCGACCTGTTGGAACTGCAAGAGCTGTTTGACGTATTTCTCACGGTTAACGAGAAGGCGGTGCGCAATGTCAAGTTGAGTCGATTGGCACGCAAGCAGGACGGCGACGGAGCGAACGCCGGCGGAGCAAATGGAATCAAGGACCTGCAAACCTTACGACGCGAATATCGCCAAGTCTCTCCGGGTGAATTGGATGGATATCTGGGACATACCGTGCGCATACAAGCGGATCGCAAGGAGTATGAAGGGACCTTGAGTTCAATGGACGAGCGCTCCATTGAAGTCACTCGGCTGATTCTGGGGGGGAAGATGGCGGTGCCCGTGTCCAGGAAGGACATCACCAAGGCGGAAGTATTGTTGTTCCAAGTGCAGTGACATGGTCAACAAGGCGACACGCAATGCGGTTGATTGTGCAAGCACGGGAGAAGAGCGCGATCGGTGGTTCGAGAACCTGGCCCGCGGTCAGTCGCAAACCGAGCGAAATCGAATCGCCTCGGCTGTGGATTTCGTGTGCCAAACCCATGGCGGACTGCGGCGATCATCCGGAGAAACTCAGGCGGAACATCTGTTTTCGGTGAGCGATATTCTCGCCGGTATCGGTGTGGACGGTACCGCCCTGGTTTCGGCATTGCTCCATGAGGCGCCCGCAGCCGGGGTTTCCCGCCAGGATCTGGTCGCCGGCTTTGGCGATGAGGTGGTGCGTCTGATCGACGAAGTCGGCCGGGTCAGCAGTCTGGCTGCGAAGCGGCCTGCTGGCATGGGGCTGGAGGACGATCTGCACAGCGCCCAGGCCGAAGAGCTGCGCAGTCTGTTGCTGGCCATGGTGGCTGATCCCCGCGTGGTGCTGATCAAGCTGGCCGATTGCCTGGACAACGTGCGACGATTGCGTGATTTCGATCCACAGCGGGCCGACGAGATCGCCACCGACAGCCGCGACATCTATGCGCCACTGGCCAACCGGCTGGGTATCTGGCAGATCAAGTGGGAACTCGAAGACCTGGTGTTCCGGCATCTGGAGCCGGAAGCCTACAAAAAATTGGCCCGCTACCTGGATGAGCGGCGCACCGATCGAGAGAGCTATATCGTCGACGTGATGCGCGTCCTGCGCGAGGAGCTGGCCAAGGCAGGTATCGAGGCGGAGGTCAACGGCCGACCAAAACACCTGTTCAGCATCTGGCGTAAAATGCAGCGCAAGGGGCTGGGGTTTCACGAGCTGTTCGATATACGTGCCGTGCGTGTCCTGGTCAAAGACGTACCCCAGTGTTACGGCGCGCTGGGGGTGGTACACAGCCTGTGGCACCACATTCCCAAGGAATTCGATGACTATATCGCCAACCCCAAGGCAAACGGCTACCAGTCACTGCACACCGCCGTGATGGGCCCGGCCGGGCGTACCCTGGAGGTGCAGATCCGCAGTTTCGATATGCACAAGCGTTCGGAGCTGGGTGTGGCATCGCATTGGCGCTACAAGGAGGGTGCACGTTTCGATCCTGTCATCGAACAGCGCATCGCCCAGCTGAGGCAACTGGTGGAGGGCAAGGACGCCGGGGATGCCGATGAACTGCTCGAGCGTTTCAATCCGGACACCGACCGGCATCGGGTGTACGTGTTCACGCCCAAGGGAAAGATCATGGATCTTCCCGCCGGCGCCACTCCTCTGGATTTCGCCTACGCCATTCATACCGAAGTGGGACACCGATGCCGTGGTGCCAAGGTTGACGGCCGCATCGTTCCCCTGACCGAACCCTTGCGCAACGGTTGTACGGTAGAGGTTCTGCTCGGTCAGCAGCCTGTGCCAAACCGCAATTGGCTGAGTCTCCATCTGGGATATCTGGCCACTTCACGGGCAAGGAACAAAGTCCGCCATTGGTTCAATCAACGCGATTATGATGCCAACCTGAACGCCGGCAAGAGCGCGTTTGAGCGGGAGCTGCATCGATTGGGGGTGCCCGAGCCTGATCGGGAGCGCCTGATCGAGCGCTTTCATATGCGCAGTTTCGACGATCTGCTCGCTGCCCTGGGGCGCGGGGTGATTTCCACCGGGCAGATTGCCACCGCGCTGGCCGACCAGGTGTTCTCCGCTGACGATGCAGGACTGCCTGCACTCAAACCCCCTGTGCCCCAGAAGGGAGGAGAGGGGGCGGTGCAAGTGGCAGGCGTCGGTAACCTGTTGGTGCAAATGGCAAAATGCTGCATGCCTGTGCCCCCCGAGCCGATCGTCGGGTTCATCACCCGGGGGCGGGGAGTCACTGTGCATCGCAAGGATTGTCAAAATCTCCTCAACTTGTCCGACGATGAGCGTGTTCGCCTCGTGGACGTCGAATGGGGCGAAAAGGCGGACGCCAATTACACGGTGGATATCCAGTTGCTTGCCTACGATCGCCAGGGCCTGTTGCGCGATATCACCGCGCTGTTGAGCCAGGAGCGCGCTAACGTTCTGGCGATCAACAGTCGCACGGACAAGGGTAGTCACCAGGCCTATGTCGATATCAGTCTGGAGGTAGGGGATGCGGCGCGTCTGAGTCGTCTGCTCGAACGCCTGGGGCAGCTTCCCAATGTGCAGGAAGCACGCAGGCGACGTGCCGGCTGACAGGCGCGTCGTCCACGCCTGTCAGTGCTCGTGACGATCCTGACAAGACTGTCGCTACCGAAACGGCGGCCAGGGAATGCGAGCGCGAGGCTACAGTTCTTGTTATCATCGCCGCTACTTGCCTGACAAGGCGTTGGTCTTGAGGCAAGGGTTACCGTGGATTGTCAGATGCACTGCGTTTGCAAGACTGTTGTTTTCGCTGATTTGTGTCCCGGGGGCACGAACTGTGCTTAGTTAGCAGCCAAAGAGGCTCGGGGCAGGTAGGTTTGGGGGGCGACTCAGGACGTGTGATCCTGGTCGCGATTCGGTTATCATCCGCGCTAATCAAGATAACGGTACTCGCGGGAGGGTAATAGTGTGAGCGTACGTCGCACGCTGCTGGATCGGTTTGGGCGCTGGACTTTGCTGGGTTTGATGCCCGTATTGTTTTGGTTGTCAGGATGTTCTTCGACTTATCCCCCCCTGCCGAAGGTTGCCAGTCTGCCTTCGGACTACTACTACGTGATCGGTCCCGGCGACAGCGTCGACATCTTTGTGTGGGGCAATCCGGAGGTTTCCGGCGGGGCCGCCGTCGGTCCCGACGGGCGCATTACCACCCGTTTGGTGGAAGGGCTCCCGGCGATCGGCAAGACCGCGGCAGAATTGGCCCGTGACATAGAGAAAGAGCTGGCTCAATACATCAAGAACCCCTTGGTGACGGTCATTGTCAGCGGCTTCCAGGGTCCCAGTTCCGAACAGGTCCGGGTTTTGGGAGAGGCCACGAATCCACAATCGCTTCCCTATCGTATCAACATGACGCTGCTGGATCTGATGATCAGCGTCGGAGGGCTGAGTCAGTTCGCCGATGGCAATGCCGCCTCAGTGGTGCGAGTGGTCGATGGCGAACAGATGCAATTCAACATTCGTATAGACGACCTGCTGGATGGTGATTTTACCGCCAATGTGGACATCCTCCCGGGCGACGTCATCCTGATTCCGGAAGCCTATTTCTGAAAGTTGTTCTCAGGGGGCTGAGTTATGCAGGAAATTCTCAATCTGGTACTGACCCACGTCCGTGGCGCTTGGCGCTACCGCTGGGTTGTGATGGTGGTCGGCTGGATCGTCGCTGTCGGTGGATGGGTATACGTGGATCGTATTCAGGATACCTACCAGGCGAGCGCGAAGGTATTCGTCGATACACGTACCATTCTGCGTCCCCTGCTCAACGGCCTTGCCATTCAGTCCAATGTCAATGAGCAGTTGACCCTTATGATCAGGCTGCTGATGACGCCGGAGAACCTACAGAAGATCGCGCGTATGGCCGATCTGGATCTGGAGGCGAAGAATCAGGATCAATTGGACGCCATAGCGGCCCGGCTACAGGATCAGATCAAAATTCGCAGCGCGGAACGCAATGGCATCTACTCAATATCTTGTGAGAGCAATGATCCACAGACGGCAAAGCGGGTGGTGCAGGCGGTCCTGACTCTGTTCGTCGAGGGAGCGCTGGGCGAGACCCGCCGGGACTCTGACAGTGCCCAACGGTTCATCGATCAGCAGATAGAGCAATACGGCCGTCGTCTGGAACAGGCCGAACTGGCCATGGCGCAGTTCCAACGCGACAACTACAACTTCCTTCCCGGTGAGATGGGCGGCTACTACCAGCAACTTGCTGAGATCACCGCGAACCTCGAAGACGTCAAGTTGCAGTTGAAGGAGGCCGAAGAGCGGCGCAACCAATTGCGTACGCAGTTGGAGCTGGAAGACAAGACCGCCGAAGATGAGGTTCTGAAAGACCTGGGCGGGTTCAGCGGTGACCGCCGCACGCGCTACGACGATCGCATAGCGTCGCTGGAGCAGCAACGGGATGCCTTGCTGCTGCGCTTCACCGAGCGCCACCCTCAGGTGGCCATCATCGACGACTCGCTAACGGAGCTTCGACAGCTTCAGGCCGATGAGGTCGAGCGCATGAACGCACTTGCCGAGGAGAATTCGGAGTCCAGCGCCTCGGTGACCGACAATCCTGTGGTTCAGCAGCTCAAGATTTCTCTTAGCGAGGTAGAGGCCGCCTATGTCTCGCTGGTTGCCAGGAAGCAGGAGTACGAACGCCGCCGCGACCTGTTACAGGCCAATGTGGACACCACCTTGGAGGTGGAGACCAAGCTCAAGAGCATGAACCGCGACTACGCCACCCTGAAGAAGAATTATCAGGCGTTCGTGGACAGGCGCGAGACCGCCCAATTGTCAGAGGAAGTCGAGCAGCGGGCGGACAATGTCAAGTTCAAGGTCATCGAGCCGCCCAAGTTGCCCAAGAGCCCGGTTGCTCCCAACCGTCCTCTGCTGAACACCGGCGTGCTGGCGGCCGGCTTGGTCGGCGGTATCGGTATCGCTGTGCTGTTGTCCTTGCTGCGGCCGACATTCGACAATCGCCGAACACTGAATAGCGTGACAGGCTTCCCTGTTCTAGGTGCTGTCACCATGATCTGGACGCCGGAGCAGACAATGCGCCGCAAGGTAAAACTTGCAGTCTATGTTCTTGCCGCAGTGGGCTTGCTGGGTGCCTACGCTGCCGTGATCGCTGTGCAGGTTCTTCAACTGAACGTTCATAAATATCTGAGTTCAATAACCGGTCTGATTCTGTGAGTATCATTGAGAAGGCACTCGATAAGCTGGGTGGTCCGTCTCGGCGGGCGCCCAACGAGAGTAAGCCCGTCGTCGAGCGCGATCCGGCCGAGGGGGAATATGCAGGCGTCCCGATCGATCGGGCGGCAGTTCCGCCATCCATACCCCCGGACATGGGCGGGCAACGGTATCCCGGCAACCAATCCTATGACCCTGGCTATCATGGTTCTGTCAGGATGTACCAGCCGGAGAGTGCTCCGGAGGGCTCCTTGCGCCGGCCCTACGAGCCGGATGCGGACCGGATGCAGGACGGGGGCAATGCGGGATTTTCCACCGGCATACGAACCAGCCGTCACGTAAAACTCGACATCGACCGGTTGAAGCAGATGGGTCTGCTCACGCCGGACATGAGTCGCAGTTCTCTGGCGGAGGAGTTTCGTCAGATCAAACGGCCGCTACTGATCAATGCCTTCGGTCAGGGGGCGTCGGTGGTGCCCAATGCCAATCTGATCATGGTCACCAGCGCCCTTCCGGGTGAAGGCAAGACCTTCACCGCCATCAATCTGGCGATGAGCATCGCCATGGAAATGGACCGCACGGTATTGTTAGTGGACGCGGACATTTCCCGTCCCTCGCTGACGAAGAATTTCGGATTCGAAGACGAGTTGGGTTTGGTCGACGTGCTGGTCGAAGAGTCGGTCGATCTGGCGGAGGTGTTGATTCGAACCGATGTTCCCAAACTTACGATTCTTCCCGCCGGTACCCGCCACCACCATGTGACTGAGCTACTTGCCAGCGAGTACATGAAGGAATTGGCTACCGAGCTCTCTCAACGTTACCCGGATCGAGTGGTCGTGTTCGATACGCCGCCGTTGCTTGCGACTACCCAGGCCAGTGTTCTTTCTCGCCTGATGGGCCAGATCGCCGTGGTGGTTGAAGCGGGCAGGGCGCCCCAGAACGTGATCAAAGAGGCCCTTACACGCATTGAGCACTGTGAAATTGTCGGTTTGGTCCTCAATAAATCCAATCAGCGCTCGGGTTCGGATTACTACTATTACTACGGCTATGGCTACTATGGGTATGGTTCGGATCGTTGAGCCATCCCTAGTCAGCGCCCGCAACTGTAACCGCGTACCTGCACGAATGCCGGGACGTCTGTTGGTGTTGTTGGCTTCTATCGCCCTTGTGTCGATGGCGGGAATGGATACTGCCATGGCGGCCCAGGTTCGTATCACGCCATCGCTGACCGTCGAAGAGACCTATTCCGATAACATCGCGGCTACCAACGACGAAGATCGTCGTTCGGCCTTTGTGACCTCAATCATCCCTGGTATTCTGGTCGACAAGCAATCGGGACGCTCATCGCTGAGTCTGGCCTACCGGCCGGAACTGCTAATCCGGCACAACACGGGCAGCACCGATTTTTTGCAGCGCCTGTTTGGCAGCGCACGTTCCGAACTGGTACGCGATACCTTTTTTCTCGAAGGCACTGCCAGTGCCAGACAGGTGTCCCGAACCTCGCAGGCCAGTATTGCGCTGGACAACGTCAATGAGAGCGACAACCGCGAAACTGCTTATGCTGCGAAGATAACGCCCAGCTATCGCGGACATCTGGGCGAGTTTTTCGATTCCTTCGCGAGTCTGAGCCTGGGGCGCACCCATGTGTCCGGCGGCGCCGCGTCTGATGCCACAGATACAAACCTACTTGCCTCCATCCGCAGCGGCCGGTATTTCCGTGTGTTTGGCTGGAACCTCTCGGTATCCGATTCACGCACCATCCGCGGTGACTCCAATGACGTGGTTTCAACCAATATCAATCTGGGGCTGAACTATCGCCTGACGCGCGAGTTCAGTCTGTTTTCGAACATGGGCTATTCCAGGGGTGATGCCGGTGACGTGTTCGAGCGCAACGACGGATTTTACGGTACGGTGGGTGTCGCTTGGCAGCCAACACCCCGATTTCGTACTTCTGTCCAGGCCGGCATCAATCGTTACGGTTATTCGTTCTCCTGGGCGCCGACCAACCGGACCAACATCGCCTTTGACTATCTGAACAGGGACGTGGGGTTGAACCAGGGCGACAGGTATTCCCTGGCCCTCAATCATGCGACGAGGCGCAGTACCTGGAGGTTGAGTTACACGGAAGAGGTGACCACTTCACAGGCACTCTTACTGGTGCCCATTCTGAGCATTGATGACCCGTTGTCCGACGATCAATTCAGCGGTTTTACGCTAGGTTTTACCGACCGGGTATTCCTCAACAAGACACTCGAAGCGAACTTCGCCTACGCCTTGATACGGGGGCGGCTTGAGTTGAGGATGTCCAACGAAATTCGCGAGTTCGAGGGCGAAGACTCCAGCGACGAATTGATGCGCCTGTCGGCACGGTATTCCCACACCCTGAGCCGAGCCAGCAGAGCAAGTGTCGAAGTCGATTACCGTAGCGTGGACTCCGGTCTGACGTCATCTGACCAACAGGAAATCATCACTTACCGTCTGGGGCTGCGCCATGCGCTTTCGAGCTACGTCGACACCAGTCTGGAATTGTCCCGAAGCGAGGGCAATCGCGGTAGGGGAATTGACGACTTCTCCGAAAACCGAGCGGTAGCAAAAGTCTCGGTACGATTCTGAGAACCAGCATGTACGAATCATTTTACAATCTGACCGACAAGCCCTTTCAGCTCAGTCCTGATCCTCGGTTTTTCTTCCAGAGTCAGGGGCACAAGCGGGCTCTGGCCTATCTGCGCTATGGTTTGAGCCAGGGCGAGGGCTTCATCATCGTGACCGGCGGTATCGGCACAGGCAAGACCATGCTGGCGCGAACCCTGTTCGACGAGCTGGATGATCAGTCGGTCGTAGCCGGCCAGTTGGTCACCACTCAGGTGGGGGCCGATGATCTGCTTCGATCTGTTGCCGGTACCTTCGGTCTGGCTCACGACGGGGTATCCAAAGCCACTTTGCTCAAGAATCTTGAGACCTTTTTCCGGGCCAGGGCGCAGGAAGGCAAGCGCGTGCTGCTGGTGGTGGACGAGGTGCAGAACCTGCCGGAGCGCTCTTTGGAAGAGCTGCGCATGTTGTCGAACTTCGAGCTGGGTGGTCGCTCGCTATTGCAGAGCTTTCTGCTCGGTCAGGAAGAGTTCCGCGAAACTTTGCAGTCTCCGACCATGGAACAACTGCGGCAGCGCGTCATCGCGGCCTACCACCTGGGCCCCTTGAACCGCCATGAAACCCGCGAATATATCGAGCATCGTTTAGAGATGGTCGATTGGAAAGACGATCCCCATTTCACCGATGAGGTGTATGAGGATATCCACGAGTTCACCAACGGTGTGCCCCGGCGAATCAATGCCCTTTGCGATCGCTTGTTGCTGTACGGGTATCTGGAAGAGAAGCACGTCATCGATATCGATGCCGCGCAGATGGTTTATCAGGAGATACGCGACGAAACCATTCGCCCGGAAGAGGAAGCCAAGGTAGAGGTGCCGGGCGGCATCGCACCGGCGCCGCCTCGTCCAGCACTGGCGGTATCTCCCGAGATTGATCAGCGTGTGCAGATGTTGGAAGAACAGGTCAAGGAGTTGACTCGCCTGTTTCGTGAAGAGCGGGTGCTGTTGCGCAAGGCGATCCTGCTGAACCTGGATTTGGAAAATTCCAACCTCGACTTGCCCTAGCGCGAGGCTCGATTGAAGTTTTTCGATATGCTGTCGCTGTTTCTGTTGTTGGATCAACAGATCATGGTTCGGCAAACCCGGAAATTTCAATTTCGTGCCTAGCAAATGACGGGTGGCGGTTTTGACTGGGAATGGTGCCGCCGACCCGCGTGTCCACACCGAACAGCATGCATCGACGATGCAACGTCATTTCACAAAATGCCTTCCGTGGCGGGGCGGGTTTCCCGTGATCAACTTCCAGAATAGAACAGTGCGATGAGCCTCGAACCGCGGTTGGTGTGTGTGGTAGGAGCGCGCCCCAACTTCATGAAAATTGCTCCTATCATGCGTGCCCTGGTGGACAGGAGGGTCCCTGTTCGCCCGTACCTGGTGCATACCGGACAGCACTATGACGAGGCCATGAAAGATTCGTTCTTTCGGGAATTGGCGATCCCGGAGCCTGATGTGGACCTGGGTGTGGGTTCTGGCTCGCATGCGGTTCAGACTGCCGAAATCATGAAACGCTTTGAGCCGGTATTGGATGAGGAGATTCCGGCCGCTGTGTTGGTGGTGGGGGATGTGAACTCCACGGTTGCCTGCGCTCTTGTGGCGGTAAAGAAAGGGATTCCCGTCATTCATGTAGAGGCTGGATTGCGCAGTGGGGATCGCTCCATGCCGGAAGAAATCAACCGCCTGGTGACGGACCGGCTCTCCGATCTGTTGTTCACCACCGAACGCAGCGCCGAGGATAATCTGCAGGCCGAGGGGGTCGCGGCTGATGCCATTCACTTCGTCGGCAATGTGATGATCGATACCCTGTTCTTCAACCTGCCGCAGGCGGTTTCTCCCGCCGATACCCTGCGAAAATACGGGCTCGCATTCACCGACGAGGACTTGGAACGGGGCTTCGCGCTTTTGACTCTGCACCGGCCTTCGAATGTGGATGATCCGCAAACCCTGCGGCGGCTGCTGGGGTCTGTCGCGGAGGTGGCCGAACGGGTGCCGGTGCTCTTTCCTGTCCACCCGAGAACCAGGAAGCAACTGGAGCGCTTCGATCTTTTGTCCTTCGTCGCCGGGCATCGCATCGCCCTGATGCCGCCCCTGGCCTACCTTGAACTGTTGGGCCTGATGTCGAGGGCGCGCGTCGTGCTGACCGATTCCGGCGGTATTCAGGAGGAGACCACCGCCTTGGGTATTCCCTGTGTCACCTTGCGTGAGAATACCGAGAGACCGATTACCGTCAGCGAGGGTACCAACACCGTGGTGGGCTCGGACCCGGATGCGATCCGGGGTTGTGTCGACAAGGTGTTCTCGGGGCGCGGTAAGGGAGGCCGGGTGCCGGAACTGTGGGATGGTCGCGCGTCGGAGCGCATTGCAGACGTTCTCAAAGACTGGATCGCGACAACGTGATCCAAGGAAAGCCCTTCCCATGAATCCCGCATTGAACATGCCTCTCGCCGCCACCGATTTTTATCCCGCCAAGCTGGCCTCCGAGCAGACCGGAACGGTGGTCAACGCCATGTCGGTGGATGTGGAAGATTATTTTCAGGTTTCGGCCTTCGAAAAGCACATCCGCCGAGAGGATTGGGATACGCTTCCCTGCCGGGTGGAACGCAATACCGACCGTATCTTGCAACTGTTTGCCGACCATCAGGCAAAGTCCACTTTTTTCGTTTTAGGCTGGATCGCCGAACGTTATCCGGCAATGGTCAAGCGCATCGTTGATGCCGGCCACGAGCTGGCCAGCCATGGTTATTCCCACGTGCGGGTGATCCATCAGGATCGTGACGCCTTCCGGGCCGATGTCAGCCGCACCAAGGATATTCTGGAAGACATCGGCGGCGTTCCCGTGACCGGCTACCGGGCCGCGAGTTACTCCATCGGTCGCGACAATCTTTGGGCACTGGATGTGCTGCGCGAAACCGGTCACAAGTACAGTTCCAGCATTTATCCCATCGTGCACGACCTCTACGGTATGCCGGAGGCACCGCGCCACGCCTTTTGGGTAAGAGAGCCGGGTGGCTTGCTGGAGGTGCCGATCACCACCGTGGAATTGAACGGGCGCCATTTCCCCTGCGGTGGCGGCGGCTACTTCCGCTTGTTGCCCTACGCTTGGTATCGCTGGTCGATTGGCCGGATCAACCGCCAGGAATTGCAGCCCAGTGTGTTCTATTTCCACCCGTGGGAGATTGATCCGCAGCAGCCCCGCCAGGAAGGTATCGGGTTGAAGACCAAGGTCAGGCATTATCTGAATCTTTCCCGGATGGAGTCGCGTCTCGCCCGTCTGTTACGGGATTTTCGTTGGGACCGCATGGATCGGGTATTTCTCGGCAGAGCAGAGGGGACACAATGAGTTCGGTCTCGATTCGAACGCTGGATGACGCGGCAGACGCCGCCTGGGATCGCTTTGTCGGGGATTGTGCGGAAGCCAGTTTTTTCCATCGCGCCGGATGGCGCAGGGTGCTGGAGAACGGCGTCGGGCATCGTGCAAACTTTCTCTACGCGGAGCGCGATGGTTCCATTGAGGGGGTGCTTCCCCTGGGACATGTTCGCAGCCGCTTGTTTGGCAATGCATTGATTTCAGCGCCTTTCAGCGTCTATGGTGGCGTGGCCGCGCTCACTGAAGAGGCGCGCGGGGCCCTGACTGCCGAGGCCGTGCGTCTGGCTGAGAAGCTCGGCGTGGATTACCTGGAAATGCGCAACCGCAAGCCCGCCAATCCGGGCTGGCCCAGCAAGGATCTCTACGTGACTTTTCGCAAAGAGATCGATCCGGACCCGGAAAAGAACCTGTTAGCCATACCCCGCAAACAGCGAGCCATGGTTCGCAAGGGTATCAAGGCCGGCCTCCAGGGCGTGATCGACAAGGGGGTCGATCGGTTTTTCCACGCCTATAGCTCCAGTGTTCGCAATCTGGGTACCCCGGTGTTTCCCAAACGTTTGTTCATGACCCTCAAGCAGGAATTCGGCGATGCCTGTGAGGTGCTGACCGTCGAGAGGGAAGGGCGCGTGGTGGCCAGTGTGATGAGCTTTTATTTTCGTGACGAGGTGCTCCCCTACTATGGCGGCGGCACGGATGAAGCACGAGACGTAAAAGGCAATGATTTCATGTACTGGGACCTGATGCGCCGCGCCGCCGAACGGGGCCTGCATTGGTTCGACTATGGGCGAAGCAAGGTAGGCACAGGCTCCTACAGCTTTAAGAAAAACTGGGGTTTCGAGCCTCAACCCCTGGCCTATGAATTCCATTTGGTCAAAGCCAAGGATCTGCCGGATGTCAATCCGTTGAATCCCAAATACCGCCTGTTCATTGAGGTCTGGAAACGTCTCCCATTGGGGGTCAGCCAACGTCTCGGACCCTTGATCGCCAAAAACCTCGGCTGAGGGTGGCCGATCATGTCCGAACTGCTTTTTCTGGTCCACCGAATCCCTTATCCGCCCAACAAGGGCGATAAAATTCGCTCGTTCCATCTGCTGGAACACCTGCGCAAGCGGTTCACGGTTCACCTCGGTTGTTTTGTCGATGATCCCGATGACTGGCCTCATGTCGATGTCTTGCGTGGAATGTGCGATCAGAGCTGTTTTCTCCCCTTGAATCCCACGCGGTCCAAGCTCAAGAGTTTATCCGCCCTGTTCACCGGCAAACCGCTGACCTTGCCTTATTACTTCGATCGACGTATGGCAGAGTGGGTGGAGGGTATCCTGGCAAGGCCGGGTCTGAAGACCGTCGTTATGTTTTCTTCGTCGATGGCGCAGTATATCGACGGTGCACAGGTGCAGGGGCGTCGAACCCTGTTGGACTTTGTGGATGTGGATTCGGACAAATGGTCGCAGTATGCTGCCAGCAAGACTTGGCCGTTGAACTGGCTGTATCGTCGCGAGGGCCGTACCTTGCTGCAGTTCGAGCGAGAGATGGCGCGCCGATTCGATACCAGCGTATTCGTCAGCGGCCACGAGACCGAACTGTTCGCCCGTCTGGCGCCGGAATCTGCCTCCCGGGTCATCGCTTGCAGCAACGGCGTCGATTTCGCTTATTTCTCGCCCGAGCATACGTTCCCGAGTCCCTTTTCTCACCCTGGTCCGGTGTTGGTGTTCACCGGTGCGATGGATTACTGGGCCAATGTCGATGCGGTCGTTTGGTTTGCGCGCAAGGTGTTTCCGGGTCTGCGCGAGCGCTATCCTGGACTTGCCTTCGTCATCGTCGGCAGCCGCCCCGGTCCTGAGGTGCAGGGCCTTACAGAGATACCCGGTGTCACTGTTACCGGCACCGTCCCGGATGTTCGTCCTTACCTCGCTCATTGTGATGCTGCGGTCATTCCGCTTCGGATCGCACGGGGAATACAGAACAAGGTGCTGGAGGCCATGGCCATGGGCAAACCGGTGGTGACTACCCGTGCCGCTTTCGAGGGTATCGATGCCAAGCCCGAGCAGGATCTTCTGCTAGCCGACGACGAGGCGCAGTTGATCAAACAATGTGAGCGCCTCTTGAACGGCCAGGTGGATACGCGGCGCATGGGTGACTCGGCCCGCAACGTCATTGTCGAAAAGTATGACTGGGAAAAGAACCTCCAACGGCTGGATGGTTGGCTTACCGGCAGTCCGCGCAATAGCGAGAAAGTGAGTGGAACATGACCGAGTCTGTTGAAACCCATCCGGCATCCAACACGGAGCGGTTCAGTATGGCCGCCTGGGCGCCCCTACTGGGGTTGGTTGCCCTGCTGGTTGCTGTGGTCGCCATCTACCCGGACACCGCCTTTTCCATGGTTTTCATCTGGGAGCGCTCGGAAACCTACGCACATGGTTTTTTGATCATTCCCATTGCCGCCTGGCTGCTCTATCGCCTGCGTTACCGTCTGGCCGTAACCGATATTCGCCCGGCGCCCTGGGTCCTTATCCTGCTGGCGGTGGGGGGATTTCTATGGCTGCTCACGGAGTTGACAGGTATACAGGTTGGCCGCCAGTTGATGCTGGTGAGCCTGTATCTGGGGATGGTGCTGGCCGTATTCGGTTGGCGCTTTGGGCTGCGCGTGTTCTTCCCCATGGTGTTTTTGTATTTCTCCGTTCCCATGGGCGAGTCGCTGATTCGCCCGATGATGAACTTCACAGCAGATTTCACTGTGCGCGCCCTGGAATTGACGGGTATCCCGGTTTATTCCGAGGGGCTGAATTTCTACCTGCCCACCGGAAGCTGGTCCATCGTCGAAGGCTGTAGCGGTGTTCGTTACCTGATCGCCTCCATCACACTGGGCTTCCTCTATGCCTACCTGACCTACCAAAAGGCATGGAAACAGATCCTTTTCATTCTGCTTTCCGCCGGTCTGCCGGTCATCGCCAATGGCGTGCGCGCTTATATGATTGTCATGATCGGCCATCTCAGCGATATGAAGCTGGCGGCCGGCGTCGACCATCTCATCTACGGGTGGGTGTTTTTCGGGTTCGTCATGTTGTTCCTGTTCTGGCTGGGATCGTTTTGGCGAGACGAGGAGCCTGACCTGCCCCAATCGCTTAAGGGTGAGCGCGAGCACCCGGTACCCGTGGGGCGTTTGCTGGTTACCGCGGTTCTGGGCTTGGCCGTTCTCGCCATCTGGCCGCTGATGGCGAGCAATATCGCCGAACGTCAGGCTACGACGCCGCCAGCAATGGCCCTGGGTGAGCTGGCCGGTGAAAACGGTTGGTCGTTGACGGACCGGCGTTTGAGTACGTGGTTGCCGGATTATGAAAACCCGCAGGTGGAGTACTTCCGTTCCTACGAGAAGGACGGCAAGCGTGTTGATCTGTTTATCGAATTCTTCCCCCGTCAGCAGGAAGGATCGGAGGCTGTGTCCTCCGGTAATCGCCTGATCGTGGAAAAACACCCGGTTTGGCGGCAATTGTGGGAGCGCAGCCGCACTTCGGAGCCAGAGGGCAAGGGCTTTTCGGTTCTCCATAGTGCCTTGATGTCTTCCTCGCAACGCTTTCTCATCTGGCGTTGGGTGTGGATGTCGGGAGACAACACCGCGAGTGCACTGAAGGCCAAGATGCTGGAGATTCGCGATCTGTTGGTCGGTAAGACCGCCGCGGGTGCCGGTATCGTGTTGCTCACCCCCTACGAAGAGCGCTCGGAAAAGGCCGAGCCGGTACTCGAAGAATTCGTACGCGACATGAGGCCCAGTATTGACCGCGCTCTCGCTGACCTGAGCGAACGCGTAAACGCCTATATCGATTCCCAACAAGAGAGCAGATAAAGTGGCAGGCGATAAACGACCGCTGATTGCCCACGTGATCTACCGGTTGGATGTAGGGGGCCTGCAAAACGGTGTAGTGAATCTGATCAACCGCTTGCCGGCCGATCGATTTCGGCATGTCGTGATCTGCGCGACCGACTACACCGATTTCCGCGACCGTATTCAGCGCGACGACGTGGAGGTCTATGCCCTGCATAAGCAGGCGGGTCAGGATTTCGGTTTGTATCTGCGCCTGTTCCGTCTGCTGCGCCGCTTGCGCCCCGCGTTGTTGCACAGCCGCAATCTGGCCACCGTTGAATGCCAACTGTCCGCATGGCTGGCACGCGTTCCCTGCCGTGTCCATGGCGAGCATGGCTGGGACGTGAATGATCCGGATGGCAACAACAGGAAATATCAATGGTTGCGGCGCATGTTCATTCCTTTCGTGCATCGCTACGTCCCGTTGTCCAGGGAGTTGGAGCGTTATCTGGTTGAGAAAGTCGGTGTGCCCGACTACAAGATCACCCGCATCTACAACGGTGTGGACACCGAACGGTTCAACCCGCAGGGCAAGCGCAGCCTGCCAGAATCCTTTGGTGTCGCCGAGGATCTGATCGTGATCGGCACCGTAGGGCGTATGCACGGCGTCAAGGATCAGCTCACCCTGGTGCGCGCCTTCACGCGTCTGACCGAGCTGGTGCCCGAGGCCAAGGACAAGCTGCGCTTGGTGCTGGTCGGTGACGGTCCATTGCGGGTGCAGGCCGAGGCCATTCTGTCCGAATACGGTGTGCGCCAAGCGGCCTGGCTGCCAGGGGAACGTGAAGACATTCCCGATATACTCCGAGCCATGGACTTGTTCGTGTTGCCTTCTTCGGCGGAGGGAATATCGAACACCGTGCTTGAGGCCATGGCCAGCGGTCTGCCGGTGGTGGCGACCGCTGTCGGGGGCAATCCTGAACTGGTGCAGGAGGGCGAATGCGGCGCCCTGGTCCCCCCAGGGGACCCGGCCGCGCTGGCTGACGTCCTGGCTGCCTACGTGCGCGACCCGGAAAGATTGCGTTCCCACGGCGAGGCTGCGCGTGTGCGCGCCGAGACGCAGTTCAGCCTTGCCGGTATGCTGGAGCGGTATGCACGATTGTACGACACCTTGTTGCGTCGGGCAGCGCAACGCGTATCGGCAAGTGAGGCATCGGGCGTTTGAAACCCCTGCCGTCCTGGTCCCACCTTATTCAATCTCGAGCTGACAGGCGATAGATCCATGTGTGGAATCGTTGGCATCTTCGACACCCGCGGCGGCCCGGAGCCAAATCGCGCACTGTTGGAGAAAATGAATCAGACCCAGTTTCACCGTGGTCCCGATGAGGGGGGGGTTCATCTGGAACCTTCCGTCGGTTTGGGCCACAGGCGTCTGTCCATCATCGATCTGGCCAGCGGTCAACAGCCGCTCTATAACGAAGATCACAGCGTGGTCATCGTCTTCAACGGTGAGATCTACAATTTCGCCGAACTCGCCGAGGAGCTGAAGGCCGCCGGCCATACCTTCCGTACCCACAGCGATACCGAGGTCATCGTGCATGGTTGGGAGGAATGGGGCGAGGCCTGTGTCGAGCGCCTGCGCGGCATGTTCGCCTTTGCGATCTGGGATCGAAACCGCAAGACGCTGTTTCTGGCCCGTGACCGGCTGGGTATCAAACCCCTGTACTACGCCCTGCTCGACAACGGCACCCTGTTGTTCGGCTCCGAATTAAAGGCCCTGCTGGCTCATCCTGACCTGCCGAGGGAGATCGAGCCGCACGCAATCGAGGACTATTTTGGTTTGGGTTACGTACCGGAGCCCAAGACCATCCTGCGCCACGCCAGGAAACTGCCTCCCGGTTACACGTTGGCGGTAAAGCTTGGTGAGGGCAGGGTTGGGGAGCCCAGGCAATATTGGGACGTTCCCTTCGAACCACTGCCTGCGATGGAGCTGAGGGAGGCCCAGGAAGAGCTGATCACCCGTCTGCGCGAGGCGGTTCGCATCCGCATGATCGCCGAGGTGCCGCTGGGAGCCTTTCTCTCCGGGGGCGTCGACTCCAGCGCGGTGGTGGCGATGATGGCCATGGAATCGGCCGATCCGGTCAATACCTGTTCCATCTCGTTTGGCGATCCCAAGTTCAATGAGGCCCAGTTCGCGGCCAAGGTGGCCGATCATTATCGTACCGACCACCGGGTTGAAGAAGTGGATCCGAACGATTTCGACCTCATTGATCGACTCGCCACACTGTATGATGAACCCTTTGCCGACAGCTCCGCCATGCCGACTTACCGGGTTTGTGAGCTGGCACGCAAGAAGGTGACCGTGGCGCTGTCCGGTGATGGTGGGGACGAAAATCTGGCGGGTTACCGCCGCTACCGCTGGCACACCTACGAAGAGCGCATGCGTTCGTTTCTGCCCCTGGGGCTGCGCCGGCCTCTGTTTGGCACCCTGGGCAGGGTCTATCCCAAGGCAGACTGGGCACCCAAGGTGTTCCGCGCCAAATCGACCTTCCAAGCGTTGGCCAGAGATACCGTGGAGGGCTATTTCCATAGCGTTTCCATCCTTGGGGATGAACTGCGTGCCCGCCTGTTCAGCGATGACTTCCGTAAGCAATTGGCCGGCTATCGCGCCGACGAGGTACTCAGGGCGCACGCCGAGCGGGCGCCTACGGACCACCCCTTGTCCCTGGTGCAATACGTGGATATGAAGACCTATCTGGTAGGTGACATACTCACCAAGGTCGATCGCGCCAGCATGGCCCATGCCTTGGAGGTGCGGGTGCCGATACTGGACCACAAGCTGATGGAATGGATGTCCGGCCTGCCGCCGGAGATGAAATTGGCCGGCCGCGAGGGCAAATACCTGTTCAAACGCGCTCTGGAGCCCTATCTGCCCCATGATGTTCTTTACCGGCCAAAGATGGGCTTTTCCGTGCCTCTGGCCAATTGGTTCCGCGGTCCCCTGCGCGAGCGGGTTCGCGAAGCGGTGTTGGGTGAAACCCTGGCCGCGACCGGCATATTCGACCGGCGGTTCCTGCAGACCCTGGTGGACCAGCACCAGTCGGGCCGCCGCGACAACAGCGCCTCCCTGTGGGCCATCCTGATGTTTGAATCCTTCCAGCGCCAGGTGGTGACGGGCTAGCGATGAAGATACTTCATATCCTGGACCACTCCATCCCTCTGCACAGCGGATACACCTTTCGAACGCGGGCCATTCTTCAGCAGCAGCATGCCCTGGGGTGGGAGACGGACCACATTACCAGCCCCAAACACTACGGTTCGGCGGGCCTGGAAGAGACCGTCGATGATCTGCACTTCTTCCGCACCCCGCCCGCTGAAGGTCGACTGGCGCGTTTGCCCATACTCAACCAGTTGGCCGTTTCCAAGGCTTTGGCGCGTCGTCTGGATGCGATCATCGAGTCCGTCAAGCCCGACATCCTTCATGCCCATTCGCCAGCGCTCAACGGCCTGGCGGCGATCAAGGTTGGTGCGCGCCACCGTCTGCCGGTGGTCTATGAAGTCCGTGCCTTCTGGGAGGACGCTGCCGTCGATCACGGCACTTCCCGCGAGTGGGGACCCCGTTACCGGGCCACCCGAGCCCTGGAAACGCACGTGTTGAAGCGCGCCGATGCGGTAACCACCATCTGTGAAGGTCTGCGTTCCGATATCGTCGCCAGGGGGATTCCGGCCGGCAAGGTGACTGTCATACCCAATGCTGTGGACGCCGAACGGTTCTCGACCGACCTGCCCCGGGACCCCGAACTGGTCCACCAGTTGGGGCTTGAGGGTGCTGCAGTGGTCGGCTTCATCGGCTCGTTCTACGCCTATGAGGGCTTGGATCTGTTGATCGAGGCTCTGCCTGCGGTGCTGAGTGTCCGTAAGGATGTGAAACTGCTGCTGGTGGGGGGCGGCCCGCAGGAGGAGCGCCTGCGCGCACGGGCAAAAGAATTGGGGGTGTCGGACAGGGTGGTGTTCACCGGGCGCGTGCCCCACGAACATGTCGATCGCTACTATGCGTTGGTGGACGTATTCGCCTATCCGCGTCATCCGATGCGCCTGACCGAGCTGGTGACACCCCTCAAACCGCTGGAAGCCATGGCCCAGGGCAGAATCCTGATCGCTTCCGACGTGGGCGGACACAAGGAACTGATCCGCGACGGCGAGACCGGAATGCTGTTTCGTGCCGGTGATGTCAAGGCCCTGGCCGAGGGGCTCCTGAGCCTGCTTGAAAATCAGGAAACATGGCCGGCGATGCGTGCGGCCGGGCGTGCTTTTGTCGAGACAGAGCGTAACTGGCCAGTCAGCGTTGCACGCTATCGGCCCATCTATGAGGCCCTGAGCGGTGCCCGGAAATGAGACCCGGCCCCGCGATTTTGGTTTTCAGTTCGCTGTTTCCCCACCCCGGGGAACCGCGGGCCGGTCTGTTCGTTGCCCAGCGAATGTTTCGCGTCGGCCAGCATCGGCCCTTGGTGGTGGTGGCGCCCAGGCCCTGGTTCCCCTTGCAAGGCTTGATTCGGCGGTTCCGCCCTCACTTCCGTCCTCCGGCACCCGATCACCAGGTGTTGGACGGGTTTGACGTCTACTACCCAAGGTTTTTCTGTATCCCTGGGGTGTTGAAGTTTCTCGATGGCTGGTTCATGTACCGCGGTGCCCGGCAAGTGGTGGCCCGTCTGCATGCCGAAGGCAGGGTGCAGGCCATTGATGCCCATTTTGCCTATCCCGATGGCTATGCCGCCACACGCCTGGGGCGGGAATTCCACACGCCGGTGACCATCACACTACGCGGCACTGAACCGAGAATCGCCAACTACCGGCTGCGTGGCCGATTGCAACGCCGGGCCTTGCAAAGGGCCGATCGGCTGTTTGCCGTGGCGGGTTCCCTGGCCCGCGTCGCCCAGGGCCAGGGGATCGCGCAATCCAAGATACGTGTGATCGGAAACGGCGTGGATACCAAGCGCTACTCTCCCGTGGATCGTCAGGAGGCACGCGATGCGCTCGGTATTGCGCGCGATGCGCCGGTGCTGGTGTCAGTGGGCGGATTGGTGGAGCGCAAGGGTTTCCACCGTGTAATCGAACGGCTTCCTGGCCTGTTGGAGCGCTTTCCCGGACTGTGCTTTCTTATCGTCGGCAGCGGTGGACCTGAGGGGGATATGGAGGCGCAGTTGCGTGCCCAGGTGCGGGCGGCCGGCTTGGAAGGCGCGGTGCGATTTCTCGGTGCCCTGCCGCCTGACCAACTCAAATTTCCCCTGTCTGCCGCCGATGTCTTCGTTTTGGCCACCCGTAACGAAGGCTGGGCCAATGTGTTTCTGGAGGCCATGGCCTGCGGTCTGCCGGTGGTAACCACCGACGTGGGCGGCAACGCCGAGGTCGTGTGCTCCGAAGAACTGGGTATTGTCGTTCCGTTCGGTGACGGCCAGGCCCTGGAGACAGCCATATCTCAAGCACTGCAACAGGATTGGAATCGGGAAGCGATTCTCGCCTATGCACGGGAAAACGAGTGGGATAATCGCGTGACCATGTTATTGGAAGAGTTCGACCGACTGTCGGGGCATCATGGGTGAATTCCTAATCAAAGTGGACAAAACCTTGCGTTACCATGCCAAGCGCGCGCTTCAGCGGGTACGCACCTGGCGGGCGGACCGCAATCCCCCCCGGCTCTCCCGGCCGGTGTTCGTGGTGGGGTGCAGCAGGGCAGGCACCACCCTGGTGTACAAGACCTTCTCACAATCCGAGGAGCTGGGCAGCCTCAATCGTGAGACCCATGCGTTCTGGGACAGCCTGCATCCGGTGGACGGGCGAGGCTGGAATACCCATGCCTTGGGGGCCGTGGATGCCTCGGAGGCGGATCGCCTTGAGGCCAATCGATTCTTCTATATCGGTACCGGTCGTACCACCATCGTCGACAAGAACAATCAAAACGGGTTGTGCATCCCTTATCTGCTGGCTCTGTATCCCGACGCCCGTTTCGTGTTCGTGAAGCGCGCCGCCGGTGACAACATCCATTCGCTGATCGAGGGCTGGAAACGCCCTGCCGAATACGCAACCTGGTCGGATCATCTACCAGAGAAGGTCAGCATCGACGGTGGTACCTTTCAGCGCTGGTGCTTTTTTCTTGCCGACGGCTGGCGGGACTATCTGAATGCCCCTATAGAAGAAGTTTGTGCCTTCCAATATCGCGCCATGAATGAAGCCATATTGGATGCCAAAGCGTTGGTTCCCCCGGGGCAGTGGGCGGAGCTACGCTATGAGGATTTGCTTCAGGACCCCGTGGCGGGATTTCGCCGGGCGTTCCTCGCGTTGGGGCTGGGTTTCTCACGCAATCTGGAAGCGCACTGCGCGGATGTCTTGAATCGCCCCTACAACGCCTTTTCGGAAATCAAGCTGGACAAATGGCGGGGCAAGGGCAATTGCGACCGTATTGAACGCATCCTGCCGTCTCTCGCCGATCTCAACCAGCGCCTCGGTTACACGGAATAACCCTGACACGATGCCCCTGTCCCGACCTCTGGTTTCCGAGTTGGGGGCCAGTGTGTGCACGACAACCGCCACGCAGGGCGCGTGATCTGCTGCGGCTTGCATCCATCAGCGCGTGGGGTTGCTTCCGGGGATATTGGCGATACCGAAACCTCTTTGTTTGGTTTTTCCTTCGGGCTCAGGCAGATCCTGGCTAGAAGGGGGGCGGCCCCCTGCGGTGGCAGTCCGCTCCGGCGGCGGCTCGGCCGTCAGGGGAACGGCCGCCTCCTGATGGGCGAACCGATGCAGCAGCAACGTGATGAATATCAAGTGGTATACGATGTCCCAATAGGCCAGGCCAAGGAACAGGGTGCCGGTGGCGTAGGCGAACATCGAGGCCCTGATCATGGTGCTGTAGTTGGTCACCCATTTGAGGTCCGGGCGGCTTCGTCCGAGGCGCGCCAGCCGGGTCAGGGTGATTATCGTGCCGAAGATCAGGCTGAACCACAGGAGGAAGCCGACATAGCCGTGTTCCGCGGCCATCTCAACGTAGGAATTATGCCAATCGCGTTCGGTTACATAGCGCCAGCCTTCGAAGCCGGCTCCGGTGAGGGGGTTGGTCTTGAGGTATTCCCAGGCATCAGCCCAGGCACGGATTCGGCCCATGGCCGAGCCGTCCTCCTGGTAGGTCTCGATGGTGTACATTCGGTCGTACCATTCCTGCGGAAGCAGCGGGAGCACCACGAACACGCCCAGCGCCAGCAGAGGTGCCACCAGATACTTGCGCTTGCTGTGCCATAACAGCACGAAGGTGAGCATGACGGAGGTCAGCAAGGCACCCCGCGACCAGGAAGACAGCGAACTGGCAAAACTCAACGGCACGGCGGCCATCAAAGCCAGCTTGATAAACTTGTTTTTCTCGTCCCGCAGCCAAAGCACCAGAAGCGGGATGTTCATCAGAATCGCGATCGCGAACTGGTTGTTGTCGTAGAACTGCGAGCCACGCGGCCCGTAGATCCGGTCTCCGAAGCCGTGGGTAATGGCAAAAACGCCACCTTTGATGGCCAGCAGGCCGAACGAGGCGGCGATGGTCATGATCAGGTAGCGCAGGCGTTCTTTATCCGTGATGTAGATCAGCGTAAAGATCAGCGGGAGATAGATCTTCGAGATCAGGATCAATCTGCCCCAGGCCGCAGACGGTATCTCCGAGTCGATGGTCGTGATCAGATACCAGAACCAGAGAAGATAAAACACGGCAACCCGCCAGTCCTTCGGTATGGGCTGCATGTCCTGTTTGGCGCGCTCGGTAAGGAAGGCCGCCGCCATGGAGAGGAAAAGGAGCTGGTAGGTGGGGAAAGCGAACATCGGTCCCCAACAATAGCAGTGCGGGTTCATGTAGCTGAACACAGCCAGGGCAAGCACACCCATCCAGGGACGCCAGAAAATGACGTATAGGCAAACGAGCAGCAACAGAAAAACGACGAGATCGCGCATGCTTGAACCTGTGCCAAGTTTTCAGATCGGCCGGACTAGGCTATCGTATGGGGTCCGGATAGTGAACCGGCCGGCACATAGGAACCATCTTATCGGTCATAGGGGACTCCTAGCCAGTGATTTGCTTCACCCTTGGGGCAGAAGTCGGCCCATTTTCGTCGAGTTGAAGTTTCCCGGCTACGGCGCGCCGTAGCTTCCCTCGCGTTGCGGCAGGTTCCGCTTCCCTCTGTGTCGGCCGTCGCCAGGACCACTTGAAGGCGAATACAGAATTGCCGGAACGAACGGCGTGACCAGCCCATCGGGTAGAGACGCCGGTTTGTACCAACCAAGTCCAACGGAAAGTCTATGAATGCCATCGCCGGCTGGTTCGGCCATCGAGATCGCACCGATCCCACCATCCTGGATACCATGCGACTGGCCTTGCCCAAATGGGGTGGGGCGTCCCCGCCGGCAGTCCGGCAGGACGGTACCCTGATGGTTCAAGGCGCACCGGCGGCACATTTGGGCAGGAGCGCCGGTCTGCAGATAGCCCTGCTGGGCGCACCCTTGCACTGGTCGCATCTACCCGGTACCGAGGTTTCTGTCGAGAGCGTGGCGGACAACTATCGCCGTTTTGGTTTTCGTATGCTTGAGCGTCTGCGCGGTCCCTTTGCCCTGGCCCTGTTGGACCCGGAAAAAGGTGAGGCGTTACTGGCCGTCGATCGTTTGGGCATACATCCGATGAGTTACAGCGCAAGTGAGGCCGGGCTGGTGTTTGGTAGCACGGCGACTGCCGTGGCGGCACATCCGGTTTGCAGTCGTGACCTGAGCCGGCAGGCCCTGTTCGAGTACCTGTATTTTCATGCCGTGCCCAGTCCGCGTTCAATCTATCAGGATCAATCCAAACTGCTGCCGGCCCAGTATCTTCACTACAGTAATGGCAAGGCACAGACCGGCTTCTATTGGAAAATGCCGTACCAGGAAGCCAATTCGCAGGGTTACGACGCGTTGCGCGAGGAGTTTCTGAGCCTAGTTGAAGACTCGGTCGGGGCCGCCTTGGATGAGCGTCCCGCCGGCGCTTTTCTCAGTGGCGGTACGGACAGTTCCACCGTTTGCGGGATGTATTCGCGGCGTTCCGGGGAGGCCGTGCATTCGTACTCCATCGGCTTTGACGCCCAGGGATTTGACGAAATCGAGTATGCGCGCATCGCGGCGGCCCGGTTCGGGCTGAACTCGAGAGAGTATTACGTGACTCCGGAAGATGTGCTGGAAGCGATCCCGCTGATTACGGCCGCCTATGACGAACCCTTCGCCAACGAATCCGCCATCCCGGCCTACTACTGCGCCAAGCTGGCAGCCGAGGATGGGCGAGAACTGGTATTGGCAGGTGATGGCGGCGATGAGTTGTTCGGTGGCAATAAGCGTTACCGGACGCAACTGGTTTTCGACTGGTACCGACGTGTACCTGGTTGGGCGCAACGCTCTTTGGAGCCGCTACTGTTCGGTTTTCCGGGCGGCGATCGCATCATGCCGATACGCAAAGCCCGCAGTTATGTGCGTCAGGCCAAGGAACCCATGCCGGATCGCATGGAAAACTACAACTTCCTTCATCGTACGCCCTTGCAGGAGATCTTTGAGCCCGAATTTCTGGCGGAAGTCGATCCCGAGGGGCCGTTGGACAATCTGCGCGAGGTGTATGCGCGACCTCAAGACGTGTCGACCCTCAACCGGATGTTGCACCTGGACCTCAAACTGACCCTTGCCGACAATGACTTGCGCAAGGTAAGCCGAACTGCCCAGTTGGCCGGGGTAGAGGTGCGCTTTCCCCTGCTGGACGAACGTATCGCGGAATTTGCCGCCAAGGTACCGCCGCATCTGTTGCTCAAGGGCAGCAAGCTGCGTTATTTCTTCAAGAAGGCCCTTTCGGAGCTGCTTCCGAAGGAAATCATCCATAAGCGCAAACACGGCTTCGGTCTGCCGGTGGGGCTGTGGACGGAATCCCATCCAGGACTGCGCCAGTTGATGGATGACAGTCTGGCCCGGGCCCGCGATCGCGGCATTGTCAAACCGGAATACATCGACTGGCTGCTGCAACAGCATGGCCAGACCCATGCGACCTATTATGGCGTTATGATGTGGGTGTTGATGATGCTGGAGCAGTGGCTCGAAACCCACGGGCGTTGACTATGTATTCACTCGGCAAATTTCCCTGCCCCTGCTGTGGCTATCTGGTCTTCGACAGAGCGCCGGGTCATCACCAACGTTGTCCCATCTGTTGTTGGGAAGATGACATGGTGCAACTGCGTTTTCCGCGCATGCCGGGCAGTGCCAACACCGTTTCCCTGTTCGATGGTCAGCAGAACTACGAACGTGTCGGTGCTGCCGAGCGGGCCAGGGTATCTCAAGCCCGCGAACCCCTGGATGACGAGCACCGGGAGGCCGGATGGCGACCCCTGGACGAGCGTCGCGATAACATTGAAGAACCTCGCCGTGGCGTCGACTACAGCGATTCCTATCCGCTGAATGATCCCACTGTGTTGTATTACTGGCGCCCCACCTATTGGCGACGGGTGGTGGGTTGAGGGTTTGACCGGCTGGTTTTTCGCAAATTCTCCAGAGAAACCGCGGGTGATGCTTTGGTTGCATCCAACGGCCGCAGTACAAAGATACGGTAGCCGGAAACCATGGCGGAGATGTCAGAGCCCTCGCCCCGCCAGTCATGCAACAAGGCCGTGACCACATGAGCCAAAACCAGGGTGCCGATGGGGGCGGCCAACACAGCGTGGAAATCAGTCTTCCCCAAAAACGCCGTTACCGTTGCCCAGACCAGCAAGGCCCATAGCAGGCCGTATAGCGGTGCCCACAGTGGGTTATGCGCGTACCAGCCCGGTAGCGGGGTGCGACCGCCGCTCAGATAAAACCGCATCATCGCCACGACCGAATCGCGTTTCAGCGAGGCCGGCCATAGTGAGCGCCATCCCCCCACACCCCGGTCGGTAACAAAGAAGTACAACCTTGCCAGCAGGGCACCGGCCAATATGTGTCCAGCCGGGTAGTGCAGGTCCAACAGTAGGTCCGCCAAGGTTGGCGCGTAGGGCAGCAGCCCGCCGGTCGCCAGCAACACGGTCAGACAGAGGCTGATCAGCCAATGGATGATGCGCAGACTGCCGGGCCAAACCGGTATTCGGCGGATTTCAGGGATACTCACGTGAGATGCTTCCGGGTGGTGTGCCAACCGAAATGATAGTCCGCGAAGCCAAAAAAAAGCGCCCAACCACTCGAACCCAGGTCCATGGGCCGAGTCAGTCGGGCCGCATTGGAGGAAGTCGGACTCCTCCGAAGTCGTACCCCGGAGGGAGAGCTACGTCAACGGAGGCAGGTTCCGAACGCAGGGGGTACGAGACGGGGCGGCGGCCTCTCTGCCGCGGGCAGGCGGACAATCGAGAAGGACATCGCCCCGTTGCCGTTACATTCTGGTCGTGAGTGCGTGTCACGTAAACGGGGCAAATTTGAACACTTGCAAACTCGCTGTTACGCAATGTTACGAGTCTGCGAGCCCCGCGGTATCAGCGCTGCCAGCGGACTCGGTCGGCATGCCGATGATCGTCTGCACGTTGCCGACCGACAGCGCGCTCGTTATGTTTCAGGCGAAAGATGTTTTTGCTGGCTTCGTCCTGTTTGGCCTTCAGAAGCCGGCGTTCGAGCCGGCTGAGCCGGCCATCCTCCAGAAAGGTACGTTCCAGCAGAGCGATCTGGCGTTGTTCTTTCTTCAGGCGCCGAAATTCCCGGCGCGTCAGTTCGCCGGATTCCCTGCCCTGCTCAATGCGGTCCCATTGACGTTCCTGACGGACGTCCACGCGGGATTCGTGGTGCTTGGCCGCGAACACAGGGGCGGATAGAGACAGGCCGAGGCCGATGATGGAAAGTAAGGCGATGGTACGTTTCATTTCGTGCACCTCATCAGGGTTGAAGGTGGTGCAACGGTAGCCTCACGTTTTTGAACGCAAGCTGAACGGTGCCGGGGGGGGGCGAGGCGGTTCGGGTGGCGCGTTTGCTCCCTTCAGCGCCGGTTCAGCTTGAAACGCTTAAGCTGGGTTCATGGGTGGGAGATGGTCCCGCCACTGGTGAATTCAGGAGAGCAGCATGAACCACAAACGCAGTACTTCACTTGGCCGCGGTCTCGCCGTCGGCTTGATTGCCGGCCTGATGGCACTGGGTGCCGCGGCGCCGGCGAGCGCGGGGGATTGGGGAAGACATTATGACCGTGGAGACCGGTACAGCCATCGCTACGATCACCCTGACTACCGGCCAAACTATCGCTGGGATCATCGCGATCGTTGGAATCGGCATGATCGCTCAGATCATCGTTACTACCGTGACCGCCACAACCGCGGCTACTACGATGTCTACGGGTTGGGCGTGCTGACCGGCTATCTGCTGGGGCGTTATTGATTCGATATAACGATTTGAGCCCCACGCACGGCCAATCGCAGGGTGAGTGGTCTGGATTTGCAGGGAGTTGCCGTAACGGCACGCAATGCCGGTGTCTGACCCTGCCAGGGATCCGATCCTGGCAGGGTGAAGGCGCTATCGGTTCAAGGGGACGAGAACCTCTTTTCCGCCGTATCCGTGCCGGGAGTCGTGTGCACGAACGCGTACCTCCCGAAGACCGGCCGGAATCTTCACGCCGCTCAGGCTGCGGGTGAAGGGCTGCTCGTCGACATGCGGATGGTAGAGGACGCGTTTGGCCAGTAGATCGCCATCCGGGCTGAGGATCTCCCAGGCGTCGGCGTAGTGGTCCCAGCCTTCGTCAGTGTGTCGCAGCGTCACGTCGAACCGGTAGCTCCCTGCCGCTTCCCGACCGGTTTGAACAGCCACCACATCGGCCTCACCGGCCTGCAGGGGAGGAAGAGCCAGCAGCAGCCACCAAATGGCCTTCACGTGGATTCGCCCTTGTCTTTTGAGGGATTGATATGCGCCAGTTGTTCCAGGTCTTCACCGCTGAGTTGATAGGCCTGAGCGAAACCGCGAACGTAGCTTCCTCCCGTGGGCGTGAGACGAAACAGTACGAAATCCGCCAGTGGGATGATCATGTCGATGAATTCGCCAAAGCGGGCATGAAAATCCGCCATGATACGCTGCCATTCATCCGTGCCGCGTTCGATGGTCTGCGCTTGGCAGCTGTAAATCAGACGCTTGCGGGCGAAGACCTGCTCCGCATCCTGTTCCGCTTCGATGAGCATGACCGAACAACTGCCGCTGGCCTGCAACTGCCCGGTATGGGCGGCAAGTTGGCTGATGTAGATGCAAAAGCCGCCGCTACCGTCGGGAACATAGGGGGCGTAGCTGATGAGCGGCGTTTCGGCGTTGCCGGTGGCCAGCTCCAGGGATCGGAAGCCGTCGCGAAATGCCGTCAGCTCGGCGAACAGTTTGGGACGGTTCGATTCAGTCATGCCGGGTTCTCCAATGGATCCTTGAATTCCGCCTCGATCTTCTCCTGCGAGGTCCAACCCAGGTCGGCAAAGACGCTAAACAAGGCCGGGACCACAAACAGTACCAACAGCGTGGAGGCGAGCAGGCCGGCGACGATGCTGGTCGCCAGGGGAATGAGAATCTGTGCCTGCAGGCTGCGCTCCGAGAGCAAGGGCAACAGGCCCGCAATGGTAGTCAGCGACGTGATCAGCACAGCGCGGAAGCGCTCTCGGCTGGCACGCTTGGCGGCCTCGGCTACCGCCATACCTTCACGCACCCGCAGTTTCAGGAACTCCACCAGCAAGATGGAATCGTTCACGACGATGCCGGACAGGGACACGAAACCCATCATGCTGGGCATGGACAGCTCCAGGCCCATAATCAGATGCCCCCAGATCACACCGATGAAAGCCAATGGGATGGCCACCATTACCGCGATCGGCTCCAGATAGGAGCGGAACTGGAACGACAACAGAATGAAGACACCCAGCAGCCCCATGAGGAAATTGCGCAGCATCGAACCGCCGCTGGCCGCGCTTTCCTTGGCCTGACCCTCCAGACCGATGCTCACACCCGGGTGGCGCTTGAGCAGTTCCGGCAGGAAGCGTTGTCTGGTGTCGTTGACGATCTCATTGGCGTTGGCGTAGCGGGTATCCACATCCCCCTGCACGGTAATGGTGCGAATACTGTTGATGCGCTGGATGCGTGCCCAGCCGCGCTCCGGGATCAGTTCCGCCACCGCGCTCAGGGGGATCTGGCTACCGTCGCCCGCGGTGATGCGAAAATCCTCCAGATCCAGCAGGCTGTCCTTGTCCAGCCCTGCCAGGCGCACGTCCACCTCGTAGGATTCGACGCCCACTTGCATCTCGCTGGCCGTCGCGCCGTAGAAGGCATCGCGCAGCTGCCGCGCAATGGCGGCCGCATCCAGACCCAGGCCAAGGGCGCCCTCTTTGAGCCGCAGGGTGATCTCCGGTTTGCCGGGGCGCAGGTCGTCGGAGAGGTCGAACACGCCGCGGTAGCGCCCCAGCCAGTCCTGCAATTCCACGGCGGCGGCTTTGAGGCTGTCCAGGTCCTTGCCGGTGAGGCGGATGTCGATGGCGCGGCCGGCCGGGCCGACGGTGGGCTCCTTGAAGGCGATGCTGATCGCGTCGGGGATTTCGCCGGCCTGCTGGCGCCAGCGGGCGGTAAACTCATCGAGGCTGCCGACCCGCTGTTCGGCCGTCAGAAGATCCACCGTGATGGTGGCGACGTGGGGGCCGGATTCGTAGGCGTCGGCGTTCTGGTTGTAGCGCACGCTGACATGTCGGACCAGTCGCTCTCCTCCCGGTTGATCGGCCGAAAGTTCCTGATTCACCACTGACAGGGCGTCGGTGATCTGGCGTACCACGGCTTCGGTGCGGCTGAGGGGCGTGCCCTGGGGGAGGAGTATCCGAGCCTCCAGTGTGTCGCCTTCGATGTCGGGGAATGCCTGGAACTTCAACTTCCCGCCCGCCAGCATGCCCACGGAAACCAGGAATACCGCAATGACCAGCCCGATGAACAGATAGCGCTGATGTATTGCGGCGTCCACCAGGCGGCCCAACAGCCCGTGGCGGACCCGATCCAGACCGCCATCGAAGGCGCGGCGGAAACGGCCGGGAGGCTTGGGGCGCCGATGAGAAAGCGAATGTCCCAGGTGTGAGGGCAGGATCAGAAAGGCCTCGATCAGGCTGATGGTCAGCACCAGGATCAACACCATGGGCAATACCCGCAACACCTTGCCGATGTCGCCCTGCAGGAAGGCCAACGGGCCGAACACCGCCACCGTGGTCAGGAAGGAGGACACCACGCCGGGCGAAACCTGGGTTACGCCATCGACCGCGGCGCGCAGGGCGCTCTTGCCCTTTTCCAGCTGCGTGGCGATGTTTTCCGAGATGACGATGGCGTCGTCCATCATCAGCCCCAGTGCAATGAGCAGGGCGACCATCGAGATCATGTTGATCGACAGGCCGACCACGGACATGAAGAACAAGCCGCCCAGAAACGCCACCGGCAGTCCCATGGCCACCCAGAAGGCCATGCGCAGGCCGAAGAACAACCACATGGTGAGAAAGACCAAAATGAGCCCCTGCAAGCCGTTGCGGCTGAGCATCTGCAGACGGTCGCGCACGATCGAGGCGACGTTGCGCGTCAGTACCAGTTCCACACCCGGAGGCACGGTCTGGCGTTTGGCTTCCACATAGTCTTGCACCTGGTCCACGACCTTCAGGGTGTCCTGATTCTTGGTCTTGGTGATTCGCAATACTGCCGCCCGATGGCCGTCCAGGAGGATCTTGTCCTCGTCCACCTCGAAGCGATCGACGATCTGTGCGATGTCCCCCAGTAACACCTCGCCGCCGCTGCTGGCCCCGACGACGCGCAGGCGTTCCAGTGAAGCGACGGATTCCCGTTGGTCGTCGAACCGCAACAGCAGATCCTGCTCGCGGGTCTCCAGGCTGCCGGCGGGCAGATTGATGCTTTGCCGTTCGATGGCGCTGGCCACATCGCTGATCGACAGGCCGTATTGTAAGAGCTGCTTGTGCGACACCAGTACCCGCAGTTGATGCTGCGAGAAACCCTGGATCTCCACCTGCGAAACCTGAGGCAGAGCCTGTAGCTCGTCCTTGATGTCTTCGGCATAGGCCTTTAAGTCGGTGGCCGCCATGGGACCGGAAACCGCCAGCGAGACCACATCGTCGGTGCGGCCGAGCTGGCTGATGACCGCCTGTTCGACCTGATCGGGAAAGTTGTCGATGGCCTCGATCTCGGTCTTGATGTCGTCAAGAAAGCGGGCGATTTCGCCGCCAGCGTCCATCTCCGCCACGGCAATGGCCAGATTCTCCCGCGCCTCGCAGCGGATCTCCTTGACATTGTTGACGGCGTCCAGGGCCTCTTCGATACGTTGGCACAGGGCCTCTTCCACATCGCCTGAGGTAGCGCCGGGATAAGGCACGCGAATCTCCACTTCCTTGGCGGCAAAGTCCGGGAAGGTCTCGCGCTTGATCGAGGGTAGACTGACCAAACCGATGGCCAGGAAAAACAGCATCAGCAGATTGGCTGCTGTCGGGTGGCCAGCAAAAAAACGGATCATGGCGCCTCACCCGCGGCGTTGGCGTCGGCCAGCAGGCGCATGGAGGCGTCGTCGTCCGTCTGGGGGGCCAGCAACATGCCCTCGATGGCCGGGCTGAGATCGCTTAGCACCAAGGTCTCGCCGCCGCTCAAACCGTCTGCAATAACGGCGAAGGTGGATTCCAACAGCTCTGCCTCTACCGGCTGGATTCGCAGGCGTTTGTTCTCATCCATCAGGTAGACATTGCCCGCGTGCAGGGCCAGTCTGGGCACCACCACCCGGTTGGGCAGAGGTTTGCCCTTCAATTCCACGTCCACGAAAAAGCCCTTTACCAGTGGCGGACGTATGCCTGGAACAACATCTGCGTAGGGCTTGTCCACCTCGACGATGAAACCCACCGTGCGGGTCTTCGGGTCCAGGGTGTCGCTCACACGCGAGAAGCGTGCATCCCAGGAGACATCGCCGGCATCGCCGCGCAGCCAGACCTTGGCGGAAAGCCCCAGGGTCTGGCGTACGGACTCGTCACCTTGCGCGGTATCGAGCATTTGCTCGGAGCGCACCAGGGCGCGGGCCCGCTGTAGAGGGATCTGGGCATCGATCTCCGCCCGCGAGATGCCGTCAGCCTCCACCAGAATCTCTCCCTGACGCACGAACTGACGCTCGTCCGCATTCACCTTGGCGATGCGGGCGGTGAACGGCAGACTGATCACGGTGCGTTCCAGGTCCCGCTTGGCGGTTTCCAGTTGCGCCTCCTGGCGGGCCAGTTGGGCTTGGAGCAGGGCACGTTCGGCCGGAATCAGGTTCAAGGCGTTGGTCTGCCCCTGCACGCTCTGGCGTTGCCCGAGCAGGCTGCGTTGCTCCTGGTCGTAGTCGGAGCGGCTTACCGTTCCCTGTTTCACCAGGTTCGCTTTGCGGGCAAATTCCTTTTCGCTCAGGGCCAGGGCGTCCTGCTCAATCCGAAGCGAGGCACGGGTGTTGCGTTCTCGCTGGGCGTTTTCATCCAGCTGCGCCCGTGTCGATGCCAGATCGGTCTTTGCCCGTTGCAGGGCCAGTTCGTAGTCGGTGGGATCGATGCGCAGGATCTCCGTTCCCGCCTGCAACAGCGCCCCCTTGTTTAACTCCGGGTGGCGATAAATTAGCTTGCCGGTGACCTCGACCACCGCCTCCCACACCCGATAGGGCTGAACATAACCATGGCCAATGGCGCGGGGGACCACCTGGGTTCGCGGTACTTCCAGCACCCGCACCGGACGTGCGGACTCCGTGGCCGGGGCCTGCTGGGGCAGGGGGCGGGACTTGGCCAGCATCATCAGCCCGGCGGCACCCAGGGCCAGAGGAATCAGGATCAACCAACGGCGGGGTTTTGGTGAAATGCTCATATCGCTCACGACGTGCGTTGATTCATATGGGGCGGGGGGTAACGGCAGGCTTGTCCTTCTCTCCCAGCGTTCCCTCTCGGGAGAAGGGCAGGCGCCGCCAGCCGGACTCCAGGCCAACATGGCCCTCGATGCGATAGCTCAAGCCGATCTCCCGGCGCTGGTCCAATGCCTGAATCTGGTCAAGGATGCGCATCAGGCTGCTGCTGACTTCCACATCCATGGTCGCCTCTCCGTAAGCCGGCAGAGTAATTTCCTGGCTGGACACACCGTCGGCGAATTCCTCGCCATTGATGCTGAGGGTGAAGTCCAGGCCGGCGATGTCCAGCCCTTGATTGTTGGGGTTCTGAATCCGCAGGGTCAAGGCGTAGCGCTGTTCCAGGAGTTTTACATCCAGCACTCTAAGGTCCACCACCCTCACCCGTGGCGATTCCAGATTGCCGGCCTGTAAGGCGGCACAGCCCGCATTGATGGTAAAAAACAATAGGAAAAACGCGGTCAATAGCTCGCGGACAAGAATCTTCATGGTCGTTCGCCCAACGCCGGAGGGTATTGCAGAAATATAGCGCTTGGCGCCGGCCTTGGACATGGCAGGAAAAATAGCCTTGCCATCGTCGGCAGCTTCTATATAATTCCGCCCTCAACGACAGGCGCGTAGCTCAGTTGGTTAGAGCACCACCTTGACATGGTGGGGGTCGTTGGTTCGAGACCAATCGCGCCTACCTAATTCGCCTGATATAACAGGTAGTTACGAAACACGCTTTGGCGGGTTTCGTG
>JAGRGI010000094.1 GCA_020445565.1 Chromatiales bacterium
AAAAAGGCGCGGAAATGGGCCGATTCAATATGGGTTCCACGGTGGTGCTGTTGTTCGGGCCGGACGGCCTGGAATGGGACCAAACCATCCAGCCCGGCGCAGCGATCCGTATGGGTCAGCGCTTGGCAGCGCCGGCCTGAGTCTGATCCAGACAATCCCGTAACGAATGCGCATTGCCACGTAACAATTCGAAGTACTGATCCGGCCCCGGCGGCAGACCGCCACCCAAGGGGTCCAGCACGCCAACGCGCATGGCCAGATCTTCACGCAGGATGTCCACCAGGCGCGACTCGAACTGAGGCTCGCGGAAGACGCATTGGGCACCGATGGCCTCGATGTGCTTGCGCAATTCCTGAATTCGCCGCGCGCTGGGCATCCGCTCCGGCCCCAGGCTCACCGCCCCCGCCGAGGCCAGCCCAAAGCGCTGCTCGAAGTAGCGATAGGCATCGTGAAAGACGATATAGGGCCTGTCTCGCACCGGTGCCAGCAGTGTGGAAAGCTCTGACTCCAATTGCGACAGCCGCGATTGCAGCCACCGGCCGTTTTCCCGGTAGCGTGCGGCCTGCTGCGGATCGATCGCCGCCAAGATCTCCACGATCTTTTCGACCATGGCGGCGGCATTGCGCGGGTCCAGCCACACATGGGGATCGCCCACGCCATGCTCATGATCGGCGTGGGATTCGTGTGCATGCTCATCCGCCCACACCCCCCCGGCCCGTGACGGCAGATGAACCACTCCCGGCGCCTCTGCCAGCGTTACATTCTGCCGGTTTCCCCGGTTGTGCAACGCCTTTCCCAGAAAGGTCTCGAGATTCGGCCCTATCCAATAGACCACGTCGGCCTGTTCCAAACGCCGCGCCTCCGATGGCCGCAGCGAATAGGCATGGGGAGAGACGAATCCCTTGAGCAACAGCGACGGTTCACCTACCCCCTCCATCACCCCGGAAACCAGAGAATGGACCGGTGCAATCGTGGCGACGACCGAAGGCGCCGCCTGAAGCACGGGGCTGAACAGCGAAAACAACAACAAAAACGAGCGGAATGACATAGGACGAGCAAACCCTGGGATCAGTCTCTGGGGCTGAAGAACAACCAATTTGTTACTTTATAACATTTTCAGCCTGATTCACTCCAACGGGATAATCACCCGGACCAATGTCCCCTCCCCCTCCTCGCTCTCAAAAACCAACTGCCCACCATGGGCCTCGACTATCGCGCGGCTCAGGTACAACCCCAGACCCACGCCACCGCTGGAACGCTGTCGACTCGGGTCGGCCCGGTAAAACGGCTCGGTCAGGCGACGAATATGTTCCTGGGCTACACCCGCGCCAAAATCCTCTACCTCCAGCCGCCATTCACGATCATCGGCATGACTGCGCAAAACCACAGGGCGATCGCCCTCACGGGTATGCCGCTGGGCATTGCGTAACAGGTTACGGGCCAGCAGCCGGATTCGCACCGGGTCCAGGGACAGCCAGGTACCGGGAGGGTCCAGTTCCAGAACGACTCGCTCTTGATCGCACAGCGCCGAAAGCAGCTCGGAGGGATCCACCGCCTGCCGATCCAGGGCGACGTGTCGCCCACGCAACCGTTCCGACTCCAACAACTCATTGAGCAGGGTCTCCAACTCGCCCAGGTCAGCAAGCAGGGCCTGTTGTACGGGCGACGCCTCCACCAATTCCGCGTTGACCCTGGCGCGCGTCAGCGGCGAGCGCAGTTCGTGGCTGATCGCCAGCAACAACTCCCGTTTCGCCTCCAGCAAGCCCTGGATGTCGTCGGCCATGGAATTGATGCTGTCCGCCAGTTCGCCCAGTTCGTCGCGCCTGGGGATATCGAGCCGATGGTCCAACTCGCCATGACCGATGCGTGCAACACCGGCACGTATTGCCTCGATGGGACGAAACAAGCGCCGAATCGCGTGGTAGGCCAGTACCAACACCAAAAGTATGCCGGCAATGGTCAGTACCACCACCAAGGGCACCACCTCGGTGTCGCGGAGAAAACGGGGTAGAAACAGCACATACCACTCGCCGACCCTGGCCTCGACTGCAAATCCGCCACCCTTCACCCGGCCGATACTCACCGGTATGCCATTTTCCAGTGTCCTTTCGATATGCCGTTGTACCGCAACGTCCGGCCGCTCACGGGATAACACAATATCAAGGGGAAGCCGCCCCTCCAGCCGTGCAGCGGCCTGTGGGCTGGGCGGGTCACCCAGTTCGTCGAGCAGATGCTGAATGTATTCGTTCAGATGGGGCGCCGTCAGCTCGCGCAGATTGTTTTCCAGTCCGTAGCGAAAACCGCTGCGCACCACCAGGGCCAGGGCCAGCCCGGTGACCAGAAACAGCACCAGCAAACGCCCGGAGAGACTGTGTCTGCGGTGTTTCATGCCCGTGGTGCCACAAAACTGTAGCCCGCACCACGCACGGTTTTGATATAGTCGGTGGGACGCAATTTTTGTCGCACCCGACTCACCAGCACGTCCACCGCCCGGGTGTAGAGGTCAGCCTCGATGCCCCGCAGGGCATTGAGAATCTCGTCGCGGCTGAAGGGGTGGCCGGGTCGGCTCGCCAACAATTCCACCAAGCGATATTCCATGTGACTCAAACCGATTTCCTCACCCTGGACCCGCACGGATTGCCGTTCCTTATCGACCTGCAAATCGACGAAAACCAGTTCACCCTCCTTGCTGGTTTCGCGTCCTCCGGCCCGTTTCAGAATACGCTGCACACGCGCCACCAATTCACGCGGGTCAAACGGTTTCGGCAAATAATCGTCCGCTCCCAGTTCCAAGCCCACCACCCGATCCGTCACCTCTCCCCGCGCCGTGAGCATTACGATCGGCACCTCACTCTCGACGCGAATCCGGCGACAGACTTCGAAGCCGTCCATCTCCGGCAACATCACGTCCAGAATCACCAGATCGGCACCCTCCTCGCTCAGCCGGCGCAGACCGTCGCGCGGATGATGAGCCACCGAAAGCGTCAGATCGAAACGCGAAAAATACGTCTTGAGGGCATCGCCCAAGCCGGGATCGTCGTCGATCAACAGAATTTTGTTCATGTCCACATTCTGGCAGGAACCGTAGATTGCCGGTAGCAAAGTCGCCGTGACATGCGCTGAGCACAGGTAGGTCGGGGTTTGCAGCCCCGACCTCACCGTTACCTACTTGCCCCCGTCCCGATGATGCCCATGCCCCCAGCGTCCGTCCAGGCGCTTGCCTATCATCTGCGCCAACTCACCGCGCTGTTCCGCGTTCAGACTGTCGCTGAAATCGGCAAAGGCATTGACCAAACGCTCCTTGTTGGCCGCAAAAACCTGCTGCCGCTCACCGATCAGCGCCAAGACCTGCTCGCGATCAAGCGCGGAAGCCGCCAACAGGCTGTCGACACGCTCACGCATCTGCGCCTTGCCCGCCTGACGCTCGCCGCGCATCTCCCGCGCCGTATCCACCAGCGCCTTGAGCTTGGCTTGCTGCTGTTCGTTCAGATCCAGCTTGCGGGTGATGCGATCGGCAATGTGCTGCATCCGGTCCCCGCCGCTGCAATAACCGTTGTGTTTCGCCCAGGCCGCTCCGGCCGCGCCGACCACGCCAATAAGGGCAAGTACAATCAAAAAGGTCTTCAACATGGGAATGTCCTCGTTTGTGGTTGATGACGGGGACATTGTGCTCGCGCAGCGGAGTAATGAGGTTTCGTGGTGGTTAGATTTTGTATCGGAATGTAACAAGAGAGGCGCTTGATGCGACATAATTTTTGCGCCAGCAACCAGCCCGCTTGACCAAACAGATTCATCGACTACGCTAGAAAAAAACGCCCATGGCACGCAATGGGGGCGTAAGGATCAGGAATATATCGGGAGAGGACACGGGACGGGAAACATGTACAAAGGGATGGTTCGACGGAGCAGTCGTGCGGCGGGGCTGCTGCTATTCGTCTGGATTTTATTATTCAACACCGCTTATTCGACGGAACGCTATAGCTACGATCCGCTCGGACAACTTCGCGTCATCTCCCGCGATGACGGCGGTCCCTCCTTGCAGTTTACCTACGACTCGTTTGGCAACTTGCTTTCCGTCAAAGCCGTCGCCGATACCCGCGGTCCGGGCTTTCTGTCCCTGGAGCCCGGCAGCATTCGCGCCGGAGAAGCGTTGACCTTCACCTTGACGGGTTCCAATCTTGCGGAGGCCACGGTCTCCGCTTCCAGCGAAGAGCTGCTGATTTCCGAGGTGCTTGCCGCAGCCGAGCACCTGCAATTCCGCTTGACGGTGTTGCCCGAAACAGAATCGGGACAGCGAACGCTGTTGCTGCGCAATCCCAACGGCGAAACTCCGTTCAGTCTTGAGATATTGCCGGCGCTGCCTCAAATCCAGGTGGCGCCTTTACCCCTGGTACTGCCCGAGGATAGCGTCTGGCGGCAGTTTTTATTGCGGTTTTCCAACGCCGATGTCGTCGACCGGGAAATTCGGCTGGCGATCTCGGACGATCGCATCGCAGAGGTTGGTTCAAGCCAGGTTTCCCTGGCCGCGGGCTCGGTTGAGAAGGCCGTGGCCATTCGCGGAATCAATGGCGGTGTGGCGCAACTCACGCTGGAAAGCGACGGACTGGCATCCCAGGTCTACTCCGTTTACGTAAGCGCTGATTTTGGCGGTGAAAACCAGGCCTATTCCGATCGGATTGGCGTTTCCGTGGGCAACACGGCGCCGATGGATGGCCAAATCACCAGCCAGCAAAACGCCAGCCTGGGCGTGGCGGTCGGCAATTACATCGAATCGGTCGCCCCGGCCAATCTGACTGTCGGCAGCATAGATCTGGCACTGACCGTGCGCGGCAACGGTTTGGCCGGCGTCACAGGGCTGACCATCGAACCGGCAGACGGCATTGATGTCGCCAATCTCCAGGCGGCGGCCGATGGACGCAGCGTCGATGCCACGGTTTCGGTACAGGGCGATACCGGGTTCGGCCCGCGCCGCGTCGTGCTACAGGGATCGGCACAACCCTACCTGCCCTTGGCGAATGGCAGCGACCGCATCAATATCGCCCCACCCCTGCCCATCATTCATTCCATCGAACCCAATTTTGGCCTGCGCGGGAGTGGCCCCATGGACCTGTTGCTGCGCGGCGAGCACTTCGAGCAGGCTGATTCCGTTCGCCTTCTGCCAAGTACCGGGGTGAGTGTCGGCACACAAGTGGAGACCGTCTCCGAAGGGGAGATTCTGCGTGCCCGGATCGATATAGCAGGCGATGCGCCCCTGGGTGCCCGTACGGTGACCGTGGTTTCACCCAACGGCGCCAGTTCCTCTACGCCAACGGCGGCCAATACCTTCCTCGTCACAGACGGCGTGCAAGGGAATGTCGACTCCTTGGTCTCGCCCCTGCTGGGCGTGACTTTGGGGCCAAACACGGACGACGGCGAAGCTGACGAAACCCGTCTGCTCTCGCCCGCGCTGAATGTCGTGCTTGGCCCCATGGCGCGTTTGCTGGCCCCCGGACACGGGGAACAAGGCACATCGCTACGTCTGACGGTTCAGGGTGCCGGGCTGGATGCGGTCAATACTGTCGAGTTCGATCCAAGCAGCGGTATTGCCGTGGACGGTTTCGAAACAGGCATTGCCGGCGATGAGCTGTTCCTGAATATCACTCTGGCGATAGATGCCCCGCAGACGACTCGCCGCCTGCGCTTGTTCGGTGACAGCGGCGAAATCCCCTTCACCAGCGGCACCGGCTCTCAGTTCCTGATTACCGGCCCCCTGCCGGAGATCGACGCCCTCAGCCCCAACACCCTGCGCATCGGCTCCGGCTGGCAGACCATCACCCTGTACGGGCGCAATCTGGAACAAGTTACTGGCGTCAGTGCCACGCCAGCTGTTGGTCTGTCCATCGACACCCCGGTATTGAGCGAAGACGCGACCCGTCTGGCCATCCCGATGCGGGCAGAAACCGATGCCGTACCAGGGCCTAGGACCGTGATCCTCTCCGCCCCCGTCGGCAACTCCAGCAGCGACCCGGCCCCGGCGAATACCATCGTGCTTTACGAACAGGCGCTGCTGACGCCCACGCCTTTTGTTTCCCCACTACTCGGGATTCGGCTTGGCGAAGCGGTAGCGGGTGAATTCAGCGTTTCGCCGCTGGTGGCACCGCTGCTGGGCGTGAACGTGGGCAACGACGCGGATACCCGCAACGACACAACCAATCTCAATGCCTATGCGCTCGGTATCGTGACCGGCCCGGTCATTCGCCACGCCGAGATCCCCGATATGTTGCCCGACGCCGAATATCTGCTGCGTTTTGAAGGCCGGGACCTTACCGGCGTGGACAGTGCCCTGATTGTTCCCGGTGGCGATCTCGCCGTCGACACGCCTCTGGTTTCCGAAGACGGCACCGTAGTCAGTGTGCCAATCACGGTCTTCAGCGTGACATCGGATCAGTTACGCGGCATCACCCTGCTGCGAAGTGGACAGCCCATCCCCTTCGCCTCTCAGATGCTTTCCCAGTTCCGAATCGGTACCGGTGTGCCGCAAATCGACTCCATGACGCCGATAGTGCTACGCCCCGGCGAAACCAAGGAACTGCTGCTGCGTGGCCGCAATTTCCAGAACACGCTGGAAGTGCTCGCCGAACCGGCAAACGGACTCACCTTCTCCGTCTCGCCCCTACCTTCCGCAGACGGGACCGAACTACGAATTCACGTACATGCGCAGGCTGACGCCCCCCTGGGAGCACGCACCATCCGCGTCCACACCCCCGGCGGACTCAGCACCCAGCAGGCAGAACCGGCCAATACCTTGACGGTATTTTGATCAGGAGGAAAACCATGAAACTTTATCCTTGCCCCACTTCTCGATCGGAACCGAACCACGCCTCCGCGCCACCGTCATCGGCTTCGCCAAAAGCGAGAATGCTGTGTGCAATCGTCTCATCGCTGCTCAGTTCCTCCCTGTTCACCAGCCCGTTCGTTCTGGCTTTCGATAGCGGCAGCACCGGTGCCGACGGCGCTTTCTCGCCCAGTGTCGACACCCGCCTGGATCTGCCGGAGAGCGGCGTTTTCAATTTCAGCTCCTTGACTATCCCGGAGGGGGTAACGGTGACCTTCAACAAAAATACCGCTAATACGCCGGTGGTAATTCTGGTGAACGGGGACGCAAGCATAGCGGGGAGCATAGATGTCAGTGGCTTCAACTCACCGGGTGTGGGAGCGGCTGGAGACGGCAATGCCGGGGATGATGGATTGCCTGGGCTCGGTGGACCGGGGGGATACGATGGTGGAGCCGGAGGCGCGGCCGGGGGTGACCATTTCGGTGGCAACGGACTTGGACCCGGCGGTGGAAATTTCGGTACTGGGGACAGCACGATTCGCCGTCATGGAGGCGGCGGAAGTTATTCAACGAGGGGAAGTTATACTTCGTATCGATTCGCAGAATGCGCTTCCCACAGCGCCGAAGCCGGCCCCATCTATGGCAGCTCCGTATTGCTCCCACTGCTTGGCGGCTCCGGAGGTGGTGGTGGCATGGGCGGTAACGCCTTCGCCGGATCGGGCGGCGGAGGGGGAGGCGGCGCCTTGCTAATGGCGGTCTCCGGTACGCTTCGGGTCGACGGGGCCATTGTCGCCGTCGGAGGCCAGGCGGGAACCAGTGGTGGTGGCAATTGCGGTGCCGTTGGCGGTGGTGGCAGCGGGGGTGCAATCCGTCTGGTTGCCTCTGTGATCGAAGGCAACGGAACCGTGTCTGCGGCGGGGGCGAACCGTCCCAATAGCGCCAGTTGCTCCGTGAGCGGATACTCCTACCAAGAGAACAACTGTTATATGCACTCTGGTGGCGACGGCCGCATCCGCCTCGAAGCCGACAACCTGGTCCGTACCGCCGGCTCCACCCCCGCCTACACCTTCGGCCCGCCCGGCGATCTTTTCGTCGCCGGCCTGCCCACCCTGCGCATCAGCCGCGTCGCTGGCGTGGACGCCCCGGCAACCCCCAGCGGCGTCGCCGATATCGTCTTGCCCGCCGACATCGCCAACCCGGTGACGGTTGAATTCGAAACCACCGGCATTCCCCTGGGCAACATCGTCGAACTCACCGTCACGCCGCAAAAAGGCGCTGCGACAAGCGCCATCAGCAACGCCTTGGCAGGCGATACCGGACTGGCGACCGCGGCGACCCAGATCGCCCTGCCCCAGGGCCCCAGCACACTGATGGCGAGCATCACTTACACACTGATTGCGGATTCCGATGCCAGGCGCGGCTACTTCGAGCGTTTGGCGGGCGAGCCGGTGCAGGGAATCCGCGTAGAGGCTGGTATACGCGGCGAATCCCGCTATTGGCTGATCACCGAGAGCGGCAAATCCCTTCCCCTCAGTCCGGCTCAGTTGGCCTCGGCGGGTTGATTCAGGGACATCGGACCACGGAGGCGTTTATGGAGTCGTATCCCCGCAGGAAAGAGCGCATGACGGGAAAGCAGTCCAGAATCAAACTTGGCCTGCTTGCGGCATTGGTGCTTTGTTTTTCTACACCCGCAAACGCCATCGAAATCAGTTTCACCGTGGCCGACTTGGGTGCCAGTACCTGGGAATACCGCTACACCCTGCGTCACGACGGCAGTCTGGGCGGCGACCCCGTGCAAGCCTTCGCAATCGGCTTCGACCCGGCGCTTTACGACGAGGCCAGCCTGACTATCGTCAGTGAACCGCCAGCGAGCACCGACTGGGATGAGCAGATCCTCGCCTCCGGCGTGGCGTTGGATGCGTTCTACGATGTCCAGGCCACGGCTGGCGGTCTGGTACCCGGCCAATCGGCCAGCGGCTTCCGCGTGCGATTTCGTTGGTTGGGCACTGCGGCCCCAGGCCCCCAGCCCTTCTGGATCTTCCAGAATGGTTCCTCGGTGGTCTTGGAGCAGGGACAGACGGTTTCCATCACCCATGCGATTCCCCTGGTAGACGGGCGAACCCTGCTGGTATTGATCGTCGCCCTGGGCCTGCTGGCATCCTTGTGCCTGCGCGGACGCTGCTGAGTTAAGGAGACGAACAGGATGTGTCGCCGACCCTCTGAATCTATCCGCTGGTTGGGCCTGCTGCTGGCCCTGCTGAGTTCGTGCGCCATTGGCGAACTGCGTGTCGGCGATTACCGCCTGATCGACATGCAGCGCGTAGGCCGCTTCGACTACCGCCTGGAATACGATGCCCGCCTGGACAACACGGGCAGCGAGTCCGTTGGGGGCGTTCAGGCGAGCCTGGACACGCGCGTATCGGCTGCGACAGTGGTCAAGGGCAAACTGCATTTTCCGCCGGTAGCGGCCGGTGGCAGCGTGCGCAGCACCGACCGCTTCATCCTGCGGCAGGACCGCCACGGCCGACTCAGCATTGCCGACCTGAGCTGGGCAATCGAGATACCCGCTGCGTTTCAACCCAACCGCCCGCCGCAAATCACTTCGTATCCGCCTTCTCAACTCTACCTGGGAGAGCGCTATCGCTACCCGGTGAGCGCCAGCGATCCGGAGGGCGGCGCACTCAGTTACACCCTCGGCAGCGGCCCTGCCGGCATGTCCATCGACGCTGCTGGGCAGATCACCTGGATCGCCGATCAGGCAGGCGATTTCCCGGTCACCGTCGATGTTCGTGACAGCGGCGGTCTCGGTGCCCAGCAAAGTTTCGTTCTCCAGGTATTCACGCAAGAGGTTCCACCGGACCCCGTGGGTATTGCCCCTCCCCTGCGGCTGGAAGACAGTTTCCTGGACTCGGTTCGCTTCTTGTTCGAGGGCGCCACGGTGGCCCAGTTCGAGCTTCAGGCCGACGCCCTGGAGGCGCGCCGCGTCGCCGTGGTACGCGGATCGGTGCGGGAACGTGGCGGGCCGCCTCTGGCCGGCGTGCGGGTTTCCGTCGGCGGAGGCCCTGAATTCGGTTATGCCCTGAGCCGCGACGACGGCAGCTTCGACCTGGTACTCAATGGCGGCGGCGATACCGTATTGCGCTATACAAAGAACGGCTACCTACCGGTACAGCGCCGCCTCGATGTTCCCATGGAAGATTACGCAGTGGCGGAAGAAGTGGCACTTACCCCACTCGACCCACAGGTGACCATCGCCTACTTCGGCCCGACGGTGAGGCAGATTCAATCGGTGGCCGGCAGCCTGGTGGACGACGGCGATGGTCCACGCCGTGCGACCTTACTCATTCCCCCCGGCACCTCGGCAAGCTATACCCGCAGCGACGGCAGCTCGGTGACGGTAGAGCAACTTTCCCTGCGGGCTACGGAATTCACCGTCGGTGATGACGGGCCCATGGCCATGCCCGGCGCCCTGCCGAGAAATTCCGGCTACACCTACGCGGTTGAGTTTTCCGCCGACGAGGTGCTGGCCGACGGCATCAAGGTGGACGGCAAAGACGTGCACTTCGACCGTCCGGTGGCGGTATATGTGGATAACTTTATCGGCTTCCCCATCGGCAGCGTGGTTCCGGTGGGTTACTACAACGCCGACGCCGACCGTTGGGTAGCCGCCGAAAACGGAGAAGTGATCGCCATCCTGGATACCACCGGCGGCCTTGCCCAGATCGATCTGGAAGGCTATGGGCAAGCAGCCAGCGACGCCGAACTGTTGGCCATCGGCATCGACGAGGCCGAGCGCATCCGCTTGGCACAGCTCTACCGGCCGGGCGACGAACTCTGGCACGCCCGTATCGAACACCTGAGCACCTGGGACCTGAACTGGCCCATGGGTCCGCCGGACGACGCCGTCGCCCCACCCCCTATGCAATGCGGCGGCGCAGGCGGCCCTTCGGTGTCCGGCAGCGACTTGCAAGTGGCCGCCGGCACCCTGAGCGAGTCCATTCCACTGGCCGGTACCGGTCAGGCGTTGGTATTCGACAGCGCTCGCGTGGCCAACCATTTTCGGCTCGATCAGCCACTGAATGACGGTTTCGTCCATTCCAGGCTGATACGCACCGACTACCGGGTCGTGGTCGCCGGACAGGTGTTCGCGGGCAGCGTCGAAAAGCCCGCCCCCAATCAAACCATTCATATCGCCTGGAACGGACGGGATGGTTACGGCCGGGAGATGCTCGGTCCGGTCGTGGCCTACAGCCGCGCCAGCAATGTGTACAAGCCGGTACGTCAACGTCCCACTCGCCAACCGCGGGTGTTTCGCAGTATCGGCAATCGTATCGCGGACCCTGTCAGCCGAGATCGCAACACCGTCACCCTGCGGCGAGGCGATCGCAGCGGTTTGGCCATCGACTTGAGTACGGACAGCCAAATTCGTCTGGGCGTTCCCCGAAAACTCGACGGCGCCACCGGCGTCGGTGCGGGTGCTCTCACCGTATCGGACGTGCCGGTGATTGACCCTCAGCAGGGTGTTTGGGTCGGCGGTGACGGCTACATCTCAAACGGTGAGCCGGTGTTGCAATCGCTGGTCGGCTCCGCGCGACCGGACGGACCCACCATCGAGAAAGCCGTTTCCTTGGACTTTGAAAGCGATGGCGAACTGCTGGTCGCCTCGGCACGACGGATCGAGCGCATCGTCGCCGGCACGCCGCAATTGGTTCCCGGTGGCGATCGCTTCGAGGACATCCGGCGTGTGCGCCATTGGCGTGTCGGTGAGCGGTTGGTGCTGGGGCGCCTGCGTGGACAGCCAGGCGGGGCTCGCCTGTGGTCATTGTCGGCAGAAGGCGAGGTGAACTTGGTCGCCGGCTCCGGGCAGACAGGCTGTGGCGCCCCTTTGCGGCGCGATGGCGAAGAGACCTTCGGCTTGCCGTTCTGGGGCACCGGCACTGTGTTGCTGGCCAACCGCCAGGAACTGCACTTGACCGATCCCAGCGATTTCGTCGTCGATCCTGACGGCGAGATCCATTTGGCCGATGCGGGCTGCCACGTCCTTTACTGGATGCCGCCAGACAGCGATCAGATCTTTGTCGCCGCTGGGGACGGCACGGCCAGCATCAGCACGGAAAGAGGTTTCGCCGGCGGCAGCCGCCAGCAACCGCTGGCAGCGCCAATAAGTCTGGCCCTGGGAGAGGACGC
>JAGRGI010000095.1:0-40456 GCA_020445565.1 Chromatiales bacterium
CCCACCGGCATCGACATCCGCGATGGCCTACAGTATCAATGTATCGGCTGCGCCGCTTGCGTGGACGTGTGTGACGAAGTCATGGACAAGATGGGCTATGCAAAAGGCTTGGTGCGTTACACCACGGAAAATACCATGGACGGACAACCCACCAAGGTGTTGCGGCCTCGCATCATGGTGTATGCCACGCTGTTGTTCGTGCTTTTTGTCGGCTTGCTGTATGCCGTGGCCACCAGGGTACCGGTAGAACTGGACATCATTCGTGACCGCAACGCCCTTTACCGCGAGAGCGACACCGGTATGACGGAAAACGTCTACACCCTCAAGCTCATCAATATGGACGAACAGGCCCACAGCTATCGTCTGTCAATCAGCGGCCTACCCGGCGCAAGCCTGATCACGGAACAAAAGGAATATACCGTGCAGAGCGGCGAAGTGGTCAGTGTACCCGCCTACGTCCAAATCGATCCCGCCGACCTGAAACGCGCCGGGAACGAAATCGAGTTCACGGTGGAGGCGGTCGGCTTCCCGGACCAGAAACAGACCCAGACAGCACGTTTCATTGGCCCCGCCGTTCGATAGCCGGCTTCGGCCCCGCCACCCGCGGGGCCGAAAACCCACCGGAGTGACGCCGGTCAATGTCGGCCCCCTCCACAGACCGCAATATTCCTTTCCATGATGCCGAACACCACCATGCCCGATAATTTCAGTGAAGCCCCCCCGCCCCCCTGGTACCGCCAATTCTGGCCCTGGGTATTGATTGGCCTGCCTGCCGCCACGGTGGTAGCCGGTTTCGTCACCCTGGCCATTGCCATGCATGATCCGGACGGCCTGGTGACCGACGACTATTACAAGCAGGGCTTGGCAGTAAATGCTCAAAAAGCTCGTGATCGGGAAGCCCTGCGCCTCGGCTTGAGTGCCGCGGTTCGCGTCAGCGCCTCCGAAGGCATGGTGGATTTGAGCATGCTCAGCGGAGACCTGACCAGCGATACCATTACCCTGACCTTCATGCACCCCACCCGGGCACAGTTCGACCGCACCGTCCAATTGCACAGTACCGGCCTGGGCTACGAGGGCAAGATCGAGCCTCTCGCTCCCGGCAACTGGCATGTCATCCTGGAGCCGGAAAACCGCGAATGGCGCATTCGAGGTCGCATGCGGCTCCCCGACACGCCAGTATCGAAACTGGAGCCAGCGGTACTTTGACCTTTCGGGGCTACCCCTGGCGCGCATCGACACCTGCCCGCGAGGCCCCCAACAAGCCCGCCGACTCTCGCAAAAATACTCTCCAACAGATTGCGTCCTGGTCCTGGACGCATTTTTTTGCCTGCAATCAGTCAGCCCGCCTCCAACAGCGCTCCTTTATCTGGCCAAGGTGTAGCCGGTCGCCCTGGCCACGATACAAGCGACAACGCTAACGGGTAATCGCTAACCCTTGAGCTTTGGAGCCAGGAATTGCAGACTACGGGATCACCATCAAAGCGCCCTTACACCTATTGGAGGAAGCCACCATGCCAATGAGCCGGCGTCGCCTCGTGGATCGGAAACTGGCAATCATGGTCTGTCTGGTCTGTTTGACCGACATCGCCGGTGCCCAATCAGGCATCGGAGAACCAGGTGGTTACTTTGCACCGCCAAACCCGGCATCCATGGTCAGCGGTTGGCAAACATGGGTACCGCGCTTCGCCCCCCCCTACCAAGCCCCCCACGGGTATGCCGGAAACGCCGCCCCGCCACAGGAGTGGGCACCCAGAAATGCCATGCCCCGATGGCCCGGCACGAGACAGCCCGGTTATCCGACACCCTACGCGCCCTGGCAACAACCCCCATTCGGCATATCAGGCAGCGAAACACCAAGCAGTACGGGTTGGTGGCAATCGACCCCCGATTATCGCGCTGCTCCGACAGAGCAAGCACCAACGCGGTGGTACGGCACACCGAGGGCAAGCACCATGCCCTCCATTCATCCGGGTTTGAGTGCGCCGACAATGGAACAACCCGCCGCACGGCCTCCGTTCCCGTCACCTGCGGAAGTTGCCCCTTTGCCCGGTCTGGCACGCGAAAATCCGGCTGCAGCGACCGTAGCCTCACCACCATCCCCGGCAGAGGCCAATGCCGGGGCCCACGAAGCGCCACCGGTTCACGAACAGACATTGCCCCCAGCTCCCCCGCCGGAACCGGAATCCCGACCGGCACCCGCCCCGGAAAAATCAGCTGAAGCCATCCCGGAGCCCCACGAAGAACCCGCGCCAGCATTGCCGGTCACCGCCACAAAAGAGCCGTTGCCCGGCGGCGCATCAGTGCCAGTACCGGCTCCGTCTTCTGCGGACACTCCAAATATGCCAGCCAGTGAGGAACGTGGCGACGATGTCAGCGAGGCCCCGCAGGCGGGGCAGCCTTCAGACGTTTCCTCCGACGATCCAACCGGCCACGCGGAAGCGGATTCTCCCATGGCCATCGACAACATATCGGCAGAGATCGACCGGTGGCTGGACAGTGTGGAAGCACCGGCACAATCGCAGCCATGATCTGTGGATGCGTGACCAGCGCTTGAATTTCTGTATGGCGGTTGTCGGAAATTGGCGCACCGAATGACGCAGGATTCCGGTTGGCCCGCCGGGTCCGACAACCGGCGCAGTGTTGCGCGGTTACATAGGCAGCGATAGACAGGCATGTTCACCCAACATTTTTCGTTGAAGTGCGATCCGTTTCGCGTCACACCCGATCCGCGGTTCTATTTTGCCGCCAGAGGTCACGAGTCCACCATCGAATCGGTGATCAGGGAACTGGCGACGCCCGGCGCCCTGATATTGCTTACCAGTGGCCCCGGCTGCGGCAAGACCATGACCCTGCGTTACCTGCTCAATCAGCTACGCGACTCTCGCCCCGTTGCCCTGTTGAGCCACGGCAACCTGGAGGTCGGCGACTTCCTGCATAGCCTATCATCCGGACTGGGTTGTGAAGGTGGAAACAATTTCGCCGGCACCCTTCAAGGGCTGGAAAAACTGGCCGCCGAATTACCTCCCGAGAACCGTCCGGTGATTCTGGTCGATGAAGCGGATCGCATCACCACCGACGTAATGAGCATGCTTCCACACCTGCTAAATGCTCACGACCAGGCACAAATTCCCCTTTGCAGCATCGTACTTGCCGGCGGCGAGGCGCTGCCGCTACGCATTCGCGGCGCAGAAAATGGCCCCAAACCGAGAATCTCCATCCACATACCGCGCCTGCTGCCACGGGAAGTGCCCGACTATGTCAGATTCCGGCTGGAAACGGCGGGTTGCAGCAGCGGCACACCGTTGTTCGACGAGGCGGCGCTCAAGCGGATCACAGACCTGAGTGAATGCATCGCGCGTCGCATCAACACACTTTGTGACAAGAGCCTCTTGCTGGCGGCCCTGGACGAAAGCGAGCAGGTAACCGTAACCATGGTGGAGCAAGCCGCAGAAGAGGCGGCTATCGGTGCAATTTCCAAGGTATCGCCCGAACCCGCCCCAGCCGCCGAAAAAAGGCGTCCGACGCCCGCAGGCAACCCGGATGCACCGCCCCCCACACGGCGGCGGCACAGTTTGATCGATGCCCTGGATGCGGCCATCGATTCCGGACGAATCTCCGGCAGCGTATCGCGCAAACCGCCACCACGGACACAGGCGACGCCGACAACCGATGAGATACCATCGCCCGAGCCACCGCCTTCCGTGGAGACCTTTGCGGCCGACATTGTCACACCTGCGCCTGCGCCAAGAACGGAGCGCAACCCCCAGGGAATACCGACCTTCGATGAGGAGGAAGCCGCGGAATTCATCGCCGCCATGGATGAAACCATTCAATACACTCCGCCACCGCAACAGCCACCCGCGCAACGGCAGGAATCGGAGTCACGACAAGCCTTACATCTCCATGAACCCGCGCAGCCCACGATGTCTCCGGCCGCTATACAGCCGGCAAGAGCCGAGCCGATTTCACCCCCAGTCCGTCCCGGCACCACCGAGCATGGCGTTCGTCAACGCGGCTTTGGCCTGGCCACCGACAGCATGACCGAAACGCCTCCCCAGAGGCGGCACGAAACCCCACCGCCACGCCACGACGGCTATTATCCCCCGCCAGATCCGATGTATCCGGGTGAACCGCCGCCCGGTTACCCCTACGAAGAAATTCCGCGGCACAAGGCGCCACGCAGCAACTCGGCAGCCGTGGTCGTGACGGTGGCTGTAACCGCCCTGATCAGTTTTGGCACCTATCTGCAATCGCCCATGGGGGAGGGCTTGCTCAAACGTATCCAGAGCGCGGTCGGCATACCGACGGAAACCATAATCGCCGCCTCTCCGCAGGATCTGCCCGAGCCGGAACCCGAAGCAGAGAGCCCCCCCCCCGATCCCTCGCTCCCCCCCGCGGTAGAAAACCTGCAACTGGAGAGCGATACGGTCGCCCGCCCAGAACCACCATCACCGTCCAAGCCTCCCAGGCCGGCGGCCACGGAAATCCGGGTCGTACAACCCACAGATTCGAGCACCTCGAACCTGACTGTCGACCCACCTTTGGCAATGACCAACCCGGAATTGATGGACCTTGGTGGCCCGCAGAGCAATCTGGATGATATTCGCAAGGAACGCGCGCAGGAGTTGTTGGATCAGGCCGCCCGGCAGATCAAGGAACGCAAGCTGACAACACCGCGGGGAGACAATGCCTACGAAACCTACCAACGGGTGTTCGACCTGATCCCCGATTACGCACCGGCCAAGCAGGGTCTGAGGGATATCGCCGGAGAGTACTTGAATTGGGCCCAGGAGGCTGAACGCAAGGGGCTGAACTCCAAGGCGGGGCGATTCTACGAACGCGCCCTGGCGGTGGTGCCGGATATCGCGGAGGCCCAGGCAGGCTTGAAGCGGCTGAAAGGATTGTATTGAGCCTGTCGAGACCAAAGTGCAGTCGGCCCCAGGGGGCCGACCCAGCGCGTCACGTGTTGCGGAGGAAATGGTCCATCAGACCCCGTGTGGAGCTATCGTGAGCATCTCCCGCCTGGCCGGCGCGCAGCTCCGAAAGGATGGTTCCGGCCAACTGTTTGCCCAATTCGACGCCCCATTGATCGAAGGAGTTGATATCCCAGATCACTCCCTGAACGAAGATCTTATGTTCGTACAGGGCAATCAACGATCCAAGTACGGCGGGGGTGAGCCTGGGAAACAGTATGGTGTTGCTGGGCCGATTCCCAGGAAAAACCTTGTGCGGCAGCAATGCAGCCAAGGTCTGGCCGCTTAGCCCCTGCCCCTGGAGTTCCGCGCGTGCCTCGTCCTCCGTTTTGCCGCGCATCAAGGCCTCGGCCTGGGCAAAACAATTGGCCAGCAGTATCCGATGATGTTCGCCGAGGGGATTGTGGCTCTGCAAGGGCGCCAGAAAGTCACAGGGAATCAACCGTGTTCCCTGGTGAATAAGCTGATAAAAGGCATGCTGCCCGTTGGTACCGGGTTCCCCCCAGATGATCGGGCCGCTGTCATGATCAAGAACCTCGCCGGAGCGATTGACCCGCTTGCCGTTGCTCTCCATGTCGCCTTGCTGGAAGTAGGCCGGGAAGCGGTGCAGATACTGATCATAGGGCAAAATGGCGTGGGTCTGCGCACCGAAGAAATTATCGTACCAGACGCCCATCAGGGCCAGGATCACCGGCAGGTTTTCCTCCAGCGGCGCTGCGCGAAAATGCTCGTCCATGGCATGAGCACCCGCCAACAGCTCCTCAAAACGGTCCATGCCGATGTACAGGGCGATGGATAGGCCGATAGCAGACCACAGCGAGTAGCGGCCACCCACCCAATCCCAGAATTCGAACATGTTCTCGGTATCGATACCGAAGCCGGCGACTTCGTGCGCATTCGTGGAGAGCGCCACGAAATGCTTTGCCACCGCGGCCGGATCGTGCAGGGACTCCAACAGCCAGTCACGGGCACTGTGGGCGTTGGTCAGGGTTTCCTGGGTGGTAAACGTTTTGGACGCTACAATGAACAGGGTGGTCTGCGGCCGCAGAGACTTGAGCGTCTCGGCCACATGGGTGCCGTCGACATTGGAGACGAAATGCACCCGCAACGGGCCGCCATAGGGCTTGAGGGCCTCGGTCACCATCAGCGGCCCCAGATCGGAACCGCCTATGCCGATATTGACCACGTCCGTGATGGCCTCGCCGCTGTGACCGCGCCACTCGCCATTGCGTACCGACTCGCTGAAGGCGCGCATCTTGCCCAGCACGGCATTGACACCGGGCATAACATCTTCGCCATCCACCATGATGGGACGATTGGCACGGTTGCGCAGCGCAATGTGCAGCACGGCGCGGTTCTCCGTGATATTGATCTTCTCGCCGTCGAACATCCGGTCACGCACCGCCGCCACCTGTCGCTCAGCGGCCAAGGCCAGCAGCAAGTCCATGGTCTCGACAGTGATTCTGTTTTTGGAGTAATCCAGCAACAAATCGCATGCGCTGGCGGAAAAGCGTGCAAAGCGTTCCGAATCGGCCTCGAACCAGGCACGCATCGGAAAGTCGCCGATCTTGGCATAGTGGTCCCTGAGGGCGCGCCAAGCAGGAGAGGAAGTCAACGTCGTCACGATTCACCTCGTGCAGCTGAGAGAAAAATGGGGCAGACCCGCTCAGACACCCATAGCGGCACGGTCAATCAAGACTTCGGCAGTGTCGCGACCGGCAACCTGCGCGATTGGCAATGCCTCGCCAGTGCGCCAGGCCGAAACGGCCGGGTGTTTGCCCTCCCCAGTCACCAGTATGAGCAATTCGCGACAGTCGGCCAAGGCCGATACGCTGAGGCTGACCCGGTCGGACGGCGGTTTGGGCGCATCATGCACCGCCACCACGGCGGCATCGCCAACCGGCATCTGCCCGGGAAACAGACTGGCGGTATGCCCATCTTCTCCCATGCCCAGCATCACCAGATCGAACGGGCGTGCGGTGTCGACCACCCCCGCATAACTGCGAGCGGCGGCCTCAGCGCCACGTTCCGCCGGTATCGGAAAGCAGTGCTCGGCAGGGATCGGCACCCTGCCGAGCAGAGCTTCCTGCGCCATACGGCTGTTGCGCTCGGGGTGTTCGGCCGGCAGGCAGCGTTCATCGCCGAAATAAACTTCCCATTCGCTCCACAGGCTTTCGGCCCGGGACAAATGCTCGAAGGTCATTCGCGGCGTGGTGCCGCCAGCCAGGACGATGCGAAACCTGCCCCGCTCGGCGATGGCCCTTTCCGCCGCCGCCATAATGCGTTCGGCGGCGGTTTCGGCCACCGCCCTCGCATCGTCCAGTACGGTCCAGCGTGGTTCCGCCACGGTTCAATCCTCGTCCGGCACCATGGTATGGCGCCATTGATGATATTCCTTTTCGAACAGGCGGCGGCTCTCCTCCGGTCCCCAGCTTCCCGCCGGATAAGTGTGGATGAAATCCCGTTCCTGCGACCAGGAGCTCAGTACCGGGTCCACCACACGCCAGGCGGCCTCCACTTCGTCGTAGCGCAAAAACAGCGAACGGTCACCCTCGATCACATCCAGTAGCAGATCTTCGTAGGCATCGGTGTGGGACTCGCCCTCGCGCAGATAGCTCGCGTCGAGACTGAGCTGGCGTGTCTTCATCTCCAGGCCGGGTACCTTGGCGGTCATTTCCACACGCAGGCTCTCCTCCGGCTGGATACCCAACAGAATCCAGTTCTGGCGCATCTTTTCGATCGCGGTATCGCGGAAAAACTGCATGGGCGGATAACGGAAACAGATCGACACCGTGGATTGGGCGCTGGCCATACGCTTGCCGGTACGCAGGTAAAAAGGCACGCCGCGCCAGCGCCAGTTGTCGATGAACAGCTTCATGGCGGCGTAGGTTTCAGTCACGCTGTCCTCCGGCACATCGCCCTCGTCTAGATAGCCGGGAACCTTGTTGCCATCTACCAGCCCACTGGTGTACTGGCCGCGGAAGGCATGTGAATTGACAGCGCTTCGGGGTATCGGCCGCACCGATTTGAGCACCTTCACCTTTTCATCGCGCAGGGCCTCGGCATCCATGGACACCGGTGGTTCCATGGCCACCAGGGTCAACAATTGCAGCAGATGGCTCTGAATCATGTCACGCAAGGCGCCGGCACCGTCGTAATAGGCCGCGCGCCCACCGACGCCGAGTTTCTCGGAATGGGTGATCTGCACGTGGTCGATATAGTTGCGGTTCCAAAGAGGCTCGGTTACCAGGTTGGCGAAGCGGAATACCAATACGTTCTGTACCGTACCCTTGCCCAGGTAGTGATCGATACGGTAGACCTGCTCCTCCTTGAGGTAGCGAGTCAACCGTGACTGCAGGGCCTGAGCGCTTTCGAGGTCATAACCGAAGGGCTTTTCAATCACGACCCGTCGCCAACCGTGGGTCTCGTCCAACAAACCGACGGAACTCAGGCGCTTGGTTACCGGGCCGAACTCGTTCGGCGCAACCGACATATAGAACGCGATATTATTAGGCAGTCGATCATCGTTGGCGAACAGGTCGCGCAGATCGGGATAGGTCTGATCCTCGCCCAGATCGCCACGAAAATAGTGCAGGCGCTTGGCGAAACGTTCAAAGGCTTTGTCATTCAGCCCGCCGCGGGCCTTGGCCTGCACCCACTCCTTGACCTGCGAGACCCAGAACTCCTGGTCCCACGGCCGCCGCCCGGATGCCACGATCATGGTGCGTTCGTCCAAGCGTCCCGCCACATCCAAATGATAGAGTGCCGGCATCAATTTCAGGCGCGACAGATTGCCGGTGGCGCCGAAAATCACGTAGGTGCAGGGATTGCTCATGGTGGTACCTGTTTCTCGTCCTGTTTGGCTACGGCACAATCGGTCGGCCGGGTTCCTGGGCACATCGGCAAATCGCCGATGTGCCTTTACAGGATCGACCGTTGCAGCTGCCGATCAATACAGCTTAGACGTCGTAATTGGTGGACGATACCTTGCCACCATGACCGGTCCAGTCGGTGTGGAAAAACTCACCCCTGGGCCGATCCACCCGCTCATAGGTGTGGGCGCCAAAATAGTCGCGCTGAGCCTGCAACAGGTTGGCCGGCAGACGAGCGCTGCGATAGGCATCGAAAAACGACAGTGCCGAGGTAATCGCCGGCGCCGGAATACCCGACTGCACCGCCATGGCCGCGGTTTTACGCCAGCCCGCTTCCGCCTTCACCAGGGCGTCGCGGAAGAACGGCGCCAGCAGCAGATTTTCAAGATCCGGCTTCTCGGTGTAGGCCGTCTTGATATCGCCGAGGAACTTGCTGCGGATGATGCAGCCACCGCGCCACATCAAGGCGATGTCGCCGTAGCTCAGTTGCCAGCCGTACTCCTTGGCCGCTTCGCGCATCAGCATGTAGCCCTGGGCATAGGAAACGATCTTGGAGGCATACAGGGCATCGTGAACGGCCTTGATATACTCATCGACGTTACCCTGAAACCTGGGCCGCGAACCGCCCAGCACCGCCGAAGCCCTGACTCGCTCGTCCTTGAGGGCCGATACGCAGCGAGAGAAGACCGCCTCTCCAATCAGCGTGAGCGGCACGCCCAGGTTGAGCGCATCCATTCCCGTCCACTTGCCGGTCCCCTTTTGTCCGGCGGTATCCAGGATCTTGTCCACCAGAGGATCGCCATCCTCATCCTTCACGGCCAAAATATTTGCTGTAATTTCTATCAGATAGGAATCAAGCTCGCCGGTATTCCAGTCTGCGAACACCTCCTGCATACGGTCAACCGACAGCCCCAAACCTTCGTCCATGAGCTGGTATGCCTCACAGATCAACTGCATGTCACCGTATTCAATACCGTTGTGCACCATCTTCACGTAGTGCCCGGCGCCTTCCTGCCCCACCCACTGGCAACACGCGTCACCATCGACCTTGGCGGCGATGGACTGGAAGATATCCTTCACATACGGCCAGCCCTCCGGATTGCCGCCCGGCATGATGGAAGGACCGTTGCGGGCGCCCTCCTCTCCGCCGGAGATGCCACAGCCGAGGAACCGGATGCCCTTCTCCGCCAGGGCCTTGGTGCGACGGGTACTGTCCGAATACAAGGAGTTGCCACCGTCGATGATGATGTCGCCAGGCTCCAGATAGGGCAAAACCTGATCGATGAAATGATCCACCACGCCTCCCGCCTTCACCATCATCATCACCCTTCGGGGCGTTTTCAGGGTGTTGACGAAATCCTCGATCGTATGCGAACCAATGATGTTTGTGCCCTTCGCCGGGCCCTCGAGAAACTCGTCCACCTTGGACACGGTGCGGTTGTACACGGCAACGGTGAAGCCGTGGTCATTCATGTTCAGCACCAGGTTCTGACCCATGACCGCAAGGCCGATGAGACCGATGTCCGCCTGTGCCATATTGCTCTCCCTCCCCGTTCGGGTAGTTTGTGGATAATGATTACGCCCTGCCCGTATCTTGGCGGCATCCCGAACAGGTCGGGCCAAACCGATTACAATCTGGGATAGGACGGCATTTTGCCACCGCGAGGCCGGCATACCGGCAGTTTCAGGCGGGGCAACCGTCAACAGGCACTCCACCGACATACCGGATGAATCGAAGGGGTAGCGACAAACACCTGAGTAATCCTTAGTCGCGCAAGGCGATCTGCAACGAGCGATTCGACCCGATGCGGAATGCCCCGGAACCTAAGGCTTACGTTACTGCGACGCCCTTGCCCCTCATGCCCCACGGTGCTTGAATTGATCGCGGCAGCCAGTAGAGTATGGCAAATTCGTCGCAATCGACACGGCATTTTTCTATGTTTGTATTGCGCGAGTCGACACGCAGCAGAGAAACAATATGAAGATACTTTTCGCGGCCAGTGAAGCCTACCCGCTGGCCAAGACCGGGGGTCTGGCGGATGTGGCGGCCAGCCTGCCGGCTGCGCTGAAACGCCTGCGCAATGACGTTCGCCTGATCCTCCCGGCCTACCCAGCCGCGAAGGAACGCATAGAAAAACCCAAAACAGTCGCCTCTCTGGAACTTCCCGGAGTGCACGATACGGTCCAGCTCATCGAAGGCACCCTTCCCGACAGCTCGGTGCGCACCTACCTGGTGGACATTCCGAGCCTGTTCGAACGCCCCGGCGGACCGTATGCGAACACCGATGGCGAAGACTGGAGCGATAACCCGGCCCGGTTCGCTGCCTTCTGCCGCGCCGTGGTGGCGGTTGCCATGGACCGGGCGGGGCTGGACTGGCGCCCCTGCCTGGTACATGGCAATGACTGGCAGACCGGTTTGGTGGCGCCACTTTTGTCGCTGGAACCGATCAGACCGGCCACCATCTTCACCATCCACAACCTGGCCTATCAGGGCAACTACCCCTGGCACGTCTTCAATACCCTGAACCTGCCCGGCGAGTGGTGGAATTCGGAAGCGCTGGAGTTCTACGGCAATTTCTCGTTCATGAAGGGCGGGCTGATGTTTTCGGATTGGCTCACCACGGTCAGCCCCACCTACTCGCGCGAAATCCGCACCGCGGAGTTCGGCTACGGCATGGAGGGGGTATTGAGCAAGCGTTCGGACCGGCTTTTGGGCATACTCAACGGCGTGGACAATCTCACCTGGAACCCGGTACGCGACCCGGCCCTGGTCAAGAATTACAGCATTCGCAATCTCAAGCACAAGGTGCGCAACAAGGTTGCCCTGCTGGAGGAATTCGGCCTGCCGGTGGACCGCGAGGCCCTACTGTTCGCCTATGTGGGCCGGCTGGCCTACCAAAAGGGCGTGGATCTGATTCTCGACATACTACCGGAGCTGTTCGACCAGCCGGTGCAGATGGTCCTTCTGGGCAGTGGCGACAAGGGCTATGAACAACGTTGCCGCGATCTGGCGGCGCAATACCCGGAGCAGTTCGGCGTCTTCATCGGCTACGACGAAGGCAAGGCGCACCGGGTGGAGGCGGGCGCGGACTCCTTCATCATGCCCTCACGCTATGAGCCTTGCGGATTGAATCAGATTTACAGCCTGCGCTACGGCACCGTGCCCATCGTACGACATACCGGCGGCCTGGCCGATACCGTGGTCGACGCCACCCCCAGGGCAATCATGACACGCACGGCCACCGGGTTTGTGTTCGACGACGCCACACCGGCATCGCTGATGGGGGCCATTCAGCGTGCCATAACCTGTTTCAGCCGGCCGCCGGTGTGGTGGCGCAAACTGGTGGTGGCGGGGATGGAGACCGATTTCAGTTGGACGGTGAGCGCACGCGACTATATCGCTCTCTACAAGGATGCCTTGAACGATCAGGGCATCACGCCGACGGATTCCGAACAGGGAGCGGATGCGGGCTAAGGCGACAGAAAGGGCCTGTCTGTCGGCAGGCCCGAGGCAAACAGCTGGAATTTTGGGCGGCAAGGCATCGCGGAGCGGTGCTTCAATGTCGACTCAACTTGGCGCTCAGGCCGCCTGCACCGGGATCTGGTGCCCGGTGCGCTTGATACGGTTTTCGGCGTCCAAATAGACCAGGGTGGGGTGAAAATCGGCCAATTCCGCTTCTTCGAGCACGCCATAGGCACAAATAATCACCCGATCTCCGGGACTGGCCTTGTGGGCTGCCGCACCATTGACCGAGATGACGCCTGAACCTTCTTCGGCTCGTATGGCATAGGTGGTGAAACGCTCACCGTTGGCCACGTTGTAGATCTGAATCTGCTCGTACTCGCGTATTCCGGCGGTATCCAGCAACACCCCATCAATGGCGCAGGAACCCTCGTATTCCAACTCGGAATGGGTGACCCGCGCTTGGTGGAGTTTGGCTTTCAGCATTGTCAACTGCATCGTCGGCATCCACGCTGTTACTGAGCTGGGTATTATATACCCAGGTAGGAAAACGGTCCCCTGAGGCAGGGAATCCGGCGCCTGAGCATTGGTACGATCCCAATTCGACTACTTGGCACCGTAGCAAGACCGTCGACGCTTGCCAAGTTTTGCCGCAGCGCAGCATGATAGCCAATTGGTCTGGATTCGCAAGCTTTTCCGCGCACTATACCTTAGACACCACAAGTTTCCGGTGATCTTCCCCATGTTACGAAAGATTACGATCAGCACGGCGGCATCCCTTATCGTGCTCGCCCTGGCCAGTGCCTGCAAACAAACCTCTCCGGGCATTGTGAAAAGCATACCCTGGTATCTCGACGGACAATGGCTGATTGCCGATCTGCACAGCCACACCCGCTTTTCCGACGGACGTCTGCCGCTGGCCGAAGTGGCGGCAAAAGGCTTCCTCAGCGGTTGTGATGTGCTGGCGATTACGGATCATTCCGATCTCAGCCCAAGGATCGGCACAGCGAGCCGCGAATATTTCGCGGCCCTGGAGCAAGCCCGCATCGATACCCCTGGGCTCATTCTGCTCGGCGGAATCGAGTGGAACATCCCGCCCCACGGAGGTGAAGAGCACGTCTCGGTATTGTTGCCCCCAGACAAGGCCGGCGAGTTATTGGGGATTTTTCGCCACCGTTTCGACGACGTGGCTCGCCAGAAAGACCAGCCGCCAAGCTCGGCGGATCAGGCATTTCTGTGGTTGGAACAACGGCTTGGCAGCCAAACACCGGGCGTCCTGATCTATAACCACCCGAGTCGAAAGGCAGAAAAAGGCGAGGATGTGGGCCAACGGCTGGCCCAGTGGACCCGCTCCAACGGCTTGCTGGTGGCGATGGAGGGCGCACCGGGCCACCAGCGATCGAGCACGGTTGGCTCCTACAAAGGTACAGTGAAGACAGTCGACGGTTGGGACCCGGCGACATTTCAAGTAGGCGGGGAATGGGACCGGCTATTGGACCAGGGCAAGGATCTGTGGGCCGCTCTGGCAAATTCCGATTTTCACAACGAAACCATCGACTATCTCCCCTGCAGCTACTCCCGCACCCATCTGAGGGTTCCGGAACGCAGTGCCGCGGGGGTGCTTGCAGCCTTGCAGGCCGGCAGCTTTTGGGCCGATCACGGGCATTTGCTGGAGACGCTCGCCTGGTCGGCGTCGACCAGCAACCCACCGATGACCAGCTTCCCCGCTGAGGTAGCCAGCATCGGCGACGGCCCGATCGACGTCAACCTATCGCTTTCCCGTGGTGAGGGAGGCGCCAGCCTGACACTTGCCGTAGAACTGATCGGCAATTGCGCCAGTGGAAAACCAGAAGTGATCGCCAGCGCCACCCTCGGACCAGGGCAAAATGCAGCGCACTGGCGCTTGCCGGACGCCACCAGCGGCGCGGACGGAGACAGTTGTTACCTTCGGTTGCGCGTGCGGGGCCAGAGGGACGAAGGTCCCACATTGGCGGCCCTCAGCAATCCCATGCGCCTGTTGTTGGACTGAACCCTAACCCGGGTAATGCCGGGCAGGTGCGGTCCTGCCGCGAACAACAGGTTCGTGCCGGCCTGCCCCTCCCCAGGGGCGCGCAGCGGCGGCAAGCACCGGGCCGCTGAAGGCATGGAATACCCGAATCCCCCAGGCCAGGCTGAGCACCATGCCCAACTGCACGACACTCCATCGCATGAACAGGGTTCCGGTATCCAGGCGGTTTCTGCGATCGGGGCCCAGAAAAAAGTCCACACCGGAATAGGTGGCATGGTACTTGGTGAACCGCTCAACCAAACCCTGATTCAGCAACCACCAACCCAAGGGAACCGCGACGATCGCGGCGACCGCCGCAACCAGCAGCCGTCGCCCCCCTGACCGCATGGCCCAGCCCAGCCACACCCCACTGGCACTCAGCAGAAAGACCAAGGCATAAAGGTAACCGCCGCCACCCAGCCCGAAAGTCCCGGGCCGCTCGATCAACTCATTGAGATTGTCGGTGGAGGACTCGTCAAAGGCGATGTACTTGCACAACAACAGCCAGGGAAGGGCGTAAAGCAGGTACTTGCCCAGTTCGGAAACCATGCCGGACATGCCGCCCCGCTCACGCACCTTGTACACCGCGGCCTGTAAGGCCACCAGAGCGACGAAAAGCGGGCCGACCAGGGCGACAAAACGCACTGCCCGCTCCACTATCGGGAGAATCGTGGTCGAATTCAGGAAGGTGAACACCGACGCACCGAAGTCTCCCCAAACCTTCTCCTGTGTCATGCGGTAATTCAGTACCGACCCACCGGACAGATCGGCGAGGGTTTCAGCCGTCAGTGCCACCTTCAGGAGCAGGTAGCTGACCAGGGCGGAACCGAATACGGCTACCGGCAAGGCCAGCAATCCCCACCGGCGCTTCGACAACCAGTGACCGGCAAAGGCAGAACCGGCACCGTTCCAGGCCACAGCGAGAGCGAAAACAGCGATGAACAGGACCGATCCGCCACCGGAGAACATTTCCAGAACGTTGTACGGAATGCCCGGCAACTCCAATAGCAGACGCAGGACAATAGCGATGACGATCACCCCAGGCAGCAGAGCCCACAGGGCTGCCTTGATATCTCCCGTGGACAGGGTTAGGTCCGGACGGGCAGGCACACCACGTACGGCCGGCGGCGGCTGTGCGGCGATGGAGGAAAACGCCGGCAGCGGTTTGCCTTCCCTGGAGGCGATGGACGGCGCATCCAAAACATGCTGTCGTCGGCGCGAATACCGGCCTGATCGGGCGACGTCTTCGTCCGCGGCCCCGGCCTCCTGGTTCCAACCCGAACGCAGGTAGAAAGCGAGGGCGAGGACATAAAGCATATCGGTGATCTCCGCCGTATGTCCCACGGAGAAACTTTGAAACACCTCGATCTCCAACACCCAGCCCGTCACCAGGACTGTCGACAGCCACCAGGACAAACGCGACGCCCTTGCCAGCCAGAGCAAGGCGCCAAACACGAAAAACTTCTCGAACAGATTCTGCACATTGGTCAGCATCGAACCGGTCAGGAAACCCTCGAACGGGATCCATAGAAAACGGTTTTCACCCAGCTGAACCGGTGTGATCTTGTCAAAACCCACGGCCAGAAACATCAGCACCAGCAGTGTGCGTGCCCTTTGCTCGAACGTGGATGGCCACAGGGCATGGAGCAGCAGTGCGGCCGCCGCGCCGGATACCTCGCCCAGGGTGAGCCTGCCGCCGACCAGAAACAACTGTGCCACCAGGGTCAGGGGCAACAACCAATAGACATGGACCAGCCTTGGACCATCCCGTCCCATCGACTGCCAGAGGCTGATCGCTACCAACCAACACGCCGCATGCAGGAGCGCTTCGCCTGTATCCCACACAGGATCGAGAAACAGGGGCTTAAGGGCGTTCTTCACCACCTGAAGGTCTAACGTGGGAACGAAAGGAAGCCACAGTGAAATCAGCCAGGCCAGCAGTAACAACAGAGGAAAGGAAAACCGCTGGCTGGCGAAAAAACCGCTGAATCCACGGGCGAAATCCTGCCGCAGCAGCGTTCCGGCACCCACAACCAATCCGAGCAGGTTCCACCCGACATCCTGCAAGGCGGCGTCACGTGCGATCACCCACAACTGAGCAAGCTGTAGCACGAACGCAAAGAGCGCACCGGTGAGTATCAGAAAGACAAACCGACCGACGACCGGCGTTCGCGCGGAGCGGGCCGCCATGCCAAACAAGCCATAGGGGACAAACAACGCAACGTTGGACAGAATATCGCCGCGGCTCGATATCACCCGCCAGCTGCGCCAGAAATTATCCCAAACTGCCGCCGACAACCCGCCCGTATGGAACTCGAAAGGAAAAAGAGAGCCGTAGGCAATCAAGACCACCGTTAGATAAAACAGGTTCTTCATGGCTCTCCCGTCGGCTTCCCAGTAATACCGGCACCCCCGTCCCGAGTCAGGGCACTGCGGCGGGCATTCTCCCACGAATTACCGCGCTTGCGAAAAACCGCGAAACACGCATTCCCGCCAGGAAGAGCTCGGCCGGCGCTACACGCCGACCCTGAGGGCCGACGGCTCTGTGACACGTTCAGCCAAACGGCGCTCGGCGCGCTCAAAATCCCACTGGTCGTCGATGTCCACCGAATCCAGCGGGTCCATCACCCAGGCCCGCGTCTCACTGCTGAAAAAGCTCCCGTGCGCTCGCAACCAGTCGATCTGGGCCGCATAGACTGCGCCGTTGAATTGATAGACAGGCGGCAGAGCCTGTCGCCTGGAGGCGGTAACCGGCTCGGCCAGGAGCGGAACCAGACGCGAGTCCTGCCCCAGGGTAACCATCCAATAGGGGCTCTTTTGCACTTCACAAACACTCACGCAGGCCGGGGCTCCACCATCGACACAGACCTGCAGACAGGCGTCAATATCCCGGGCCACCCTCAGCGGCGAGGTCGGTTGCAACAAAACCAGGTAGTCAAAACGTTCGCCTACCGACGCCAGGGCATGCCAAAGGACCTCCATGGATGACGTTTGATCGGTAGCCAGGCCGGGGGGGCGCATAAACGGAACATCCCCTCCCCATTGACGGGCCGCGGTAGCGATGTCCGGGTCGTCAGTGGAAACGATCACCCGATCCAGTCGCTTTGCCTGGCTTGCCGCCTGCAAGGTCCAGGCGATCAAAGGCTTGCCGGCCAGAGGCCGGATATTCTTGCCCGGCAGGCCCTTTGAGCCTCCGCGAGCGGTGATCACCGCCAGCGTCCGCGCACTCACCCGGCAAATACCTCGGCATATTCTCGCCCTGCCCGTTCGAAGTCCTCCACTCGACCAATATCCAGCCAATATTCGTGCAAAGGAAAAGCAACGGTGGTCTCACCCTTGGCGATCAGGGTGCGAAACAGGTCCGGCATGTCGAATGCCCTGTCCTTGGGAATCAGCGGCAGCACCGACGGGTCCAACACATAGATACCGCTGTTGACCAGAAAACGTTGTACCGGCTTTTCCTCCAGGGCAAACAAACGCTGCTGCTCCAGTCGAACCACGCCGTAGGGGATTTCCTGCTCGTATTCCCGCACGCACAAGGTGGCCTGCGCATTGTTCCGTTGATGAAACTCCAGCAGATGTTGAAAATGGGCACGGGTCATAAGGTCGCCGTTCATGACGAAAAACGGCTCTTCGGGCCGTTCCGGCAGCAGGGCCAGGGCGCCGGCAGTGCCCAGTCGTTGGCGTTCTTCCAGGTAGTTGATGGTCGCGCCCCAACGCGATCCGTCGCCGAAATATTCCTTGATCATCTGAGACTTGTAGTTGACCGCCATATGAAATCGGTGAAAACCCTGCTCCAGGAAACCCTCCAGGATGATCTCCAGCAAGGGCCGCGAACCAACCTTGAGCAGGGGCTTGGGAAGTTCTTCGGTCAACGGGCGCAGACGGCTTCCCAGGCCGCCCGCCATCAGCACCACCAGGTTGGGGCGCGTTTCACCCCGAAGCAGATCATCCAGGGTCTCCAGCCCCACCAGCACGCCGTTTTCATCCACCAGAGGAATGTGATTCAAGCGCCGTGCCCGCATGCGCGCAAGCACCTGCTCCCTGGGTTCGTCCGCGGTGGCCAGGGACGGGCGGGTGCTCATGATCCGCTCGACCGACTGATCGGTGCCTATCCCCTTGAGGATACCTCTGCGCACGTCGCCGTCGGTCACCACGCCCAGCAGATGTCCGGTAGAATCCGCCACCAGACCGATACGCAGACCGCTGCGGTCGATCACAGACAATGCCTGCATGATCGTCGTATCCGGCCCGATCAAAACATCTCGCCAATTTGCCACGATAGTGCCCTGAAACAGCTCCTACACCAACCTGTGTCGGCGGCCATGTGCACAACTTTAACCGTGGGGCGCAGGCTCGTAACTGGGCATCAGTTCACAGATTTCCGGCGGGATTGGCAATATACTGAGACATCAGGCGACGGCTCGGTTTTATCCCGGTGGAGCATCCGGAATACGAACCAGACCGTATGAGAAATCGGGGCTCAAAATCAGTTCCGGCAGGCCGATATGCTGGATCAAGACACAAAAACCTGCCCCTAAATCACGAGCTGGGGACTTGAACCATGGACTACAAAGTGACGCGATTCGGAATCGCGTTTTTTCTATCCCTTGTCTTTCTTGCATCCGCCGATGCTGTCTTTGCCAGCGTTGCCGACACCGCAAACCAGGGTTGGACACAAACCCGCAACGATATCGAACAGACCATTCGCGAACGTGGCGCCGCCAGAGTCATCGTTACCCTGAAAACACCGGAGCGCCGCGCCAGCGGCGGGCCGGTCAGCACTTCCGCGATCGCCAGCGCCCAGACCCGCACCCTGGATCAACTGCGAAACTCACGCAGCCGTGTTCTGCGTCGCGGTTCCAGCCTGCCCTTCATGGCACTGGAGATCGATGCCGCATCCCTGGCCACGTTGGAGTCCTCCACCGACGTGGAGAGCATAGAGATCGATCGCCTGCACAAAGCCACGCTGTTGGAAAGCATCCCGCAGATCGATGCCGATCTGGCCCATGCCGCCGGGTACACGGGCAACGGACACGCCGTGGCGATTCTCGATACCGGCGTGCAGGCCGATCACCCGTTCTTCGGCGGCCGCGTGGTGCAGGAAGCCTGCTTTTCGACCACCTATGCCCCTGACAATGCCACCTCACTCTGCCCCGGCGGCGTAGACACGCTGACCGGACCGGGCTCAGCGGCGCCCTGCACGCTGTCGGGCTGTTCACATGGCACTCATGTAGCCGGTATCGCCGCCGGAAACAGCGCAACCCGCGTTGGCGTGGCACCGTCGGCCAACATCATTGCAGTGCAGGTGTTTTCGCGCTTCGACGACCCGGATTTTTGCGGAACATCCAGCTGCATCGCCGCCTACAGCAGCGACATCGTTGCCGGCCTCCAATATGTCAACGGTCTGGCAGCCAGCCTGAACGTGGCGGCGGCCAACCTCAGCCTCGGCGGCCTGGGCTATAGCACCGCCATCGCTTGCGACCAGGACAGCACCAGCACCAGGAACGCCATCGACAGCCTGCGCACCGCCGGCGTCGCCACGGTTATCGCCTCCGGCAACTCCGGCTATGTAAGTCAGATCGCATCTCCCGGCTGTCTTTCAAACGCCATCTCCGTTGGCTCCGTGGAAACCTCGGATGCGGTATCGGGTTTCAGCAATTCCGCCAGCTGGCTAAGCCTGCTGGCACCGGGCTCAGGCATCACATCGTCCGTACCGGGCAGCAACTACGGCAGCATGAGCGGCACCTCCATGGCCACCCCGCACGTCGCTGGCGCCTATGCGGTACTGCGCTCCAAAGATGCCAACGCCAGCATCGATCAAATGACCGCGGCCCTGGCGATATCCGGCCTGCCGGTACTCGATTCCGGCAATGACTTCATCAAACCCCGAATCAACGTCAAGTCAGCCGTCGATCTGCTCGCCAATGGCAACGGCGTCAATCCCATCAACATCGTGATGGACGACGACTATCAGGGAAGCAGCCTGGCAGGCACGTTCTCCACCGTCACCAGCACTTCGGCCTACCGCGGGCGGTATCGGCGAAGCGGCGCGATCGGGGCAGCCACATTTCAGTTCACTCCCTCGGTACCGACCGCCGGCATCTACCGGGTAATGGCCTGGTGGCCCATCGTCGGTACACTGTCGACTCAGGCGGCCTTCGATATCGATCACGGCACCGGCAGTGTCACCGTCACCGTCGACCAGACGCAGAATGGCGGCAATTGGGTCACCCTGGGCGATTTTTTCTTCAACGGCACGAGTACCGAGGCTGTCAAGATCGCCGACCGCAACGGCGGGGCCGTCGCCGCTGATGCCGTGCGCTTCCAATACCTGTCCGCAAGCGCGGCACCGCTGGTCCTGAATAATCCAGCCTTCCTCAATCCCGCATTGAATCACGCCTACTCGGCCAGTTTGCAGGCCGAAGGCGGCTACCAACCCTACAGCTGGACGGTAATCGGCGGCAGCCTGCCCCCTGGCCTGAGCCTGGACAGCGCGACCGGAGAGATAGCCGGCGGGGCAAACACCGTCGGTAGTTATTCCTTTACCGTGGAAGTCAGAGACGCCACCAACGCCGTTGACACGCGCACATTGAGCCTGGAGGTGACCGACAATCCGGTTTCCCTGGTGATGAGCGCCGACAATCAGTTCACCGCTTACCTGGACGGCATCTACCTGATGTCCGGCAACGACTACCAACTTGCCGGTGAGGCCTTTGCCAGTCTGCCCCCCGGGACCCATGTCCTCGCGGTCAAGGGCGACGATCTTGGCGGTAGCGCCGCCTTTATCGCCCAGATTGAGGCCAATGGCCTGCTCATTACCAGCGATACCAGCTGGAAGGCCAGCGCCACGCTCGAAGCCGGCTGGGAGCAGCCGGGATTCGACGACAGCGCCTGGCAGCAGGCCAGCAGCTATGGCACCTACGGCGTCGACCCCTGGTTCAAGAATGTGGCGGGCTTTCCAACCGATTCCGTCGCACAATGGATCTGGACGGATGACAACGTCAACGACGATGTCGCCTATTTGCGCATCCAGTTCGTCGTCGGCGACGGCAGCGGTACCGCCGTTACTGTAGACAGCGCTGATCTGCCGCCGGGCACCGTCGGGCAGTCCTACTCCCAAACATTGCAATCCAGTGGTGGCAGTGCACCGTACACCTGGTCCATCGTTTCCGGCTCACTTCCCGATGGTTTGGTATTGGATGACACCAGCGGGGAGATCAGCGGCACCCCGACTACCACCGGGACCAGCAACTTCACCGTCGAGGTTCAGGACGGCAGCGGCCAGACCGACGCAAAGGCGCTGAGTATCACCATCGACCCGGCCTCCACGACAAACGACTACACCCTTGTCGTCAGCACCGACAACGGCGAGGAGGTGTATTTCAACGGCCTGTTCCTGGGCAGCTCGAGCAACTGGACCGTTGGCAGCACCTACCCGCTCACCACCGTCGCCGGTCAGAACACCATTGCCATCCGTGCCACCGATGCCGGCGGCATCGCAGCCCTGATCGCAGAGTTACGCAATGCAGGCGTGGTGGTCGCCATCAGCGATGCCAATTGGAAGGTTTCCACCACGGCGCCCGCCGGCTGGGAGCAACCCGGCTTCGACGACAGCGCCTGGAGTCCCGCCACCAGCTTCGGCGTGTACGGCGTCAGCCCCTGGAACAAACGGGTTTCCGGTCTGCCGAGCGACTCCACAGCCCAGTGGATCTGGGCCGCCGACAACGACAACGTTGACGTGCTGTATCTGCGCTACAGCTTCTCGGCGGGCGCCAGCGCAAACCCACCGGCGATCACAACCAGCAGTCTGCCGAACGGAACCGTTGGAGCGGCCTATGGCCAGACCTTGCAACTGACCGGCGGTAACGCGCCCTACACCTGGTCCATTACCTCCGGCGCGCTTCCAGACGGGCTGACCCTGGATGCCGCATCCGGCAACGTCAGCGGCACCCCGACCACGGCAGCAACCGCTGGCTTCACGGTTCAGGTCCAGGACAACGCCGGGCAAACCGATACGCAGGCGCTGAGCATCAGCGTCGATCCAGCGACCGTTGCCAATGACTACTCCCTGGTCATCAGTACAGACAACGGCGAGGAGGTCTACTTCAACGGCAGCTTCCTGGGTAGTTCCTCCAACTGGACCGTCGGCAGTCTCTACCAGCTCGCCACCGTCTCCGGTCAGAACACGATCGCCGTGAGGGCCACCGATGCTGGCGGAGTCGCCGCCCTGATCGCCGAATTACGCAATGCCGGCACCGTGGTCGCCACCAGCGGCGCCAACTGGAAGGTCTCCAGCTCCGCACCCGCCGGTTGGGAACAGCCGGGTTTTGACGACAGTGCATGGGTAGCCGCCACCAATTTCGGTACCTATGGCGTCAGCCCGTGGGGCAAGAAGGTCTCCGGCCTGCCGAGCGATTCCACCGCGCAATGGATCTGGGCCGCCGATAACAGCAACATCGACGTGCTCTATCTTCGGTTCAGCTTCTCGGTCAGTGCCGGTGGCGCCACTCCGCCGTCGATCACCACCACCAGCCTGCCGAATGGAACCGTCGGTGAGGGCTACACGCAAACCCTGCAACAGACTGGCGGGAGCGCCCCGCTGACATGGTCCATCATTTCGGGCACGTTGCCCGACGGACTGAGCCTGGATACCGCCGCCGGGACCATCAGCGGCACACCCGCCAGCTCCGCGACCCACAACTTCACCATCCAGGTGCAAGACAATACGGGTCAGAGTGATACCCAGGCGCTGAGCATCACCATCGATCCGGCGACTGTTGCCAACGACTACTCCCTGGTCATCAGCGCCGACAATGGCGAAGAGGTTTATTTCAACGGCCAATTCCTCGGCAGCTCCTCCAATTGGACGATTGGCAGCCTCTACCAGCTCGCCACGGTCAGTGGCCAGAACACCATTGCTGTCAGGGCCACCGATGCCGGCGGAATCGCCGCCCTGATCGCCGAGCTGCGCAATGCCGGCGCACTGGTCGCCACCAGCGGCACAAACTGGAAGGTATCGACCTCTGCGCCGGCAGGCTGGGAACAACCCGGTTTCGACGATAGCACCTGGGATTCGGCCACCAGCTATGGTGCCTATGGTGTGGGCCCCTGGGGACAGAAAGTCTCCGGGCTACCGAGTAATTCCACTGCCCAGTGGATTTGGGCCAGCGACAATAGCAATGTGGATGAGCTGTTCCTGCGCTTCTCCTTCCTGGTGCCTTGAGATCGCCAGGCACGCTGTATGCCCTGACCGGTCGAACCGTGAGCTGCCAGCATGGCCACCGGTCTGAATAGCGACTGTCGAGAGTGTCAGTTTTTTTTACAACCCTCAGGGAGTTGCCCGATACATGGGTTGTAGAGAGGGCGAGACCGGAAGCAAGAAGGTTTTCGCGGATCTGAGGTGAGCCATCGCTCCCAGTTGACGAAAACAAGCAAAGTCTCTGGCCTTCTTGACTCGTCTGCGGCGGGTCGGTAGTTCCCGGACAAGCTCCCGGCCACTCCGAGAGCTGCCGGCCCAACGCAACAGGCGCCGGAAGGGGAGCTTTTCCACGGCGTGACTGTCATGTTTTTTTACAACGCCCGCCCTGATACACTTTAGGCCGGCATCAACAACATGGCAACACACTGATATTAAAAGAAAAATAAAAATATTGCATGAATTTTGCCTTTAAAACGTGAACAGATTTTGGATCGGTAAAGCAGATTCCAATCACAAGAATTCGAAACAGAGAAAGAGTGAGAAAATTCATGAGCATAGAAAAGGCTTTCAACGCGATCCGAACCTGGGCAACGGGTCTGGCCCTGGTGGCGGCAAGCGCCATGCCGCTGTCGGCGTCTGCCGGGCTGATCCAAATGTCGAGTGGCGTTGGATCCTTCAGCAATGTCTCTTTCCTGGCGGGCCCGGTGGGCACCCTGACGACCCCCGGCTTCACAACTGCATTCACCAACGCGGATTTTGCCGCAGCCCGATCCGGCGCGGAGACGTCTAACGTCGTCACTCCGCATCCGGCGTGGAAACCCGTACTCAACACGGACCTGAGCGCTCGCTGGATTTCCACGGAAACGACGTCGAGCGCGACGGGGCGCAGCGCCTTGTTCGCGGTGCCTTTCTTCATTCCCGGCCCCCTCGTCAGCGCGGCGATCGAGTTCAACTACATGGTGGACAATGGCCTCGGCAGCGTCATCAACGGTAGCACCATCAATCAGGGCCTGTTCATCAATGGAACAGCGCTGTCGGGCACGACCACCACCGCGCAGCAGGTCAGCGTCAGTAACTTTCAGTCCGATCAACAGATCATCCGCACCGACATCGTCTCCCTGTTGCAAACCGGCATTAACTGGCTCTACATCAACGCCTCCAATGCGGGCGGTCCGTCGGGCCTGATCTTCTCCACGGAGATCGAGTTTGTAGAGGCGACGCAAAACCCAGGCATCCCGGTTCCTTCCGTGATCGCACTGCTGGCCATTGGCGCTTTGGCATTCCGTGCGAGGGTCTCGCCGAGAGCCTGATCGCGGCCCTTTGAGCCAGACGATACGCAGCAGGCCCCCGAATGGGGGCCTGTTTCGTTGATCGTCAGCAATGTCTTACTCGTACGCTTCGTTTTCGTTTGCCATACCGTTTCAAACAGACCCCATATCCCACCGATAGCCAGCGCCTCCAAACCCGCCGGTCCTCCAATCGGTATTGCCACATTCAGGCAAAGGAGGCCGAGGCCACGCCACGGCTCCCTCCTGGAGGGTCTGGCAGCCGAGTGGGGTGATGCGGTTGGATCATTCCCGCCGGGCGTTTGTCCTGAGGGTATTGATGATTCCCGTCGTACTTTTTTGGTCGACCAGATCGATGAGCCGAACGCTCCCCCCCCAGGACCGGACTTCCCTGGCACCCACCACCTCATCTTCGCGATAGTCAGCGCCTTTGGCCAGCACGTCGGGGCGAACCTGCCTGATCAGTTCCAACGGGGTGTCTTCGTCGAACAGGATCACCGCATCCACCGAGGCCAGGGCCGCGAGCACCCTGGCCCGATCCCCTTCGGGGATGACCGGTCGCCCCTCCCCTTTCAAGGCCCGCACGGAGCGGTCGGAATTGAGGCCCACCACCAGGCGGTTACCCAATCGTCGCGCCTTTTCCAGATAGCTCACGTGGCCGACGTGCAGCAGGTCGAAACAGCCGTTGGTGAAGACAACGCGCTCACCTTTGGCCCGCCAGCGTGCCAACCACTGCGCCAAACGCTCCTGGTCGCAGATCTTGGAAGCCTGCTCGATGGCGTCTTCCTCCCTGATCGCTGTCAATAACTCGGCCTGGGTGATCGGCGCGGTACCCACCTTGGCCACCACCACACCGGCCGCCAGATTGGCCAAGTGGGCACTGTCACGATGGTTCAACCCGCCGGCCAGGGCAGCGGCAAACACCGCTATCACGGTATCCCCCGCACCGGAGACATCGAAGACCTCTCGCGCCACGGCCGGTACGATCTCGGTGCGGTCGGCCTCCACCAGGGCCATTCCCGCCTCGCTGAGTGTCAGCACCAGATAGTCCAGCCGCAGCTCTTCGCGCATCGTGGCCGCGGCGCCCAGCAGGGCGTTGGTGTCACCGACCGACACCCCGGTTGCCAGGGCCAGTTCGGAACGATTGGGGGTAATCAGGGTGGCGCCGGCATAACGGCTAAAATCCCGCCCCTTGGGATCGACCAAAACCGGCAGCCGGTGTGCTCGTGCCAGGTCGATCAATCGCCGGCAAAGCACGTCGGACAGTACGCCCTTGGCATAGTCGGACAGCACCATCGCCCCCGCCTCCGGCAGACGCGACGCCACCAGGCTGAGAATGTTGGCCTGTTCTTCTTCACCAATCGGTTCCGGATTCTCGTCGTCGATACGCAGCATCTGCTGATGGTTGCCCACCACACGGGTCTTGACCGTCGTACCCCGTTTTATGCAGGCGATGACACCGTCGGTTCCCACCCCCTCCTCGGCCAGACTGCCGAGTAGCCCGTCACGCCCGGCATCGGTGCCCGTCACGCCGATCACGTCCACCGTCAAGCCGAGTCGCGCCAGGTTTCTGGCCACATTGGCCGCTCCGCCGGCCGCTTGCGTCTCCCTTTGCAAATGCACGATGGGTACCGGCGCCTCCGGCGATATTCGCCCTACTTTGCCCCACAGATAACGATCGAGGATCAGGTCACCCACCACCAGGACGGTGCGCCGCGTAAAGCCATGCCTGACGGTTTCAAACACCTGTTGTGCAGATTCGAACATATCTCTGACCGGATGGGAGTGATGGACGTCGAGCAAAAATGCGCTGCGGCTAAGTTTAGACGTCTGCGGCAACGCTGACTCAATGCCCGCCCGCTCGGCTGCGGGCCCGCAACCCCGCAATCAGCACCCACAGCCCAACCACCGGCAACCAGACCCAAAGCAGTTCGCTTTTGATAACCCGCAGCCCCCATTCGCTGAAGAACGCGCCCGCGCCGATCGGCGAGACCTCAATGGGTCGCCAGGGCAGAAAATAGCGGCCATCGTCAAAGGGAGCGAAGAAAGCGATGCCCAATCCGCCGTTGGTCATGGCATCCAACAGCCCGTGGCTCGCGGTAACCAGGCCGATCACCAGCGCCAACGACGCAAACCCCGCCGCCGGGGCGGCAGACCGAATTCGCCAGGCGACCAATAAGCCAACGAGCAGCGCCGCGGCCAGGGAATGGCTAATTCCACGATGACCCAGCACATGCTCATAGGGAATGCCCAGGGGAAAGGCAATAACATCAAGGTCGGGCACAACGCTGGCAAGGGCTGCGTACAGCCACAAGCGCGCCCCGGCGGCGGGAAAAGTTGCCTGTACAACGGCTACGCCTACCAGAACATGAGTAAATAAAGAAGCCAAGCAGAGTCCTGCCGTGTTATTCCCAACAAGCGATACGGAATACTGACCGACTATCGCGAGACCTTACCCCGGTTCCACGAAGACATGACACTCAACCGCGACGTCGACGCAACTTGTAGGCCGTCATGGCCGGTACCAGAGAATCGATTGGCAGATTTTCAAGCCCCAACGCGTCCTCGGCCCTGAGCAACAGCGCATCGATATCGGCGACGCGGCCCTGTTGCGTAAGGGCATAGCGATCCGCCAGACCCAGCAAGCCCCCGCAATGCACCTTTACCAGAACGCTTTGGGGCATGGTGCCAAGGTCATCTTCAACCCCAAAGGCGGGAATGCCCTGGCGACGAAGGCTCTGCTCGAACCCGCAACAGCGCTGCAACGCCGCGGAGTCGCCGCAGTGCACCGCGGGACCGGTACGTTCGGTGACCGCCAGGGCGTGGCGACAACCGAACCCTGCCCCCAGCACCGCATCGGAAAACGGGCATTTGGGTTCCATCAGTCGTCCCGCTCATCTGCGCGCCGCATTTCTGCCAGTCGGTTGTTGCGGAACACCAGGAGCCGTGCAAGCCCGGTGCTGCCGCCATGGTAGACCCACTCCGATACCCAGACCGGTTCGCGACGCTTACGCAGCGGATCCAGTTGCACGCTGACGGTTTCCTTGTAGCCGTCACGCTCGTCGGGCTCGCCGCAACGCAACAGCACCTCGCCCTCGGTATCCCCCAGGCGCACGCCAGACCCGGCACAGCTCGGGTCTGAGGCAAGCCCAGGCGAATAGCCGTAACCACGCCTGTCGATGTGGCGCAACTCATCGGCCTCGAAGGTCATCAACACCATAAAGCGGTTCGGCCCGAAGTTGTACAACCACTCTTCAACGGTGAGAAACCGGCTGCGCTCGACGGCCGAACCAAGAATCAGGATCAGCTCGACCTCGCGCTCGTACCGGTAGGCCGGCTCACCACACAGCGCCAACACTTCCGCGCGTGAATCGCCGACATTGATCAGGCTGGTCCCGCAGCGCAAAGCCACGGCCTGCGGGCTTGCGAGCACAAGCGCCAGCCACACACCGGCAACGCTGCCAAGCCGCCTCAGCATGCCAGCCCCCTCTGAGAATCTGCGCCCTGATCGGCATTGATATCCCGAGCGCCCCGAAAATCCACCTCTAGCCGGTCGGAGAACCCACGCACACTTCGGGTTTCAAGGGCGGTGAGGCCCCGGAAGAAAATTTTGACGAAGTGAGCGCAGAGTTCGGCGGACATCGGCTTACCCCTTTTCAGACACGACAAGTATAGCCGCGGATTGGCAGAATCTTTCAGAAACAAATATAACCATTTGATTTATATATACATAAAATCATCTTCCGTCCGCGAATCCGCAGAGTGTGCCGAGCAGGCGGGCCAAGTCGTTCAAGAGACTCGTTCTCGATTTGTTGCATGTGCGCATTGGCTTCCGCCCACGTTAACCCTCCTTTAACCGGCGCTCCGTTAGTCTGGAAACACGACGAAAACGGGTAATGGCTGTGATGATTTGGGGTCGGGGAAAGAACATAGGTCGCTTGATGCACCGCACGATGGTAACGGCGCTTGTGCTCACCCTTGCGGCATGCGGTACGACATCGACCCGTACCGACTTCGCTGCGCGGGCCGAAAAAGATGCGGCAGCTGTCACTGCATGGCCTGCGACACCTTCAAACCAGCCGGTTACCTATATAAACCGTCTCGTTTCCTCTACCGAACTCGACCCACTGTTGACCGAAGCGCTGCAATCCAACGCCAACCTGCAGCAAGCGCTGTTGACCTTGCGTGTTCGTCAGGCACAACGACGCAAAACACGCGGTGCGCAGCTGCCGGCCGCCGACGCCAGTATGAGCGGCGAACGCGTGCAGGACAGCAACGACAGTTTCAGCGGCACGATCAGTGTCAGTTGGACGGTCGATCTTTGGTCAAAACTGGCTAACGATACGGCAGCAGCCGACAAGGATGTCGCCGAGCAACGGGCATTGTTTCATGCGGCGCGCGACACGCTCGCCGCCGAAGTCATGACGATCTGGCTCAACATCATCAGCCAACAACATGCGGTAGACATCCAGCAACAGCGCGTCGGCACCCTGGCCAGCAATGAACGCTTCATCGTTCAGCGCTACCGCCACGGCCTCGGCTCTCTGCAAGACCTCGACGGCGCACGTACGTCGACCGCCAGTGCCAGGGCTACGTTAACGCAACAGCGTGAAACGCTTTCGCAATTGCAGCAATCGCTGCGCACTCTGCTTGGCCGGACGGATGCCGAAGGCTTGGCGATCGATGACAGCTATCCGGAAGTCGCCATGCCGTTGGCCGATCTGCCGGCGCAGACGCTTTGGCGTCGGCCTGACCTCCAGGCGGCCTATCACGTGATCGAGGCGGCTGACCTGCGCACGTCGGTGGCTTACAAAACACTCCTGCCAAGCTTGAGCCTGACCGCTGCGCTGCAGGACATCGCCGAACATCCACGCGCCGCGCTTATGACCGATCCGGTCTGGTCGCTGCTCGCCCAGTTGACGGCACCGCTCTACCAGGGCGGCCAGCTGCGGGCAGCGGCGGATATTGCGGAACTGGAAACCGCGATCGCTTATCAGGGTTTTCGTGACACCCTGATCAACGCGGTTACCGAAGTGAGCAACGCGTTGGGCAATGAACAGGCGTTGGCCAAACAACTGAGCCATACCGAGGCCGCGCTGGCCAGTGCGCACAACAATCTCGAACAGTACCGGCGAGGCTATCGCTCGGGCCTGGTCGACATCCTCGATCTGTTGTCTGTGCAAGAACAGACCTACGACCTCGAAGACCGGCGCAACACGCTACGTTACCAACGCCTCGCCAACCGGATCACGCTGGGCCTGGCGCTCGGCCTCGGCGTCGATCCCGGCATCAGTGGAGCACTCCCGGAATGACCGGCAAAACCCGTACCTGGCCTATGCTGCTGGTGGCACTCGCCGCCTGTATCGGCGTCGGCTTATACGTCTTCTCGCAAATACCGGCCCCGCGACCCGGCCCACCTGGCGGGAAATCCCCCTTTCAGGCGGCCGACCAGCGATCAGAACGCCCGGCATCATCGGAGTCACCAATGGCGCAGGCAGTCGAGGTCGCTGTGCTGCGTGTCAGCCCCGGCATTTATCAGGCGAGCATCACGGCGTTTGGTGAGGCCGAGGCGCACTACCGGCTCGACCTCAGCACGGCAGTCGCCGGACAGATCGTGGCGCTGAACGCGTCCTTCGAAAACGGCGGTCGCGTCGCGAAGGGCGATGTTCTGCTGCAACTCGAAGACAGCAGCTATCGGGCGGCAGTCGCCAACGCGGAAAAAGAGCGCGCCGATGCCAGACTGACCCTGCTGGAAGAACAACGGCAGGGCATGCAGGCAGAAGCGGAATGGAAATCCTCGGGACTCGGTGGCCAGCCCGACTCGGCGCTGGTGCTTCGCAAGCCGCAGCTGGCGGCGGCACAGGCGGCCGTCACGACGGCACAGGCGACGCTGGTCAGTGCACGCCAAGACCTCGCCCGAACTCGCCTGACCGCACCCTTTGACGCCGTGGTCGTCGAGCGGCTCGTCGCACCGGGCAGCTATGTGCAGGCCGGCGCGCAGGTGGCGACGCTCTACAGCGCCGATCGCAGCGAGATCCGTGTCGCCCTGTCCGCGCGCGACTGGCAGAACCTGCCCGGGAGCGATCCGCTCACCGCCGGCAATTGGCCTGTGGCACTGACTGATGTCGAAAGCGGCCAGCAATGGACAGGCCATGTGGTTCGAGTCGAGCAGCATCGCGACGACACGACGCGGCAACGTGCGCTGATCATCGCGGTCGAGCATCCTCTGGATCGGGATCCACCGTTGCTGCCCGGCACCTTCCTGAAGGTGCGGATCGCGGGTATCGAACGCGATAACCTCTGGAAGCTGCCGATCGCGGCACTGAGCCAACGCGGTGAAATCTGGTACGTGACGGCATCGAAGTCCCTGGCAAAATTCGAGACCACGCCCGTGTTCAGCGATGCTGACAGCATCTACGTGCCGGTGCCCGACGCGCTCACGGCGATACCGCAGCAAGTGCTGGCGCATCCGCTGAACGGTTACCTGTCAGGCATGCGGGTAACCCCGACCGAGGCAAGCCACGATGAGTAGCGGACACCGCGGCATTATCGCCTGGTTCGCCGCCAATCCTGTCGCGGCCAACCTGCTGATGACCCTGATCATCGTGTTGGGGCTGATCCAGATGGGCAGTCTGCGCAAGGAGGCCTTCCCCAGCATGGCGCCGGACAGCCTGACGATATCCGTAACCTACGACAGCGGGTCGGCGCAACAGTCGGAGGAAGGGATTGCGATCAAGATCGAGGACCAGCTCGAAGGCGTGACCGGGATCGAATCCATCAGCAGCGATTCCACGCGCAATGGGGCTACCGTCACGGTGGAGAAACAGGCGGATTACGACCTTGATGAACTGTTGCGCGACGTAAAGGCCAAGGTTGACGCTATTTCGACCTTTCCGGCCGAAGCCAAGAAACCTGTCATCGCAAAGGCCGAGCGCGAAGAGCATTCGATCTGGCTGCAACTCCATGGCGATACCGGGCGCGACACCTTGCAGAACCTGGCCGACACGCTCAAGCGTGAGCTGCTCGCCGAAGCCGCGATCAACCGGGTGAGCCTGTCGGGCTGGCTCGACCCGATGATGACGATCGAAATCGACGACGGCAGGTTGCAGGCTTATGGGCTGACGCTCTCCGACGTGGAAGAAGCGATCAAACAGGGTTCGTCGAACACGATGACCGCGGTACTGCGCAACCGCCAGTTGTACCTTCAGTTACAGGCATCCGAACAGGCTTATCGCAAGCCGGAGTTCGCGCGAATCCCGCTGGTTACCGCAGCCGATGGCCGGCAAATTCTGCTCGGCGATGTCACCGACATCCGCGACACTTTTGACGATACCACGTCGGTACTGTCCCGCTATAACGGCGACAGCAGTATTGCACTGCAGGTGATCACCACCGGACAGGACGACATCACCGACTCGGTCGATGCCGCCCACCGTGTAGCCGAACGCTGGCAAAATGGCGACAGGCTTCCCCAGGGCGTGACGCTGGTGACCTGGTACGACCGCAGCACCGCTATCAGCGAACGGCTGAATCTGCTGGTGCGCAATGCACTGAGCGGAATCTTTTGGGTGTTTCTGCTGCTGGCGGTGTTCCTGAACCTGCGTGTTGCCGTTTGGGTCGCGGCAGGACTGCCGTTCATCTTCTTCGGCACCCTGTACTTCATGGGCGACAGCTTCCTCGGGCTTTCGCTCAACGAGTTCACGACATTCGGCTTCATTCTCGCGCTCGGTATCGTCGTCGATGACGCCGTGGTGGTCGGCGAAAGCGTCTACAGCGTGCGGCGTGCCGAGGGCGATACGCTAACCAGTACCGTCAAGGGCACGATGCGGGTGGCGGTGCCGACGCTGTTCGGTGTGTTCACCACGGTCGCGGCCTTTTGGGCGCTATCGCAAACCAGTGGACGGCTCGGTCAGCTTTACGCCCAATTCGCGGCGATCGTCGCGGTCTGCCTGATGCTGTCAGTCATCGAGTCCAAACTGATTCTTCCCGCCCACCTGGCGCATCTCAACACCCATCGCAGTAATGGCAGCCGTGGGATCGCCGGCCTCTGGCAGAAGGTGCAGCAGGGTGCTGACCAGCTTTTTGAGCAGTTCAGCGACAGACTGTATCGCCCGACGATCGACTTTGCATTACGCCATCGCTACGCCGTCGCGCTGATTTTTCTCGCCCTGTTCGGGCTGATCGTATCGATGCCGTTGACCGGCGCGATACGCATCAGCTTTTTTCCGGACGTGCCAGGCGATACCGTCAGGGCCGAGCTGACAATGCGCAACGACGCCAGTTTTGGACAGACCCACGACGCCCTGCTTCTGCTCGAGCGGCGCGCCCGCCAGGCGGACCGCAGCCTCAGCGGCGAGGCACACAGCGGCATCGCTCACCTGCAAGTGCTGTCTGAGGCCGATCAGTCCGGCAAGGTAACGGTCGAACTGTCGGCGGACGCCGCCTATGACATTCGTACCTTCACCCAGGCGTGGCGCAACCTGGCCGGCCTTCCGGAGGGGGTGCAGTCGCTCAACGTGCAGAATTCGCCACGAATGGTCGATGCCGTGCGTATCGAACTGCGTGCCGATGACGATCAGGTGCTCACGCGTGCGGGCGAAGCCTTGAAAGCACATCTGGGGGGAATTTCGGGCGTTTTCGGAATCACCGACAATCTCGACCCCGGCATGCCGCGCATGCGCCTCGAACTGACCCAGCAGGGGCGCGCGCTGGGCCTGACGACGGATGGATTGTCCGCCCAGGTGCTGCAAGCGTTCAGTGGACAGATCGTCCAGCGTTATCAGCGGGGCAGTGACGAAATAGAGGTCAAGGTGCGTTATCCGGAGGCCGACCGCCAAAGCGCCGCCGATGTGCTCAATGCGCGCGTGCGCACCAACGACGGCACGGTCGTGCCCCTGTCAAGCGTGGCATCGGTGACGTTTGGCTACGCGCGCGACAGCATCAACCGCATCGACGGCAAGCGCGCGGTGTATGTGTCCGCCGATATCGATAAAGCGCGACGTTCGGCAAGCGAGCTGGTGACGGCGCTCAAAAAGGAGCTCGCACCCCAACTCGAACGCCAGTATCCGGGCCTCGCTATCCACTTCGCCGGTGAAGCCGAGCAGCAGGCGGAGACCCAGGCGTCGATGACCCAGATGTTTCTGCTCGCGCTGCTCGTGATCTACCTGCTGCTCGCCATTCCGTTGAAATCTTATGTGCAGCCGATACTGATCATGACCGCGATTCCGTTCGGGATCGTCGGCGCCCTCCTCGGCCATTGGTTCAACGACCTGTCGCTCGGCATCCTGTCTCTGAACGGCATCGTGGCATTGAGCGGCGTCGTCGTGAACGACAGCCTGCTGTTGGTGGCCCGCTACAACGAGCACAAACCGGATGCGGCGCACCTGCATCAGGCAATCGGCCGCGCCTGCCAGGAACGGCTTCGCCCGGTGTTGCTGACCTCGTTTACAACCTTTGCCGGGCTCATGCCGTTGCTAGGAGAAACGTCGCGCCAAGCGCAGTTTCTGATCCCTGCCGCGGTGTCGGTGGCCTACGGAATCATGTTTGCTACAGTGATCACATTGATCCTGATCCCCGCGCTATTGCTGATCCAGCACGACATTGCGGACTTGTTCGGGCGTTTGCGAAACGTTCCTTTGCCGACGGGAGACACCGCGCATCATGCTGAACGCCCTGTTGATTGAAGACGATCTCGACCTGGCGCAAACGGTCGTGCAGTACCTGGCGCTTGAACAGATACGTTGCGATCACGCCAGCAACGGCATCGCGGGTCTGAATCTCATGCTCCGGGAGCGCTACGATGTCTTGCTGCTCGACCTGAATCTGCCGCGTCTGGACGGACTCAGCGTATGCGAACGCTTACGCGGCGCCGGCGATGACACCCCCGTATTGATGTTAACCGCTCGCGACCGGCTCGAAGACAAAATCGACGGTTTCCGCGCGGGCACGGATGACTACCTGATAAAACCCTTCGAGTTGCGGGAACTCGTGGTGCGCGTGCGAGCCCTGGCGCGAAGGCGTAGCGGTCAGGCCCAGGTGCTGCGGTGCTGCGATCTCGAAATGAACCTCAACGAAAAAACAGCACGCCGCGGCGAGCGTCAGGTCAAACTGTCGCCCACGGCTTGGCGGCTTCTCGAAGTGCTGATGCGCGCCTCGCCGAACGTGGTCAGCCGAAAGTCATTGGAAACTGCCGTCTGGGATGATGAGCCGCCTGACAGCAACAATCTGAAGGTGCATGTCTTCAACCTGCGCAAAGCCGTGGACAGCGCGGGCGAACGGCGTCTCGTGCACACCGTCGCCGGGCATGGGTTCGCCATCAGGGCCGAAAGTGATGAGAAAGCCGATTAGCCTGAAGTGGTTCATTGCCCTGGCGGTGCTGTCATTGGGGCTCATCCTGGTGATCGGCTACTCGATCCTCACCGCGCAATATTTCATGCGCGGCATGGACAACATCATCGCGGCAAACATGGAATCGGCCGTCCTCAGTTTCGCCAAGGCCGTGCCGGCAGAGCAGTTTGACGAAGCGCATGCCTTCGACGGCTATGTGATCAGCAGCCAATGGAATCAACTGCCGGAACCGCTTCGCAAGAGTTTCGGCACTCCTCCCGCCCGCATCGGGGTGCTGCAGAAGCACGATGCGTCCGGTTTCCTCCAACGGCCGGATATCGTGCACTTTCTGATGCGCCTGCAGGTCGGGGGGGGCGATCTGCTGATTGGCCGCACGTTTACCCGCGCCACAGCCTCACGGCTGGTCGGCCGCAATATCGCGCGCAGCATGACGACGCTGCTGCTGATTGGTACCGCCAGCGCGCTGGCTTTCGCGGTGATTCTCTGGCTGCTGATGCGGCGGGTGTCGCAACCGGTTGCGGCACTTGGCATCTGGGCACGCGAGCTTGATCCGGATAGGCTCGCGGATCCGACGCCGGATTTCGTGTATCCCGAACTCAACGATCTGGCTCAGTTGACGAAAAACAACATGGCAACCGTGCTGCAAGCCGTCGAGCGCGAACGCCGTTTTTTGCGACACGCCAGTCATGAGCTGCGAACCCCCATCAGCGTCATCCGCAACAATGTGGAATTGATCGGCAAGCTCCGGCATGACCATGCCTCCCATTTTGAAGAGGCGCAGGGACGCGCCTTCGATCGCATCGACCGGGCCAGCCGGACCATGCAGCACCTGACCGAAACGTTACTGTGGCTGAGCCTCGACGAGGCCGTGTCCCTCCCGACGCAAAGCGTATCGATGGGTGAAGTGGTCAGGCAGTTAGTCGATGACACTCGCTATCTGCTGGCAGACAAGAACGTGGAGGTAGTGGTAGACACCGATGCCAGTGTCAGCGAGATCTCCGACACAGCGGCCCGGATCGTGCTCGGCAACCTGATTCGCAATGCATTCCAACATACCTGGGAAGGCGAAGTGATGATTGTTCAGCGTGGCAACGATGTACGAATCGTGAATCGACAGACGGATGGAGGCGCCGATGACAATCATGACGCCGCCGGATTCGGCCTGGGCCTGCAATTGACCGAGCAGCTCGCAAAGCGCCTCGACTGGCCTTACCGCAATGAGTCAATGAACGAAGGCCGGCTCGTCGAAGTGACGTTGAGAGTCTGAGTTGTCGCGTGCCTGAGCGATCCTGCCAGCCCTGACGATGGGCGCGCAGAAAACCGGGGCATCGGGCGATACGGTGGCTCGGCGAATCCACGGCTTGAGTTCGAGGTGTAAGCTTCAACCGGTACGTTGCCACGCAAAATAGGGAATCATCCGGCCCATGCACCCACACGGGAATCGTTCGCCTTCTGACGCCGGCGGACCCCATCAGTCAAGGCGTTTCTTGAAGCGCAGGGTTGCGACAAGAAGCGCCACCATCATGAACGCAACCAGGGCATACAGTTCGACCGACATCTCTCCGAGAGGCGTGCCTCGCAGCAGAACACCGCGAATCAGACGGACGAAATGGGTGAGCGGCAACAATTCAGCGAACCACTGCGCGGCTCGTGGCATGCCTTCGAACGGAAACATGAACCCCGACAGCAGGATCGACGGCAAGAAATAGAAAAACGTCATCTGCATTGCCTGGAATTGCGTGTTCACCAACGTCGATATGAACAAGCCGAGGGCGAGGTTGGCGGCGATGAACACCAAGGAGGCGAAGTACACATCGAGCAAGGGCCCGTTGAGCGGTACGCGAAACATGAGCTTGCCGAGCAACAGGATCAGCGTCACCTGAATCAGGCCGATCAGGATATAGGGGATGATCTTACCGATCATCAGCTCGCTACTGCGTACCGGCGTGTTGATCAACATTTCGAGGTTGCCGCGCTCTCGTTCGCGAACCACGGCGACCGCGGTGAACAAGACAAGCGTCATCGTGAGGATTACGCCGATGAGCCCAGGTACCACGAACACCGCGGAACGCCGTTCTGGATTGTAGAAATTGCGCACCTCGAACAGACCTGCGGTACTTCCCTGGCCCGGTGGGCGACGTACCAGCGGAGAAGGCATGCCCAACAGCCCGCGGGCCGAACCCAGTATCACCGGATCACTACCGTTGACCAGCAGTTGGACGGCCGCTCGGCCGTCATCCGACAGGCGGCGCTCGAAGTCCGGCGGGATATAGAAACCCAGGTCGATGTCACCCCGATCCAACAGCAGGTGCAATTGCTCGCCGGTGGCCACCCGCGCGACGATGTCAATCACCTGAGTCGCCTCCGCGTCCGCCAGCAGGCGCCGCGAAAGCTGAGTCTGCGCCTGATCGGACACGGCCGCGCGCAGGTGGCGCACATCGGTATCGATGGCGTACCCGAACAGCAGAATCTGCATGATGGGGATACCGGCGATCATGCCGAAGGTCAGTCGATCGCGACGCAGTTGCTGCACTTCTTTACCGATGACCGCGAACAAACGCATCAGACAAGGCATCATGGCAAGCTCTCCCTGGCCTGCGGACCTCGCTGGGTGGTGATCACGAAGACATCTTCCAGACTCGGATGGGTCAGTTGCGCGCTACCGTCGATCCCGGCGGCCTGTAGCTGGTCGCGGACCAGGGCTTCAGGGTCGACCTGCTGCGGTCGTACCAGGACACGCAATCGACGACCGAGTTGGGTCACACTCAGCACATCGGCCTGCATTTTCAGGCTTTCCCGAAGCGCCTGTCCCGATGCTGTTTCAACCTCGACGACGCTGGCACCCAGGTTCGCCATCAGCACGTCCGGTTCGTCGTCCGCGACCACACGGCCGTGATCCAGAATCGCCAGGCGATGGCAGCGTTCCGCCTCGTCCATATAGTGGGTCGAGACCAGTATCGTCGTACCCGCGTCGACAAGATTGAACAATGTCTCCCAAAAGTCGCGCCGCGTCTGCGGGTCGACGGCACTGGTCGGTTCGTCAAGGAACAGGATTTCCGGTTCGTGCAGGGTGGCTGCCGCCAGTGCCAAGCGCTGCTTCTGCCCCCCGCTCAGGGTGCCGGCAAAGCGAGATTTCAGGGAGACCAGATCGTAGCGCTCCAAGGCCGCCGCGATACGGGCACGCCTCCGACCGCGAGGCAGGCAATAAATTCGCGCCATGAACGTCAGGTTTTCCAGTACGCTGAGATCTTCGTATAGCGAGAAACGCTGCGTCATGTAGCCGATCTTGCGCTTAAGAGCCTCGGCTTCCTCCGGCACGCGGTGACCGAGTACCTCCACCTGACCGTCGCTGGGCGTCAACAAGCCGCAAAACATGCGGATGGTCGTGGATTTCCCCGACCCGTTGGGCCCGAGGAAACCATAAATGGTGCGGCTGGGCACTTGCAGGTCGAGGCGGTCGACGGCGACGAGGTCGCCGAAACGGCGCGTCAGGCCATTGGCACGAATCGCGATGTCAGGCTCCATTGGGTGCTTCACCGCTCGGCACGAAGACAAAATCGACCCGCACCGGCACCCCGGCGGGCAGCTTGGCGGCCACCGCTCCGTCGAGATCGATCTCGGCCACATAGCTCAGGCGCGCACGGTCGCGTTCCGTGAGCGAAAAATAGGGCGTGAACGTGGCTTCGGAACTGATTCGGCGCACATGGCCTTGAAACGGCTGAGCGAAGCCGTCTACGTAGACCCGCGCAGACATGCCGGGCGTGACACGCGCACGCAGCGGTTCCGGCACATAAACCCGAGCGTAGGGCGAGTCGGCAAGCAGCACCGCCAGCGTGGCACCCAAGGGCGGCCTCTCACCGACGTGGTACGGAAGGTCATCGACACGGCCAGGGCGCGGAGCACGCAGGGTGAGCCGGTCGAGGTCCAGATCGGCTTCGCTCAACTTGGCCTGGGCCTGCGCCAATTGCGCCTCGGCCTGGTGCAACTGTTCGATCGTCGACCCGGCCAGCAGCATCTTCAATGCGGCCTTGGAAACCTCCAGGTCCGAGCGGGCACGGTCGCGTTGCGCCCGTGCGTTGTCGAGGGATTCTTGACTGGCCAGTTTGCGCTCCACCATCCCCTCAGCACGGTTGAGTTCACGCTGCGCATTGGCCAAGTCACTCTCATCCCCGCGTACCCGAGCGCGCGCCTCTTCTATCTCCTCGGCACGTGGACCACGGCGCAGTTCCGCCAACCGAGCGTCCGCCTCGGCCTTCTGCTGCGCGGTCTGGGCGCGGCGCGCATCCAAACGCTGGCGGTCGAGTTCCAGAATCGTCTGCCCCGCCACCACGGTTTCCCCCTTGGCGACGGCGACTGCCGTGATCGTCTCGCTGGCCTCCGCGGTGAGTTCCACCCGCTCCCACTCCAGCAGGCCGACCGCGTCGTGCCCTTCCTCCGCGTTGCAGCCTGCCAACAGCAGGAGCACAAGGCCAGAGAGACTCAGAAGGCAGGTAAGATGCTGGGGCATGAACTGAGATTTCCTCGTAGTGACAGGACAAGTACCGTGCTTCACCCGACAACGGGGCCCTTCTTTCTGCACGCCACTGCCTCGTCATTCGGAGAGACTCCGGCACCCGTCGGGACCTTTCTTTCCCAAGACCAAGAGCAGTCAACTGCGGTATCGGAGACACGACTATCGAACGTCAGCCAATGATGACTCATCGTGGTATCGACACGCCATGATCGTGATGCTGTTTTCCGTCACCGCGGAAACCAATCTATGAACATCATTGATTCTTCTTGACCAGAACCACAAAATATTTTCCTTAAATAACAACGTCTTACTGACAAAATCAAGCAGCTTCCGTCCAGGCAAAGTGCCAACTCATTCAACAAATCCTTTTCTTCGACCTTCCCTTGACGATACCGCTCAATGGATTTTCTCAGATGCTCAGCGTTCGCGGGCGACCTGAGCAAATGCACAGTTTCCATCAAGCTGCTGTAACGATCGAGGGACATCGCCACAGCATCCTCGCTATCCCGTCGAGTGTTTTTGCTTATGGGACTAGGAACTTACCTTCGGATCGCTCTCGATCCACGTGCGGACTTCTTCGCCTCGCAATCATGAGCAGTTTCCGTACGATCCGGGTTCAAGCCGCCAAATCCCTCGGAAACATCCGTCGCGCCGCCTGTAAACCCCAGAGAAACCGCGACTGGCGTTGGGCGCACAACGCTACCAGATTACTTTCCGCGCCAATGGCAGTTCCAAAGACCTTCAACATCCGAT
>JAGRGI010000095.1:40640-40918 GCA_020445565.1 Chromatiales bacterium
CATCAGCCGGGCCGGGGGTGGAGAAGTGGTGTTCTCCGTCGCCTGCTCCTCCGCGAAATCCATCCTTGGATGCTCGTCCACGACATTGAGCGATACATCCCGAATACGCTCCTGAATCGACGTATGATCCGACGCCTCCGGCGTTTCGGCGATACCCGCCCGTATGGGGTTGAGATCGACATAGGCCAGGGCAGTCAGCACAGCCTGTTCATCCAGCAATGCCTGGCTCTTGAAGCGCCCCTCCCAGAATCGTCCCTTCACACCGTCTTCCGCATTGG
>JAGRGI010000008.1 GCA_020445565.1 Chromatiales bacterium
CCAAGGATGCGATCATCGAGGCCGTGCATCACTCCAGCAACCCTGCTGCTGGGCTGACCTACATTCTGCTTCTGGGTGGCGTGTTCGTCACCGCTTTGTACAGCTTCCGTATGTTCTTCCTCGTGTTCCACGGTGAGGAGCGCATGGACGAACACACCCGCAAGCACCTTCATGAGACGCCCAAGGTAGTGACCGTACCACTAATCCTGCTGGCGATTCCTTCCGTGGTATTGGGCTATCTCACCATCGGCCCGGTGCTGTTCGGTGACTACTTTGGCGGCGCCATCACTGTTGCGGAAAATCACGACGTTCTGGCTGTCATCGGTGAGCATTTTCACGGCCCCTGGAGTTTCATCGTCCATGGCCTGATGGGGCCGGCATTCTGGTTGGCCATGGCGGGACTGTTCACCGCTTGGTTCGTCTATATGAAGCGCCCCGATATTGCCGACACCGCACAACAGAAGCTTTCCTGGCTGCACAAGGTACTGGACCGGAAGTACGGCTTCGACGAATTCAATCAGTGGCTTTTTGCCGGCGGTAGCCGCGGCATCGGCCGGCTGTTCTGGAAGTATGGCGATCAGGGCTTGATCGATGGTCTGGCGGTGAACGGAACCGCCAATTCGGTGGGCTGGTTCGCCGGTGTGTTGCGTCATATCCAGACCGGTTTTCTGTTTCACTACGCCTTCGCCATGATCCTGGGCCTCCTGGTGCTCATGAGCTGGTTCTTGTTCTGGTAAGGAGCACGGGGAATGTCCATGGGTTTGCCCATCCTCAGTTTGCTGATCTGGTTGCCTATCGTCGGTGGGATCATGGTCCTGCTGGCCGGCGATCGTGAGCCCAGCGGGGCCAAGCGTATTGCCCTGATCAGCTCTATAGCGACCTTCGTGCTCAGTATTCCGCTGTTCACCGGGTTTGACACCTCCACGTCGGCGATGCAATTCGTCGAAAAGGCCCCCTGGATCGAGGCCTTTGGTGCCAACTACTATCTGGGCGTAGACGGTATCTCCATGCCCCTGATCCTGTTGACTACCTTCACCACGGTGCTGGTAGTCCTGGCTGGCTGGGAGGTCATTACCTACAAGCCCTCCCAGTACATGGCCGCCTTCCTGATCATGGAAGGCCTGATGATCGGCGTGTTTTCCGCCCTGGACGCGGTGCTGTTCTATGTCTTCTGGGAGGGAATGTTGATCCCCATGTTCCTGGTGATCGGGATATGGGGCGGGCCGCGCCGGGTGTATGCCACCATCAAGTTCTTCCTCTACACCTTCCTTGGCTCGGTGCTGATGCTGGTGGCCCTGATCTATATGTATTTTCAGGCCAAGAGCTTCGACATCCTCGCGTTCCACACGCTTCCCTTGGGGCTTACCGAGCAGATCCTGATCTTCCTGGCCTTCCTGCTTGCCTTTGCGGTCAAGGTGCCCATGTGGCCGGTACATACCTGGTTGCCCGACGCCCATGTGGAGGCCCCCACCGGCGGATCGGTGGTGCTGGCGGCCATCATGCTGAAGATCGGCGGTTACGGTTTCCTGCGCTTCTCGTTGCCGATTGCCCCGGATGCCAGCAATACCCTCGATTGGCTGATCATCGCCATGTCCCTGGTTGCGGTGGTCTACATCGGGCTGGTGGCCCTGGTGCAGCAGGATATGAAGAAGCTGATCGCCTATTCCTCCATTGCGCACATGGGCTTCGTTACCCTGGGCCTGTTCATCGCCTTCACCATCTTCGCCAAGACCGGCGACACCAAGGGCGCGGCTCTCGGTTTTGAAGGTGGAATGGTGCAGATGATCTCCCATGGCTTTATCTCCGGCGCGCTGTTCCTGTGCGTGGGCGTGATGTACGACCGTATGCACTCACGCCAGATCAAGGACTACGGCGGCGTGGTTCATACCATGCCGGTGTTCGCCGGCTTCATGGTGTTTTTCGCCATGTCCAACGCCGGTTTGCCCGGTACCTCCGGTTTCGTCGGGGAGTTTATGGTGATCCTGGCGTCGTTCAAGGCGAACTTCTGGTATGCCTTCCTGGCCTCCACCACCTTGATCGTGGGTGCCGCCTATACCCTCTGGTTGGTGAAGCGTGTCATTTATGGTGCGGTAGGCAATGAGCAGGTAGCGGCTCTGCAAGACGTCAATAAGCGTGAGTTCGTTATTCTGAGCACACTCGCGCTGGCCGTGTTGCTGGTGGGGCTCTGGCCGGGGCCGCTGGTCGATGTCATGCACGCCTCCGTGGATAACCTGCTGAATCACATCAGCGTGTCCAAGCTCAACTGATCAACCGACAGCGCCGCGATCGATACCACAGGACCGCCCAATGAGCTTCGTAATTCCCGATTTCGCTCCCGCCGTGCCGGAGATCATCGTTCTCACCATGGCCTGCGTGATCCTGGTGCTGGATCTGTTTCTCAGCGATGCGCAACGGGTGGTCAGCTACCGGCTCTCGCAACTGACTCTGCTGCTTGCGCTCATCGCCACCTGGGGCCAATACGGTGGCGAGACGATCTACACCTTCGATGGCAGCTATGTGCAGGACGATATGGGCGTGGTGCTCAAGATCTGCATGTATCTGGTGACCGCAGGCGTGTTTCTCTACAGCCGCGACTATTTGCGTGATCGTGCGTTGTTCAAGGGGGAGTACTACGTTCTCGGCCTGTTCGGTCTGCTGGGGATGATGATCCTGGTGTCGGCACACAGCCTGCTAACCATCTATCTGGGCCTGGAACTTCTTGCCCTTTCTCTGTACGCCATGGTCGCCTTCAACCGTGATTCCATCCCCGCCAGTGAGGCGGCGATGAAATATTTCGTCCTCGGTGCATTGGCCTCGGGGATGCTCCTGTACGGTATGTCCATGGTCTACGGTATCAGCGGCAGTCTCGATCTGGCGGAGATTTCCCAATACATCTCCGGGCAGGCCAGCATCGATAAGGTCATGGTCTTCGGTCTGGTGTTCATCGTCGTCGGCATTGCCTTCAAGCTGGGCGCGGTCCCCTTCCACATGTGGGTGCCAGACGTCTATCACGGCGCGCCCACCTCCGTAACCCTGTATCTGGGCAGCATTCCGAAGCTGGCCGCCTTCGCCATGGCCATCCGCTTGCTGGTGGAAGGTCTGGGAGGGCTGGTGCACGAGTGGCAGGGCATGTTGATCATCCTGGCGGTTGCCTCCATGGCGGTCGGCAATGTGGTTGCCATCGCTCAGACCAATATTAAACGCATGTTGGCGTATTCCACCATCTCTCACGTGGGTTTCATCCTGCTCGGTGTGCTGGCAGGTACCAAGGAAGGCTATGCGGCCGCCATGTTCTACACCATCACCTACGTTGTCATGGCGACGGCCGCTTTCGGCATTGTGTTGTTGCTGGCCCGCGCCGGTTTCGAGGCCGACAACATTTCCGATTTCAAGGGCCTGAATCAGCGTAGTTCCTGGTATGCAGCCATGATGGGTATCGTCATGCTGTCCATGGCCGGTGTGCCGCCCCTGGTCGGCTTCTACGGCAAGCTGTTCGTGCTTTCCGCCGTCGTCAATGTGGATCTGGTATGGGTGGCTGTGGTTGGCGTGCTGTTCTCCGTGGTGGGTGCCTTCTACTACCTGCGCGTGCTCAAGATGATGTACTTCGATCAGGCCGAAGACGAGACGCCGCTGACTCCCTCCCTCGATCTAACCACGGTTATCGGCGCCAACGGACTGGCTATCCTGGCCCTGGGCATTTTCCCCGGCGCCCTGCTGACCGTCTGTAATGCCGCGTTTGGTCTCTGAGGCAGAGGACTGTTCAGGTATTGATTGGTTCAGGGACTCTGTTTCGGCCGGCGAGTCACCCGGCGCCGCTTGGGTTCTCTGAAGACCAAGGCTAAGAGAGTGATATCGTCTGAGGCTTGAGCCCCATTGACGAACAGATTCAGTTGTTCGCGAACCCCGCGTACCAAATCGGTGGCGCTGTCGAAGGGACGGCTTCCCAGGTAATCCATCAGCCGTTCCTCTCCAAACTGCTCCTGCGTGGAGTTCTCCGCCTCGGTAACTCCATCGGTATACAGCATCAGGGTGTCTTGTTTGCGCAGGGATACTCGCGCCGCCTTGAATTCGATATTGGCCTGGACGCCCAGCAATATCCCTTTCGGGGCGCGGAGCGGCTTTACGCGATTGGCCTTGCTGGCCGAAGAGCGTAACAGAACCGGCTCGCTATGCCCGGCATTCACCCAGGTGGCCCGGCCCGAAGTCAGGTCGACGACGACGATCAGGGCAGTCACGAACATGTGCGTAGGATTGTTCTGCCGCAGCAGATTGTTGACCTTGAAAAGGGACTTCTCCAGGCGGCGCTTTTTCTTGATATGTGTGCGTAGCAAGGTGAGTACCCGCATCATGAACAGTGCCGCCGGGATGCCCTTGCCGGAGACATCGCCGACGATCAGGCAGATGCGCTCCTCGTCCAAGGAAAAGGTGTCGTAGAAATCGCCGCCCACGACCTCGGCAGTCTGGATCAGGCTGTCCACGTCCACCGTAGAATGCCCATCCAGCAGAGGCGGCTGTGGCAGCATACTCATCTGGATGTCGTGAGCGACGCCAATTTCCTTTGCCAGGTGGAGATAACGCAGCTCCTGTTCCAATATCTCCAGCTCATGGGCGTTCTGTCGCCGGATGCGCTGAGACATCATGCTCATCAGATTACGCGCTACACGGGGTTGTGTGACCAATCTGGACCAGAAAACCTCTTCCGGAATCGCCAGTACCTCCGCATCGGTCTTGGCTAATACGCTGGCCGAGGCCGGCTTGCCGTCGATCACCGACATCTCTCCGACGCACTCGCCTGCATCAAGGGCAAGTTCTACCCGTGAGCCGTCGGAGAGCAAGGCGACACTCAGTTGGCCAGACAGTACGATGTAGACTTGGTGATTGATCTGTCCCTGTGCGATCAGGTAGTCCCCGGAACACAGGGTCTTGCGACGGCAGTCGTGCATGAGATCCGCTATCCGGTCTGGCGGAACCCCTCGCAACAGCTGCGCCTGCTGGAGAGCGTCCAGGGGATATTCCGATGCAGATGAAGGTGATGCGCGTTCACGACGTTGGGGCACAGCTGTAGCGTCCTGACGTGGTAAAGCCGCATCAGGGGATTCGCTTTCGGGCTTGAGCATCAGGGTGAGCCGATTGCGATCGCCGATTCGGGCATAGTCGATCTGATCCGCAAATTGTCTGATCAAACCAATGCCGAGCCCCCCCGGTTGAGCGCTGGCCAAATCCTGGGCCGGTGCCGCCGGCATAAAATCCGCAGGATCGAAGGGGTGACCCCAGTCACATATTTGCAGTATGACCCCGTCGTTGCGTCCAGGCTGCCAAGCGATTTCCACAAATCCCGGTTCGCCCTCATCGTAGGCGTGCTTGGCAATATTGGTCAGCGCTTCTTCCAGGACCAGATCGATTCGAAAGCGCAATGCATCCCCCAGACCTTGGTTTTCGGCCAGGTCCATAGCCCAGTGCGTGGCTTGACCAACCTGATCCAGCCGGGCGACCAGGCGCAGACGACGTGACGTTCGCGCCATGCCGAATGAGTGTGGGGTACCTGCCTTCAGCGCCGCAGCTTGCGGAGCACGGGCAGCAGGTACTCCTGTGCTGCACTGCGTGTCCGAAACACGGGAATGATGGTGTCGATACCGGTGGACGCCAAGACCTTCTCCACCGCTGGCTGCGGATTGCAGAGAACCATTCTGCCACCGCGCAATTCCTGTGCCTTGGCATTGGAAACCAGGGCACGCAGGCCGATGGAGGCAAGGAAATCCACACCGGAAAGGTCCACAATGATGGCTGCCTTGCTGATGGCAGTGCGCGTGGTCAGCGGTAATTCGATTTCCTGCGTACCGCTGACATCCATGCGGCCTTGGAGGGAAACGACCGTGGTTCCGTCTTCCAAGATTGAAGATTCAAGCAACATGGTAGGGCTCTCCATTGATGGGCCACGTTCCGGATGGGATTGGCAAGCAGTATAGCCAGCGATGGCATCCAGTCCTCAAAAGAAGTGAATGTTTGGCTGCTATCCCTAACGGGGTATGGTGTTTTGTGCTGTTTGCAGGGAAAAAGGTGGGCTGCAATAATTTTTCTCTCACCTCTTGCCATCGGCCCCAGTGGTCCGTATACTCTCGCCTCGTTGATGCGGGGTGGAGCAGCCCGGTAGCTCGTCGGGCTCATAACCCGAAGGTCGCAGGTTCAAATCCTGCCCCCGCTACCACTTTTTCCGAAAGCGCGGCCTTACGGCCGCGTTTTTGGTTTTAAGCCCCCCAAAAATATCCTGCTCGGCGGTACGCAGTTTCACCATCGCAGCTCCTCAACGATACTTCGGGCCGCCCAAGTCCGGGACCAGCTTCCGATAACTCTCCCGGCTCGCATTGCCATAACGGTCGATTAGCGTTTGGCCGTATTGAATTCTTCCCGCAGGTTTCTGAACTTAGCACCCTTTTCCTTCAGCGCCGTCTTTGATCTGCGCTCACAATGCCTTCCCTGTTCTCCGCATGGGGTTCTTGATTCCTGTGCGGCCTCTCCCAACGCCTTTTAGACCGGTGTCAGGTCGGGCTGACCGCCTTTGACAGCCGGATCAGTTCCTGCCCGTAGAACCGGTGGATATCCTCAGATAACACGACTTCACGGATATAAGTCGGCAGTACGTCTTCAGCACGTTTGCGCGGTAAGAGGGGGGCGGTTTTTACAATCGCTCGCGCCACGATTGCGGCATTTTGTGCAGCTGTAACGATCCTGAAGTGGTTGGGAGTTGGGATCAAAAGATACTTGCTGGTTAATGCAATTATCAGGTTGTCGGAGTGCCGGATGTCTTATTCCACGGTGACGTGGCGTTCAAACCTTGATCGCATACTTCGCCAAACGATAGCGCAGCGTGTCTCTGCTCAGACCCAGCAAGGTGGCGGCGCGGGTGACATTGCCGCCCGTTTGGCGAAGCGCATCCCGGATGAGTTGAATCTCCTGCTGCTCCAGTGTCAGCCCCGTGGTCGGAGTGGCTTGCACTCCAGCTGCCATGGGTGCACCGGCCTGCTCATCCAGCAGTAAATGGGGGGTATCGATGAGGTCATCTGTGCACAGGAGTATGGCTTGCTCCAGGCTGTTGCGCAGCTCGCGGATGTTGCCTGGCCAGGGGTGGCGTCGAAGCCGGGTGAGGGCCGCTCCGGTGAATTGCAGACTCTCACGCTGATAGCGGGCTGCGTGTTCGGAGAGAAAGTGTTCGGCGAGCAGGCGCAGGTCGTCGCCTCGTTCGCGTAACGGGGGCAGGGCGATCTGAATCACGCGCAGCCGGTAATAGAGGTCGCTGCGGAATCGTCCGGCGCTCACCTGGGCCTCCAGATCGCGGTTGGTGGCGGCGACAATCCGCACATCTACCTCCATCTCGCGCAGGCTGCCGATTCGCCGCACGCTGCGGTTTTCCAGCAGGGTGAGCAGCTTGGATTGCAGGGAGAGGTCCATCTCGCCAATCTCGTCGAGAAAAAGTGTTCCGCCGTTGGCGGCCTCTACCAGACCGAGTTTGCGGTGTTTGGCATCGGTGAAGGCGCCTCGTTCGTAGCCGAACAGCTCGGCCTCCAATAATTGGGCCGGGATCGCCGCGCAGTTTATCTCGATGAAAGGGCGATTGCGCCGTGGCCCGTCAAAGTGAAATGCCCGGGCCACGAGTTCTTTGCCGGTGCCGGTCTCGCCGACGATCAGGACCGTAGGTGGCTGTTGCTCTCCCAGTTGCGCCTCGGCCTGCAGGAATTGCCGGATACGGTTCTTCACGTCGGCCATGGTGGCGCATTGGCCGATGATCTTATCCAGGCCGCTCTGGCCGGCCTCCCGATCCTGGTAGTAGCGAAGCGTCCGGTCGCGTTGCCCATCGGCCACGGCCTTGTCCAGCAGGAGTTTGAGTTCCTTGAGCACCAGAGGCTTGGTGAGGTAGTCCAGGGCGCCGGCTTTCATGGCGTCCACCGCCGCCTGGACACTGCCGGCGCCGGTCATCATGATGACCTGCGTATGGGGTTCTAGGGCTCGAATGCGCATCAGCACTTCCACGCCGCTCATATCGGGCAGGTTCAAGTCGACCAGAGCGAAGTCCGGGCGATGACGTTCCAGGGCGGCCAAGCCGTCACTGCCAGTGCCGGTTTTGAAGACCTCAAACTGGTGGCGGGTCAGGTAGGTCTGAAGATTCTTGGCCAGAACGGAGTCGTCTTCGACGATCAGGACAGAATGGCTCATGACACTGGCGGCAAGGCTCTCTGGTGCGGTCGATGGAGCATGGCCCTGCAATTCATTGAAATTTACCCCGATGACAAAAATTACTCGGCAACCGGGGAATAAGCTACCTTGCTGGCGTGTTCACGTCGATAGGTCGAATAACGATGATGATCGGTTTGCAACCGCTGTATGAGGTCGAGGATGCGAATTCCAATGACAATTGACGGGTGGGCAGGGGTGTGGCGTTGAGCCAGCATCAATGGGCGCGGATGTTGTACGAGCACGCGCCACGGCTGCGGCGTTATGCCCGCGCCCTGACGCGCAACGCCGAGACGGCGGACGATCTGGTGCAGGACAGCCTGGAAAGGGCCTGGCGCAAGCGTGATCGCTGGGAAGCAGGAACGGACCTGCGGGCCTGGTTGTTCACCGTGATGCACAACGTCTATGTGAACGGTCTGCGGCGGCGGCGTCCCGAGACGGTGCCGATGGAAGAGCACGACTGTGCCGACACCCAGCCGTCGGGTCAGGAGCGGGCCATGGGTTGTCGGGACGTCGAGGTTGGCCTGGCGCTACTGCCCACTGAACAACGGGAGGTGCTTCTTTTGGTGTGTCTGGAAGAAATGAGCTACGAGCAGGTCGCCACGGTGTTGGGAATCCCTATCGGCACGGTCATGTCCCGCCTGCATCGGGGACGCGAACGGCTGCGAAAGTGGATGGCCGGTGAAGACCAGGCCAGGCCCGCGCTGCGGAGGATCAAATAATGCAAACGCCTCTTCCGATGGATTTGCAGGAATTACACGCCTACGCAGATGGCCAATTGGGACCTGAGGCGCGCGCGCGTGTCGAAGACCGCCTGGCGGCAGATGCCGAGGCGCGCCGGCAGGTCGATGATTATCTCGATCTCAATCGCCTGCTGCGTGAACGCTACGATGCGGTGCTGACGGAGTCGGTGCCGGAGCGACTGCGCAGTCCGAAAAAGCGGGTATGGCGTCCTGTGGCGGCAGCGGCGGCAGGAATGTTCCTGTTCACCACCGGCTTTGCCAGCGGGCTGTGGCTGCAAAATCATGGTTTCGATGTCATGGGCGAGGGCGATCATGTGGTGCGGGAGGCCGCCGCGGCCTATGCGGTCTACACCCCCGAGGTGCGCCACCCGGTAGAGGTCGCGGCCGACCAGGAGCAACATCTGGTGACTTGGTTGACCAATCGGATGGGCGCCAGGATCCATGCCCCGGTCCTGACAGATCAGGGTTTCTCCCTGATGGGCGGCCGCCTGTTAGCCTTTGATGACGGCCCTGGGGCCTTGTTTATGTATGAGGACGCGGGCGGTCATCGAATCGTGCTCACCATCTGTCTGAACGAAGAAGAAGGCAAGCGCACGGCGTTTCGTTTCGCAGAGCACGAGAAGGTATCGGTTTTCTACTGGTTCGATGGTCCGTTTTCCTATGCCCTGGCGGGCGAGATGAAACGAACGGATCTGCTGAATCTGGCCGAGTCGGTTTACCGGCAGATTGTCAGTTGACTTTGGTACTCCATTCGAGGGCACACGTATGCGTTTGAGAATTTCGGCAATAGTCGCGGGTTTGACGCTGTTGGCCAATGGCGTTTTTGCTGTGGAGCCTGCTCCCAACGGCATTGAGATACCGCAGGGCTACAAGGATTGGCGGGTGATCGGCGTCTCCCATCGCACCGACAACAACACCTTGCGTGTGATTCTGGGCAACGATGAAGCGATTGCCGCTGCCCGTGCCGGCCAGACCAATCCGTGGCCGGATGGGGCCGTGTTGGCCAAGATCGTCCTTAAGGATGCCAGCCACGCGGCATGGCCCGCCGCCCAGGTGCCGGGTAAATTCGTGCACGCTGAATTCATGCTCAAGGATGCGGCACGCTGGCCGGAAACCGGCGGCTGGGGTTATGCCCGTTGGCTGGGAGCGGAGCAGAAACCTTATGGCAAGGATGCGAACTTCGTGCAGGAGTGCCATGGATGCCACACGCCGGTGATGGGTAACGACTTTGTGTTTACACATCCCATCGTGTTTCCTTGACGGGTAACGCGAAAATCCTCAGATCTGTTCACTGAGCTATTTGCCACCGGAGAAATTGCCATGAAACCGAATGTCGGCAGCATCGACCGAGTCATCCGTATCGTCCTTGGACTGGGCCTGATCAGCCTGGTATTCGTAGGGCCGCAAACGCCTTGGGGTTGGATCGGCATCGTTCCGCTCGCTACCGCGCTGATCGGCTGGTGCCCGGCTTACCTGCCATTCGGTATCTCGACCCGCTCGAATTCCTGAAATCGCCCATACCGACCGCGCCGCGATGCGGCACGGTCGGCGCAATACCCCATGATGAGAACCGATAACCAATCGGTCATACATTTCTCTGTGTCAGAAAACAACAACTGTCGGGTGGCGGCTGGGAGGCCCATTATTCGCGAATTGGCTGGTGCCAAGGTTGCTTTTCTTATACGGCGGATACCGAAATGATGACGACGATACTGGGCAGGTCCTGGCTGGGCGCGGAGAGAACGAAGGCTTCGGTTCCGAATCGGGTTGCGCAAAAACGCTTTCACCTGATCCGTTCATTTTCGTTCCTAGGGTTCATCTGCATCCTGCTGATGTCCGTGATGACATCACAGATTCTTGCGCGGTTTCTCGAACGGCAATTGTTGCTGCATGACGCGGCCGTGATGCAGCAATTCGTCGAACGAATCGCGCAGCATCACGATCCGCGGGGCTACTTTGCTCAATCCTACTCCCGAGCCGGAGAATCCCTGAATGACTTCTTCGAGGACATCGCGCACATGCCCGATGTCGCACGGATCAACGCCTATTCGCCGGCGGGCATGATCGTCTGGTCCAGCGACAAGGCGATCATCGGTCGACAGTTCGACGAGAATGATGAACTCGAGGAAGCATTGCGCGGCGAACTGGTCTACGAAAAGGGTGAGATCGACGAACACCGCAAATCCGAGCATGTTCCGTTTCAGCAGGACGACAACCTGTTTGTGGAGAACTACATCCCCATTACGGATCTGGATACGCACCAAATCGTAGGAGTGGTGGAGATCTATCGCATCCCTGTCGCGTTGGCGAAGGCGATCAAGGAAGGGACCAACATCACCTACCTCAGCGTATTTGCGGGTGGCGTGTTTCTTTATCTGGCGCTGTTCTGGATCGTCCGGCGCGCCCACCGGCTGATCGACTCGCAACAGGAAACGCTGCTGCGCCAGACCCGGTTGGCGACCATCGGTGAGATGGCTTCTTCGGTTGCTCACAGCATTCGTAACCCCATCGCGTCGATCCGCTCCTCGGCGGAGCTTGCTCTGGAGGATTGCAAGGTTCCGGCTGCCGGGGAATGCCTGGAAGACATTATCGGCGAGGTCGACCGTTTCAACGGATGGATACGCGAGTTACTGACCTTTGCGGCCGACGGAGGCGAGGCCGATGGTAGCGCGTTACTGTCAGAGGTGGTGGAGGAAGGCCTGCACGATTTTCAGCATCGGGCGCAGCGGCAGGGTGTCAGCATCGATTCGCAGGTCAGCGGCGGTCTTCCCCCGGTGCGTGGCGAGCCCGGTCTGCTGGTGCAGGTGGTCAACAGTCTGGTGGCCAATGCCCTGGACGCGATGCCGGAGGGCGGTCACTTGCGGATCGAGGCAAGCCATGTCGGCGAGCGCGTGCGGCTCACCCTGGCGGATAGTGGATTTGGCATCCCCGCCGATCGACTGGAAGGGCTTTTCGATCCCCTGGTGACTCACAAGCCGGGTGGCCTGGGTATCGGACTGGCTCTGGCCCGCCAGATCGTCCAGCGCAACGGCGGTCAGATCGATCTGAGCAGTCAGCTCGGCCAGGGAACGACTGTGGTGGTGGAGCTGCCACTGGCGGGTTGAGGGTCGGGCGGAGCACCGTCTCCCGAGTAATCCCCGCTGACGGTCTTCACCACAGACGGCGCCTTTGACGCCGTGCCGCAGCTTGGCCGGATCTGACATCAGGCCCTACACTGCCCCCAAGAACTTCCCGATTCGGCACCGCCGCAGAGGTAGCCGCATCGTTACGAACGTGGGGGCGAGAGATTGGAGGGTTTGATTGGCGATCTGGCGGTCTATCTGGCCTTGGGGGCCGTGGCAGGTACCTTGGCGGGGCTCTTGGGGGTGGGCGGCGGTCTGGTGATCGTGCCGGCTTTGGCCTGGGTATTTGCGCGGAGTGGCTTCGATCAGGCCATCCTGATGCACTTGGCTATCGGTACTTCCCTGGCAACCATCGTCCTGACCTCGGTCTCTTCGGTGCGCGCCCATCATCGCCATGGCGCGGTGGAATGGCCGATATTCACTCGCCTGACGCCGGGCATCGTCTTCGGCGCCGCGTTCGGGGCGTGGATCGTCGACGTGTTGCCGACGACTACCCTGAAGGTCATCTTCGGTCTGTTCGCGTTGGCGGTGGCGGTGCAGATGGGGTTTGGAAGACCGCCCGCGCCTCACCGGGGGCTGCCGGGTCCCGGGGGGTTGGGGATGGCGGGGGGCGTCATCGGCGCGGTGTCCGCCGTTGTGGGGATCGGCGGGGGGAGTCTGACCGTGCCGTTTTTGACCTATTGCAATCGTCCTGTGCGACAGGCCGTGGCGACCTCCGCCGCCTGCGGACTGCCCATTGCCGTGGCCGGAGCGCTGAGTTTCATGTTCACGGGCTGGCAGCGGCCTGAATTGCCGGCAGGGACCACGGGTTACGTGTTCTGGCCCGCTTTCGGCGGTATTGTCGTCGCGAGCATGCTGTTCGCCCCGCTGGGCGCCAGCCTTGCCCACCGGATGTCGACGACCCTGCTGAAGCGGTTTTTCGCCCTCTTTCTCGCTTTGGTGGGGCTGCGAATGATGTGGAGTGTGATCAGCGCTTGATGAGGGTGCCGACGCCCTCGTCGGTGAACAATTCCAGCAGCACGGCGTGCTGCACACGGCCGTCGATGATGTGAGCGGATCGCACCCCGCTCTTTACCGCGTCCAAGGCGCAGGAGATCTTCGGGAGCATACCGCCGTGGATGGTGCCGTCGGCGATGAGATCATCGACCTGGCGGGCGCTCAAACCAGTCAGTACCTTGCCGTTTTTGTCCAGCAGTCCGGCGGTATTGGTCAGCAGAACAAGCTTTTCCGCATCCAGGGCCTCGGCCATTTTGCCCGCTACCAGATCGGCATTGATGTTATAGGAGGCGCCGTCTTTTCCGATACCGATCGGGGCGATGACGGGAATGAAATCGCCGGCGATCAGCATCTTCACCACGGAGGCGTCGATGCTCTCCACTTCGCCCACGTGACCGATGTCGATGATCTCCGAGGGCTGATTTTCGGTAGCCTCGCGGGTCAGGTACATCTTACGTGCCCGAACCAGGTCGCCGTCCTTGCCGGAAAGCCCCACCGCCAGACCGCCATGGCGGTTGATGAGGGTGACGATCTCCTTATTGACCAGGCCGCCGAGCACCATCTGGACCACGTCCATGGTCTCGGTGTCGGTGACGCGCATACCTTGAATGAATTCGCTCTGCTTGCCGAGGCGCTTGAGCAGGTCGCCGATCTGCGGGCCGCCGCCGTGAACCACCACCGGATTGAAGCCGACGGTCTTCATCAGGACGACGTCGCGGGCGAAGCTGCTTTGCAGGTCCTCGTTTTCCATGGCATTGCCACCGTACTTGATGACGAGGGTCTTGCCGGAGAACCGTTGGATGTAGGGGAGGGCCTCGGTCAGAACCTTGGCCACATTCAGGGCGGCATCAGCCTTGAGGGTCATTGCGAGGCACTCCAACGCAGCGGCCCACAACCCGCGCTGGGCGGGTGTGGGCCGGAAAACGAATGTCGAATTACCCGGCGCGTGCTGCCGGGCGCAATCAGAAGGGTATCAGCAGATTCGGGTCCAAATCCAACAATAGCTTGCGGAAGGTATCCTGAATCCGCCGCAGCGCCTCGTCGTTGTCGGCCTCGAAGCGCAAGGTCAGGCTGGGGGTGGTATTGGAGGCCCGCACCAGGCCCCAGGCATCTTCGAAGTCGGCCCGCAGACCGTCCAGGGTGGTGATCTTCGCACCGGGGAACTGGGCCTTTTTCAGCAGCCGTTCCATGAGCCGGAAGGGTTGTCCCTCGCGCATGCGAATCTCAAGCTCCGGCGTGCTCAGGGAATTGGGCAGCTCGGCGAAGACGTCGGCGGTGGAACGGCTGTCCGCGGCCAGAATTTCCAGCAGACGCCCGGAGGCGTAGAGGGCATCGTCGAAACCGTACCAACGTTCCTGGAAGACGATGTGCCCGCTGAGTTCGCCACCCAACGGAGCGCCGGTCTCGCGCACCTTGGCCTTGAGCAGGGAATGGCCGGTCTTCCACATATGAGGATGGCCGCCGAGATTGGCGATGACCCGCGGCAGGTTTCGGGTGCACTTGATGTCATAGATGATGTCCGAGCCGGGCAGACGTGAGAGTACGTCCTTGGCGAACAGCATCAGCAGCCGGTCCGGCCAGATGACGTTGCCGGCGGAATCCACCGCGGTGAGGCGGTCGCCGTCGCCGTCGAAGGCAATACCCAGATCGGCGCCCTGATCCATCACCCGGCGTTTGAGCGTGACCAGATTTTCCGGCTTGCTCGGGTTCGGATGATGGTTGGGGAAGCGGCCGTCGACGTTGCAGAACAGTTCTTCCACCTCGCAGCCCAGGCGCCGTAGCAGTTCCGGGGCAGCCACGCCGGCCACACCGTTGCCGCAATCGAGGATCAATTTCATGCCCCGCGCCAGGGAGATATCGCCAATGATTCGATCCATATAATCGGAAAGCAGATTCTGATCGCGGTGGCTGCCTTCGCCGCTGCGCAGGTTGCCGGTGTCGATGCGCCGGCGCAGGGTCTGTATGGCATCGCCGTACAGGGTTTCGCCGTTGAGGACAATCTTCAGGCCGTTGTAATCCGGCGGATTGTGACTGCCGGTCACCATCACACCGGAATTGCTGCCGAGATAATGGGTGGCGAAGTAGAGCACGGGGGTTGGAACCATGCCAATGTCGATTACGTCCACGCCGGTGGAGAGCAGCCCGTCGGTGAGAGCCTGTACCAGTTCCTGTCCTGAGGTCCGGCCGTCACGGGCCACGATCACCCGATGTTGGTCGCTGTCCAGGCATTCGCTGCCGATGGCCCGGCCGACCTCGCGCACGATCTCGTCGGTGATGGTGTCCCCCACGACGCCGCGAATGTCGTAGGCGCGGAAGATCGAGGCGGGAATCTTTTCTGCACCCTGAGAACGGCCGATGGTTTCGATGTCATAGGTTTCCGGCACATAGGGTTCGGCGGACAGCAGTTCGCGTTCGATGCCGATGCCCAGGCCACTGGTGGCTCCATCGCCGGAATGGAACTCCTTGGCGATGCCCTGAAGCAGCTCCACGGTACCGTAGTTGTTGGCCAGACTCACCGGGTACTGGCGTTGCAGTTCGCCATTCACCATGTCTTCGAACAGATTGATTATGGTGATCTGGTCCTTGCGAACGGATTCGCTGACGCGCTTGAACAGCAACACGAATATCGCCGCCAGTGCCAACATGCCCAGCGCCAGTACGGCGAGAAACAGGATCTGTCTGGAAGACAATATGGGGGCCGCGTCCGCGGGTTGCCATGCGACCAGATTCCAGATGGTGTTCTTGATGGGCAGCGGCCGTTGTGCCTCCAGCCCATCGGTTTCCGTCGGTCCGAGCGAGGCCAGGATCAGCGGCAGGCTGTCATCGGTTTCCTGCTGGAGTTCTATGCGTACATCGCGATCGCTGCCCAAGCGTTGCAGGGAGGATTGCAACAGGTCCAAAGGAAAGCTCGCCAGTAACAGCCCGACCAGCTTGCCCTGGTCATTCTCGATGCGTCGGGCAATGTTGAAGTGCTGGTTCTCGCTGCCGAACATATGCGCCTCGGCGGGGGGCGGTGTCGGGCTCTCGCGGGTGCGGCGCAGCAGTTCGATGGCGGCATAGCTCAGGGGCGGCGTGCCGATCTTCTCCGGGGTAACGCCCTCCAGGCTGGGCTCGAACAGACGGACTCTGCGAGTGAAGGGAAAAAGGAAAGAGAATTCCCTTTCCTTTTCGCGAAAGGCGTCCGGATCTCCCGTCTCCAGGGTGGCAATCAGCTCCGGCGACTGAACCCAGCGGTCCAGCACCGCGTTGAACTGGTGCAACAGGGCCGACAGTTTTGCCAGGTGGGCCTGTGCCAGCGCCTGATATTGATTGCTGCGCACCGATTCCACTTGCATGCGGTTGAGCTGAAACAGCGCCAGACCAATCAGCAGCGAAGAAAGCAGGGCCGCCAGCAGTCCGTAGAAGCCGTAGCGGCGCAGGCTCGGCAATCGCTTTTCCGATACCACGGGCTTGCCCTGGCCGGATTTGGAGTAGTCGGTCTTTTTGTTCATCTTGTTGTCGTCATCTTCCGATGCGGTGAAACGGCCGTGCCTGTGGAGGGTGCCCGGAGAAGCGAGGCCGAAAACAGACATCCGGCAGCTTCCTTTGTGCCGACCGTTGCCCAAGCGCGGTGAAGCAGGATGGCCGCGCCTTGCAGGAGTCCCGTCGATCCCGGCCGGCTTTCCACAGTTGCCGAAACCGTCAGGCTCCTAGACGCAAAACTAGCACGCCTGCCGCATGCTGCAAACCGCCAGCGTATCCTCTCACCTTGAGTATGGAGTATGCCTGCGAGGTGCGGGGGTATCGGTGCTTGGGTATGCCTTCGGTTCAATGACGCCCGGAATGCCCGAAACCGCCGCTGCCACGCTGGCTGGACTCGAATTCTTGAACGACCTGGAAATCGACCTGGGCAACGGGCACGAAAACCATTTGAGCCAAGCGTTCGCCGGGGTGTAGCACAAAGCTGGTTTTGCCGCGGTTCCAAACCGAGACGAAAACCTGCCCCTGGTAATCGGAATCGATCAGTCCAACCAGATTGCCCAGCACGATGCCGTGCTTGTGCCCCAGACCCGAGCGTGGCAACAACACCGCCGCCAGGTCGGGGGTACCGATGTGAATGGCGATCCCACTGGGGATGAGTTCGGTCTCGCCTGGCTCCAGGGAGATTTCATGGTCGATGCAGGCACGAAGGTCGACGCCGGCTGAACCTTCGGTGGCGTACTGCGGCAACGGCCATTGCTGGCCGATGCGCGTATCGAGAATCTTTACTTCAATGGTTCTCAAGGGGTCTCCTTGGTGCCGAGCAGGTTTGCCACGCGGGTGATGAGTCTGTGGGCCAGATGCAGCTTGGGGGCAAAACCCAGGTCTTCCCGTCCGCCGGGCCACAACAGGATCAAGGCATTGTCCTCGGACTCGAAGCCGCCGTGTTGTGTGCCGACGCGATTGGCGGCGATGAGGTCGAGATTCTTTCGTTTCAATTTGTCTTTCGCATAGGCTTCCACATCCTCGGTTTCCGCGGCGAAACCCACGCAGAAGGGCCGCCGATCCATAGCGGAGACTTCGGCCAGGATGTCGGGGTTGCGTACCATTTCCAGGCTCAGGCTGGCCTGATTCTTCTTGATCTTGTTTGTTGCCGGTGCCGCGATGCGGTAATCGGCCACGGCGGCCACGGCGATGAAGATGTCCGCCTGATCGACCTGCTTCATCACCTCGTGGTGCATCTCCTCCGCCGATTCGACCAGGATGCGCTCCACTCCGGCCGGGCAGTCTAGCCTGACCGGCCCGCTTACGAGCGTCACCTGGGCGCCGGCCTTGGCGGCGGCCAGAGCCACGGCATAGCCCATGCGGCCGGAACTGCGATTGCTGAGGTAGCGAACCGGGTCGATTGCCTCGCGTGTGGGGCCGGCCGTGACCAGTACCCGCCTTCCCAGCAGGGGTGTGTCATCGGCGTCTGTCAAGGACGCGGCGATCGCCTCCGGCGCCAGCATCCTTCCGGGGCCGGTCTCTCCGCAGGCCTGGCTGCCCGTGTCCGGTCCCAGAAGCTCAATGCCACGCCCCTGCAGGAGCCTGGCATTGGCCTGGGTGGCGGGATTGCTCCACATCAGCCGATTCATGGCGGGTGCCAGAACGACCGGGGCTTGCGTGGCCAGACACAAGGCGCTCAGCAGATCGTTTGCCAGGCCGTGGGCCAATCGCGCCATGAAATCGGCACTGGCGGGTGCCACCACGACGCGATCTGCCCAGCGGGCAAGCTCGATATGGCCCATGGCAGCCTCCTGGCCTGGATCGAGTAACGCGCAATGAATCGGGTGGCCGGAAAGTGCTTGCAGTGTCAGCGGTGTGATGAACGCCTGTGCGGCCTCGGTCATCACCACACGCACCTCGGCCCCGCGTTCCCGTAGACGGCGAATCAGCTCGGCGCTCTTGTATGCGGCTATGCCGCCGGTAACGCCGAGAACGATGTGAAGCTGGCGAGGATCGGTCACGGCAAGGTCCAAAACCCAGGTCGCGGAAACTAGCGGCAGGGTAGCCGAAAAGTGTCTTCGGTTGTAGCCGTTCCCTGCGCGCCAATGGATTGAAAGCCCTGCTGTTTGCGGATAGGATTTCCGTCGGTTTCGCGTATTTCAGGACTTCGCACCCCGGCTTGCCATGGGATTGGGCGAATCTGTACTGCCTCAACCCGTCTCTGCCAAGCTTTGTCTTGCTGGCCGCGGGGTGGCCGATAGAGCGTTGACCGAATGCATGCCGCCTGGCCAAATTTCAGTGTGCCGGTTTTGGCAGTGACACTAAAATCGTTATCGATTCGGCGCCTGGCGTCGGTGGAATTTGGAGTAAATGCAATGGATTTCCCTGAAGGCGTAATACGTGCGGAAAGTCCCGCCTGAACGAGGAGACCACGGATGTCCATACGTGATTGGCCGGAGGGGGAGCGCCCCCGCGAGAAGCTGTTGCAACGCGGCGCGGCCTGCCTCTCCGATGCGGAGCTGCTGGCGATCTTTTTGCGCACCGGGGTCACCGGGTTGAGCGCGGTGGATCTGGCGCGGCAGCTACTGGATCGGTTCGGTGATTTGCGAACGCTGCTGAACGCCAGGATGGACGAGTTTTGTGCAGCCCACGGATTGGGGCAGGCGAAGTTTGTGCAGCTTCAGGCGGTCATGGAGATGGCGCGTCGACACCTGTTTCTGCAATTGCAAAGAGGCGATCCGTTGGAGAGCCCCGATACCACGCGGGCCTTCCTGAGCAGCCGTCTGCGCGATTACCACCATGAGGTGTTTGCCTGCCTGTTTCTGGACAACCGCCATCGGGTGATCGCCTTCGAAGAGATGTTCCGTGGCACTATCGACGGTGCCGCTGTACCGCCCAGGGAGGTGGTGAAACGGGCCTTGGAGTTGAATGCCGCGGCGGTCATCTTTGCTCACAATCACCCTTCCGGGGTTTCTGAACCCAGCGAGGCGGACAAGCACCTCACACGCCGTCTCTGCGACGCCTTGGGCCTGTTGGAGATCCGAGTGCTGGATCATTTCATCGTCGGTGACGGCCTGCCGGTATCCTTCGCCGAGCGCGGGCTCATGTAAGATCTTCGGGCACTTGCGGCGCGGCCGCGGGCTGCGTTACCGTGGCTTGATGGATCCGATAGAACTTAGCCTTTTTGCCAGCCGGATCGAGGCGGTTTGCGACGAAATGGGGGCGGTGCTGCGACGTTCCGCCTTTTCGCCCAATATCCGCGACCGGCTGGACTTCTCCTGTGCGGTCTTCGATGCCCACGGGCAGTTGTGCGCCCAGGCGGCACACATACCGGTCCACCTGGGCAGCATGGCCTTCGCCATGGCGGATATCGTCGGTTCCCTGCAATGGGCCGACGGTGACGTCGTCGTTCTCAACGATCCCTTCCTCGGAGGGACCCACCTGCCCGACGTGACGGTTATCACCCCCCTGTTTCATGGCGGCGAACTCGCGGCCTTCCTCGTGAACCGGGCCCACCATGCGGACATTGGCGCCAGCACCCCCGGTTCCATGCCGATCTCAGGCAATCTCGCCGAAGAGGGTGTGGTGATCGCTCCCGTGCACTGGTACAGGGCCGGCGAGGAGCAAGCCCAGGCAATGGCCGGATTGCTGGCGTCGACCCGAAATCCCGACGAGACCCGGGGCGATTTCGCTGCTCAGGTAAGTGCCAACGCCGTGGGGCGAACCCGACTCGCCCAACGTCTGTCGGAACTGGGACTGGCGTCCTTTCGGGATGGGCTGCGTGAATTGAATGCCTATGGTGCGCGACTGGCTGCTGAGGCCCTGAGAACGATACCGGCGGGCATCTACCGCTACGAAGATTTCATGGACGACGATGGCTTGGGCAATACCGATCTGCTGATACGGGTGGCCATCGAGGTACTTGACGGAAGGGTCGACGTGGATTTCGACGGCACCGCGCCGCAGACCCAGGGCAACATCAATTGCCCGCTATCGGTCGCCGCGGCGGCGGTGTTTTATGTCTTTCGCTGCCTCATGCCAGCCTACACCCCGGCCTGTCATGGGACCTTTTCCGCCATCCGTCTGCGTGCCCCCGAGGGCTGCCTGGTCAATGCGCGGCGCCCCGCCGCCGTCGCGGCCGGCAATGTGGAAACCAGCAGCCGCATCGTCGATGTGGTCATGGGCGCCCTGGCCAAAGCCCTGCCGGAGCGAATTCCGGCGGCCAGCTACGGGGGGATGAACAATCTTGCCATGGGTTCCTCCCGCCAGGGTGCCGCCTGGGATTACTACGAAACCATCGGTGGCGGTACCGGCGGCGGGCCGGCGCGGGCGGGTTTGAGTGGTGTGCAGGCACATATGACCAACACCCTCAACACCCCCATCGAGGTGCTGGAGATGAAATACCCGCTGCGGGTAACGGAGTACGCACTGCGTCAGGGGTCCGGCGGGAACGGCGTGCATCCCGGCGGATCGGGGCTGGTGCGGGAATTCCTGTGGCTGGCACCGGGCGAGGCAACCCTGTTGACCGAACGCCGTCGTCGTTCGCCCTGGGGCTTGGCCGGTGGCACGGCGGGGTCGCCGGGTCGCAATCTGCACAATGGTACGGTGGTGCCGGGAAAGGTTCACCTGCACATGGCGGCCGGAGACCGTATCCGCATCGAGACGCCCGGCGGTGGCGGCTGGGGCGAGGCCCCGGAATGAATGCTGCGTGTCCTGCTTGTAGCCGATAGCCACGGCGTTCTCGACAGCCGGATAGAAGCGCAACTCGCCGGCTGCGATTGGGCGGTGCACGCCGGCGATATCGGCAATGCAGATGTTCTCGACCGACTGGGTGCCGCGAGCCAGGTTTGCGCCGTGCGGGGTAATAACGATCAACCGTCCAAATGGCCTGCTCAGGACGTTCACAGGTTGGCACAGTTGAACGAGGAGGCCCGGCTGAACTTCCCTGGAGGAGAGTTGGTGGTGGTCCATGGACACCGGGTCCGTTCCGCCGCCGCTCGCCATGCCGAGCTGCGCAGGATCTACCCTCAGGCCCGCGCCGTTGTTTACGGCCACAGTCACCGCCAGGTCTGCGATCAGCAGGCATCACCCTGGATACTCAACCCCGGCGCCTGCGGCCGGGCGCGTACCTACGGCGGACCCTCCTGTCTGCTGTTGTCCATAGCGGGTTCGCGGTGGAACGTGGAGCCGATACGCTTTCCGCCGCTGCCACGGAGTAAGTCGCCATGAAAAGAATACTGGGCGTGGGCATCGCCACCTTGGATATCATCAACCGGGTCGAGGTCTATCCACCGGAGGATGGCGAGGTGCGGGCATTGGACCAGCGCCTGTCAAGGGGCGGCAACTGCACCAACACCCTGGTGGTCCTTTCGCAGTTGGGCTACGCCTGCGACTGGGCGGGGCATCTGGCGGACGACGACGCCTCCGCTTGGGTTCGGGCGGATCTGGAGCAGCGGGGAATCCGCTGGCTGGGCAGTGAGCCGATCGCCAATGGCCGATTGCCTACCTCCTATGTGACTCTCAGCGAGCGAACCGGTTCGCGGACCATCGTGCACTATCGGGACCTGCCGGAGTATGGCGGTGATTGCTTCGCCGGTCTCGACCTGAGCGCTTACGATTGGGTGCATTTCGAAGGGCGAAACGTACCGGAACTGGCCAGGATGATGGCGCGGGTTCGTGATGTCCTGCCGCAGGCCGGTGTTTCACTGGAGATTGAAAAACCCCGCGAAGGGCTTGTCGATCTGGCGTCGATGGCGGACGTGGTGCTGTTTTCCCGTGGTTTTGCCCAGTCCAAAGGTTACGCAGAACCCGCCTCGTTTCTAAAGGCCATGGCGCAGTCGTTTCCGGGACAGGCCCTCTACTGTGCCTGGGGGGAGCGCGGGGCGGGGGCTAGCGAGGCGATCGGGGGGTATTGTTGGTGCGATGCCGTACCGCCCGCCAGCATCGTTGACACCCTGGGTGCCGGCGACGTTTTCAATGCCGCGGTGATCGATGCCCGCCTGCGCGGCGAAGAACTCAGGACAGGGTTGCACCATGCCTGCGATCTGGCTGCGCGAAAATGCGCTCGCCTGGGGCTGGACGATCTGTTGAATTGACTGTGAAGCGATTCCTGTGTCATGCCGACGATCTGCCCGAGGGAAGCGCCAAGGGCTTTGCGAGTCGCCCTGGAGCGGACGACGAGGCGTTTTTCGCACTACGGCACCGTGGCCGGATCCATGCCTATCTTAACCGCTGCCCGCATACCGGCGTGACACTCAATTGGATGCCCGATGCTTTTCTGGATATGGACGGTTACTTCGTTATCTGTTCCACCCACGGTGCCCTGTTTCAACCACACGACGGTCTGTGCGTTCGCGGGCCTTGTGTGGGGGCCAGTCTGGCGACGGTTTCCGTGATCGAAACCGATAGCCGGATCTGGCTGGTGGGGGAAATGGACGGTTGAAATGTCCGGCGGTTTGCCGTCTTGTTTGGGCGTGTTCTGAAAGTCAGTCGGGAGAACACCCATACCAATAAGCCGCCCCTTGTTTATTGAATTATCCAATGAAGTGAAAGACTTTGTTACATTGACCTGCATAATCACCCACTAATATAATCGTTTTGTGGGGTTTGCGAAAATTCCCGCTCCGAAGATACGAATCTCTCATTTGGATTGCGAGGACAGGTCCATGAAAAAATTGGCCAAGGCGATTGCTATTGTCGGTTTGGTGGCGGCTTCCGCCTCCGCTTCTGCCTGGTGGGGTCCTTGGGGTGGTGGTGGCCCTTGGAACGGCTGGGGTAACGGCTTCGGTGATGGCGGTTTCGATTTCAACATGAACGCCCGCGGTCGCGGTGACGGCTATGGCTACGGCTATGGCAATCCTTACTACGGCTATGGTTATCCCTACTATGGCTACCCGGCCCGGGGTTACCCGCCGGTTGCGCCTGTGGCACCCGCTGCTCCCGCCGCGCCTGAATCCAAGTAAGTCCCGACGGTCTTGCTCGCAAGGGCCGTGTCCAGTTCTCGCGTCGCGTGCGCCTGAACCGGGCATGGCCCTTTCTTTACTGTTTTCACCTTTGTGTTTCTGGAGTCTTCGATGAAGAAAGCCAATTCTTTTGCCGCTCTGGCTGTACTGTTTGCTGTAGCCGGTTCCGCCCAGGCCTGGTGGTACCCCTATGCGCCTTACCCGTACTACGGTTACGGCGTTCCCTACGCTGCTCCCGCAGCCGGAAACAGCGAACAGTACAACACCTGGGCGCGTTCTTGGGCCGATTCCCAGGCTGCCTACTTGCGCCCTATGCAGGAAATGAATCAGCGTGCCCGCAAAGAAATGGACAAGGCGATGCAGGAGATGCAGGCGCGCCGCAACGAGGCCGAAGCGCGTCGTGCGCAAATGATCAAGGAAATGCAGGAACGCCGTAGCAAGTCCAAGGCGGGAGCCTCCATGGGCACCAAGGCGGATAAGGATTCCGTCTGAGGTTTTCCGCGTCTGCCGAGGCCGCCAGTCGGCCCCGGCAACGATCGACTAACGCACGCTGACGAAGTAGCGCTCCATTTCTGCCATGTCGTGGTGTGGCGGGATCGCGATGACAGGCTGCGCCGTCTGGACCTCGATCAAGATCAGGGAAAGCTCCCTATTTGGAAAGGTCTCACGGTGTGGTGCCGGGTCAGAGCCGATTGGCATCTCAAGCTGTTTGCCACTCGCCATATCAAACGTTCTGCTGGCCACGATACACCTCCAACGCGTCGTTCGGTTGAAACGCTTTCACTATCAGTAGCGGCGTTTGCCGCCGAGGCTTGAGGCGATAGACAGGTATCGCCTTGACCTGGAAACGCGGCGAAGTCTTTCGTCTGCGGCCTACGGAAAGGCCGGTATGGTCGGTTCGGTGCCGTGCATGTCCGCTTCCGGGTGATGCTTTTTCACCGAATCGGTGACTTCGTCCACCTTTTCCTTGAGTACGTCCACCATCATGAGGATTTCGCCATCCTCGACCGCTTTTTCGAACTCGGCCAGGCGGGAATTAGGAACATCGGTGGCGATCATGCCCGATATCCAGGCACCCATGCCGGCACCCGCCAGGGCCGATGCCAGAACCGCGCCGCCGCCCAGTACCAGGCCCGCCGGCGGGAATGTCACCGCCGCCAAGCCGGCCAGCACGCCGGTGGCGCCGCCGACCGCGAGTCCCTGTTCAACACCATGGACGAAATCGCTCTTTTGCAGCAGATTCGCCGCCGGCAGGTCTTCCATCGGCGTCCCGTCCTTAGCCAATACGTGGATATGGCGTTCTTCGATGCGGGCCAGCAGCAACTCGTCAACCACTTGCCGTGCTGTGGCCACGTCGGGGAGCAGGAAGTACATTCTTCTTCTCATCTCGTCCTCCTTCCAATCCGGTTTTTTCGTGGTAAGGGAAATCCGGGGACGGTCGGTCCAAGGCCGGCGGAGGCGGCGCGTCACCCTACTTTCAGTATAGATAGCGCCCTGCGGGGAGGGTTCCTGTGAGTTGTCTCAAAACGCAAACCTGATGAATTTATTCCGCCAGACGGACTCATCGGCGTTCGACGCCGCTCGCAGTTGGCCGGGGAGGTGAGAATTCACCCCCGGTTTGATCGGCTTAGCAGCGGCAAAAATGTGAGCAGAAGCAGGATTGTCGGCGGAATGGGAACCGAGGTTGGCGAGGTGAAACTCAGCCGCCAAAGGTTCGCCTCGTTTTGTTCGCCGATAAACAGGTCGCCGCTCAGCGGATCAAATGCCAGGCCGGATGCCTTGCTGAAGCCGGTGGCAACGATTTCCTCGTTGCCGGCGGCGTCATAGCGCAGGATTCGACCGGTGCCGGAGGCAGGATCTTCGGCGGCGTAGAGGTAGCCGTCCGGGCCAAATTCCAGATTGTCGGGGCGTACCAGACTGCCGCCGGGCAGGCCAAAGACGCTGAGGCTTCCGTCCGGTTCCATGCGCAGGATGCGGTTGTTCAGGGTCTCCGCCACATAAAGGGCCAAATCGGCACCGAAGCCGCCAAACGCCATACCCTCCGGGCGTTGCAGGGCGACGCCGGTATCCACCAGCACGGCAGTCGCTCCGTCGTCTCCGTTCAAGGCAATGTGCAGGATGCGGCCGTTCACCAGATCCTCGCCCACGATCAAATCGCCAGCGCTGCCGTAGGCGCTATCCTGCTGCAAAGTCACCAGACCTTCCACGTTATCCAGCCCGTTCGGCGACGTGGTGATGTCGGTAACGGCCGCGGCAACCGGTATCTGGTTTGCGTCGTAGTCGAGATCCACCCGCAGCAGCCGGCCTGTGGTCTGTTCGGGTCCGAACTCGCGAGTGATATGCAGGGCGCCGGAGGGATGCAGGTCGATCTGGTCGACGCCGCTGACGCCGGTGACGATCTGGGTGACGGCCCCGGTATCGATGTCGACGTAGGCGATACCGCCATTGCTGTTGGTGACCTCCAGGGCGGCGAACAGATTGCCGTGGGCGTCGAAGGTCAGGCCGTCCACACGCCGCAATGCGGTGGTGTCGTGCGTCAGCAGACTCAGGCTGCCCAGGGCGGGATTGACGAGCACCGGCGCAGCCAGAAGCTGATTGCCCGCTGTAAGCGAGAACACGATAAAAACAGCTAAATATATGATATTCATGGTTTTAATTTCTATTTGCCGGTTTTCGGCCTGCCGGCATATCAGGACTGCACCTTATTCTACCCACACCGGGAAAAGGAATGAAAACTTGACTATGTTAGTAGGTATTAATATACTAACTCCCATCTTTGGCGAAGAATAATTCAAGCCCGGCCTGCTGGGTCTGGTATCGGAGGATTTCAATGATCGAGGTGAATATCTCTTGTTCCGAGGCTCGCGAAAAGGTTCAGGCCGGCGCACAGCTGGTCGACGTTCGCATGCCCCATGAGTTCATGATGGGCGCCTTGCCGGAAGCGAGCAATCTTCCTCTACAGTACTTCCATGCCGCCGACGAACATCTGGATCGTGATCGTCCGGTCATCCTCTACTGCAACAGCGGCGCCCGCAGCCATCAGGCCATGAGCTATCTGCGTTCCCGCGGTTACGGTGAAGTCTACAACCTGGGTTCTTTCATGAACTACATGCAGTGCTGATCGCAGCCTGACTTCTCCCGCAAAAAAGCGCGGCCCTGACAGGGGCCGCGCTTTTTTTATACCCGC